>NZ_JAFCWQ010000031.1:0-31733 GCF_049897665.1 Brevundimonas sp. TWP2-3-4b1 | reverse complement strand
TGTCATCTTGCGACCCTTCCTTGCCAGTGCGGGATCCAGGTCCCGTGCAACTGTTCGGGTTTGGAAGATCACAGCCTGACCCAGGCTCACCCACGGCCTCAAAGGGCCAAGGGGCACACAGGTTCAAGGCCGCGGCGGGCGGCTGCGCGAACAGCCGCCCGCATCCGCACTCTACAATGAAAGCAAAGACACAAGGGGTCACGCCGAGCTCTGGCCGAAGAGTCTTGCAAGTCATCACTTCAGCCGCCGGCGTGACCCCTCATCCGTCAGCCTTCGGCTGCCACCTTCTCCCGCAAGGGGAGAAGGAAATCAGGTCATACCCATCAACGGATCGTCCGAATCCGCCTGCGATTTCAACGCCCGGCCCTGACGAAACGCCTTTTATCAATCACCCCTGAAAACGGGCGCACACTGTCCCGATGTCCGGGACCTCCCCAACCAGCGGCGCGACTCTGTCGACTCTGTCGAGTCTATTCTGGAGTCGCGCCCCACACGCTTCCGGACGCTTCGGACGGTGTTTTGGAGTCCGGAAACCCGTCAGACCCGCTCCACGCACATGGCCACGCCCATGCCGCCGCCGATGCAGAGCGTCGCCAGTCCCTTCTTGCCGCCCGAACGCTTCAGTTCGTACAGCAGGGTCGTCAGGATGCGCGCGCCGGACGCCCCGATCGGGTGGCCGATGGCGACGGCGCCGCCGTTGACGTTCACCTTGGCCGGGTCCAGCCCCAGCTCCTTCAGCACGCACAGGCTCTGGGCGGCGAAGGCCTCGTTCGACTCGACGCGATCCAGATCGGCGACGGTCCAGCCCGCCTTCTCCAGCGCCTTCCTCGAGGCCGGGATCGGACCCGTGCCCATGATCGCCGGATCGACGCCCGCCGAGGCCCACGAGCGGATGGTCGCCAGAGGCTCCAGCCCGCGCGCCTTCGCCTCATCGGCCGACATCAGCACCAGGGCCGCCGCGCCGTCGTTGAGGCCCGAGGCGTTGGCCGCGGTCACCGACCCTTCCTTGCTGAAGGCGGGCTTCAGCTTCTCCATGGATTCCAGGGTCGCGCCGTGACGGATGTATTCGTCCTTGTCGACGGTGACGTCGCCCTTGCGGCCGGGGATCACGACCGGAACGATCTCCTCGTCGAACTTGCCCGCCTTCTGCGCCGCCTCGGCCTTGTGCTGGCTGGCCAGGGCGAATTCATCCTGGGCGGCGCGGCTGATCTGGAACGTCTCGGCGACGTTCTCGGCCGTCTGGCCCATGTGATAGCCGTTGAAGGCGTCCCACAGCCCATCCTTGATCATGGTGTCGGTGAAGGCGAGGTCCCCCATCTTGTGGCCGGTACGCAGGTGCTGGGCGTGCGGCGCCTGGCTCATGCTCTCCTGACCGCCTGCGACGATGATCTTCGCATCGCCCAGGGCGATCTGCTGATAGCCCAGGGCCACCGCCCGCAGGCCCGAGCCACAGATCTGGTTCAGGCTCCAGGCCGGGGTTTCCTGCGGGATGCCCGCCCCCATCGAGGCCTGTCTGGCGGGCCCCTGACCGGCCGCGGCCTGCAGCACATGCCCAAGGATGACCTCGTCGACATCGGCCGGCGAAACCCCTGCCCGCTCAAGCGCCGCCTTGATCGCGATCTCGCCCAGCTTCGAAGCCGGCAGGCTGGACAGTCCGCCCAGGAAAGAACCGACCGGCGTGCGGGCGGCGGAAACGATGACGACTTCGGTGGCGGCGCTCATGAATTTATCCTTGCTGGAGTCTCAACAGGGCGACCGCCCCTTAGGCTCCTCGAAACCTTGCGTGGCGTTTCTGCCGCATCCGCGCGGTTTCGTCACGTCCGGCCTCGCCGTTCAGGCGATAGTCATGGCGGCGACCCATATTCCTCGGAACGATCGGCTCAACGCCGACTTAGGTGGGACGATGCTGACTCTTCTCAAGCGCCACGCCCGACGCATATGCACCCCGGATCAGATCGATCTGGAGGAGCACTATCAGTCGCGATCCGAACACACAGCCGATCTGGTGGTCCATGTCGTCGGCCTGACCCTGGCGGCCGTCGGCGGCATCGCCCTGGCGATCCTGTCGGCCTTCTACGCCGGCTTCGGCGCAGTCTTCGCCACGGCGATCTACGCCCTGTGCCTGATCGCCATGCTGACCTGTTCGACGATCTACAACCTGACCCGTCCCTGCGCCGCCCGGCCAGTCCTGCGCCGTCTGGACGAGGCCGCCATCTTCCTGATGATCGCGGGTTCCTACACCCCCTTCACGACCCAGAGGTTCGAGGGCTGGTGGTCCATCAGCTTTACCCTCGTTGTCTGGACCATCGCCTTCGCGGGTGTGGCGGCCAAGCTGGTCGCGCCGCGCATCTCCGACGCCTTCTGGAGCGGGGTCTATGTCCTCTTTGGCTGGCTGGCGGTGATCGCGCTGAAACCGATGATCGATACCGTCCACCCCATCGCGCTCGGCCTGCTGGTGCTTGGCGGGCTGATCTACACGGCCGGGGTCTTCTTCTTCATCTCACCCAAGCTGAAGTACCGTCGGGCCATCTGGCACGGGTTCGTGGTGGCGGGTGCGGGCGTTCACTGGGCGGCGGTCCTCGTCGGCGTCGTCCTGGCGCCCAACCTCGGCTGACACGGAACGGTCACATGCCCACTGGCGCGTTGCATCGCAGTGCGGGATAACGGGCGCACGGAGTGAGATCAGGAAAGGTTGAAGACTTTTTCGGTTCGATCTCGCGACCCAGCAAAAGACGCCAACAAGGACACTCCAGTGGCCGACAGCACGACCCAGGGCAGAAAGACCAAGGACAGCGCCAGAAACGGCGAGCCGGTGGTCATCAAGAAATACGCCAACCGCAGGCTCTACAACACCTCGACGTCGACCTACGTCACGCTCGAGGACCTCGCCAAGATGGTCCGCGAAGGCGTTGATTTCGTCGTCTTCGACGCCAAGACCAATGAGGAGCTGACGCGTCAGATCCTGACCCAGATCATCTTCGAGGAAGAGAGTCGGGGCCAGGCGCTGCTGCCCGTCCAGTTCCTGCGTCAGCTGATCGGCTTCTACGGCGGCCATATGGAAGGCGTCCTGCCCTCCTATCTTGAGATGTCGCTGGAGAATTTTTCGCGCCAGCAGGAGCAGTTCCGCGAACAGGTGACCAAGACCTTCGGCGCCACGCCGGCGGTCGGCCTGATGACCGGCGGCCTGATGGAGTCGGCGGTCAAGCAGAACATGGCCATGTTCCAGAACGCCATGAAGATGTTCCCGCCCTTCGCCTATGGCCGCACAGACGGCGAGACTCCGGCCCAGGCCGCCCCTGCGGCGCAGCCTTCGGCGAACTCCGCCATGGACGAGATGCGCCGCCAGATGGACGAGATGCGCGCCCAGATCGACCGCATCGCAGGCTCCGCCCAGGGCTCTGGCAAGCCGTGACCGAGGGCGTCCGCCCTGTCGGACCGGTCGAGGGCCGCGACCGTCGCGCGGCCCAGCGGCGCGAGGCCGAACGCCGCGCCGCCTCCTCCAGCCGCGAGCTGGTTCCGGTCGGCAAGGTCGTCGATGAGATCCCTGACCCGGCAAGCCCTGCCGCGTCGACCACGCCCGCCGACACCAGCCCTCTGGATCCGGCGGCCGCCTTCGCCGCACAGATGATGGGCCAGACCGGTCAGCGCAAAGGCCTCAAAGGGGGTCCGCCGGTGATGGATGCGGCCCGCGCCAGCTACCTCGGCGCAGAATATTCAGGCGAAAAGGACCGTCGTCCCCCCGCCGGACTGATCAAAAAGACCGAACTCTGAGCTGGCCCGAGGCTTGCAGCGAACAAGGGGACCTCTCGCCTTCGGACGCCGCCATGACCCTCGCCTTCGCCGCCAAGACCTTCGATGTGATCGTCGTCTCGCTGATCTTCGCCGCCCTGATCTAGGGCCTGACCCGGAAAAGTGTCAGGGGTTTTCCGCCAAGGTTAGGCCCCGGGGATCAAGCGCCTGCCCCGAAGTCCAGGTCCTTGCGCGCCGAGATGATGGTCACAATGAACCCGGCGAGCACGTCCAGCATGACCATGGTCACGATCAGGAAGAAGGTCGAGGTCGCGAACCCGCGCACCAGCAGGAACTCGACCAGGCAGATGACGAACAGGATCATCGACAGGGCGTGATTGACGATCGCCACCTTCTGGCTCGACGTCGACTTCAGCAGTTCGAAGAACAGAAGGATCAGCGACAGGAACAGGATCAGGTCGCCGATGCCGACATTCCAGCTCGCGCCCGAGGCCATCGGGATCGAAAACAGCGACTGGCGCAACGCTTCGTCCGCCGCCGCCAGACCGCCGCCACCCAGTCCGGACAGCACGACGATGTTGTACAGGATCACTGGAATGACCAGCAGGGGCAGTGCGATCAGCATGGTCTGTGTCTCGCGTTGGAACGGCGCAGCTTGTTAAAGACGGATACTCCCGTTCGCTCCACACCGCTACGGCTGTCGCCTCTTTGGGGCGCTATCGCTCACCACGCGGCGACTCGCTGCCTGCGCGCTAGAACTCGCTGATGGCCCCGGGCCTGCGCGACCGGCTCTTCAGCCACATCACGCCCAGAAGGTCCGAGAACGAGGCCTTCAGACGTCCCCAGTTCGTGTATTTTGACTGCCCCGTCTCGCGGTGGCGGTGGCCGATCGGCAGGTACCGGTTCTCGTAACCCTCGCGGATCACCAGCGCCGGCAGGTAGCGGTGCACGTGATCGAAATAGGGAAGCCGCAGGAAGACATCGCGGCGGAAGGCCTTCAGCCCGCAGCCCGTGTCGTCGGCGTCATCGCTCAGCAGCCGCTTCCTGATCCGGTTGGCCCAGCGCGAGGCCCACAGCTTGGCCTCGGAGTCCTGGCGCTTCTGGCGCACGCCGCCGACCAGGGCGACCTGCGGCGGGGCGGCTATCAGGGCATCGGCAAGTTTCGGCCCATCCTCGGGCGGGTTCTGGCCGTCGCCGTCGAGGGTGACCACGATCGGCGCCCGCGCGGCCAGCACGCCCGTCCGCACCGCCCGGCTCTGACCAGCATTGGTCGCGTGGGCCAGCACCCGCAGCGTCGGCAGTTCGGCCATCAGGGCCTTCAGTTCGGCAAGCGTCGTATCGCGACTGGCGTCGTCGACAAAAATGATCTCGTGCGCCCGCCCGCCGAAGGCCGCGGCGATCTCGCGCGCCAGCGGCCCGGCCGCGCCGGACTCGTTGTGGACCGGCACGACGATGGAGATCTGAGGAGTCTCGGCGCTCTGCATCCTTGCTCTCTAGACGCAAAACCCGGTTTCGCGCCACGGTCGGCGATGTCGAGCCGCTGACGCCTGCGCAATCGCCGTGTTAGGAACGATCTCATGACGCGCCCGAACCTGGATCGATATGTCGCCGGCTGGCGCGGCCCCCTGCTGGCGGCGCTCGTCGCCCTGATCGCCGGCCTGCCCAGCCTGCTGCTCCTTCCGCCGCTGGACCGCGACGAAAGCCGCTACGCACAGGCGACTTCGCAGATGCTGGAGAGCGGCGACTATGTCGACATCCGCTTCCAGGATGATCCGCGCTGGAAGAAGCCCATCGGCATCTACTGGATGCAGGCCGTGGCCGTGGGCCTGACCTCCAAGGTCGAGAACCGCGATATCGCTCCCTACCGCATCCCTTCTATCATCGGGGCGATGCTGGCCGCCTGGGCCTGCGCATGGGTCGGGACGGCATTGTTCGGCGCCAGAGCCGGCTTCCTCGGCGGAGCCATGCTGGGCGCGACCTTCCTTCTGTCGTCCGAGGCGGGGATCGCCAAGACCGACGCCATGCTGTGCGGCGCGGTGACCCTGGCCATGGCCGGCCTCGCGCGTCTCTATATGGCCTCCCGCGCCACGCCACTGGTCAAAGGCGATCCGACCCAGCGTCTGTGGAAGTTGATGCTCTGGGGCGGGTTGGGCCTGTCCATCCTGGTCAAGGGCCCCATTGGCTTGCTGGTGGTCATTCCGGCCGTCCTCATGCTGTGCCTGTGGGACCGTCAATGGGCCTGGCTGAAGCGGCTGGGCTGGGGCTGGGGCGTGCCCCTGCTCGTGCTGATCGTCGGTCCCTGGGCCATCGCGGTCACCATCACCACCGACGGCGGCTTCTGGCGCGAAGCCATCGGCAATGATCTTGGCTCGAAAGTCACCGGCGCAGCCGAAAGCCACGGCGGCTTCCCGGGCATGTACGCCCTGATCGCGCCCGTTCTGCTGTTCCCCGCCACCCTGATCCTGCCCGCCGCCCTGTCCACGGGCTGGAGCCGCCGCGCCGAGCCTGCGATCCGCTTCCTCGTCTGCTGGGTGGTGCCCTGCTGGCTGATCTTCGAGATCGCACCGACCAAGCTGCCGCACTACACCCTGCCCACCTTCGCCGCGCTGGCTCTGTTGATGGCCGCCGCCCTGACCCGACCGATCGGCAAGGTCTCGCGCTGGAGCGGCGCCGGTCTCGCGGTCTTCGGCGCCGTGGTGGTCAGCGGGATCACCGTCTACGGTCTGACCGCGTTCGGCACCTCGACGGCCCAGACCTGGGCGACGATCACCGTCGTCTGCGCTGTCATGGCCGCCCTGATCGGCGGCTTCCTGCTGCTCAATCGCGCGGCCGTCACCGGCGTGCTGATCGCCCTGGGCTTCGGCATCGTCGCCCACGGAGCGCTCGCGGGCACTCTGCGCCAGTTGCGTCCCCTGTCCATCGCTCCCCGGCTGGAGACCATGCTGGAGCAGAACGGCCTGTCGCCGCGTCAGGGCCTGACGCCCGGCCCCGTCGCCATCACCACCTTCCATGAGCCCAGCTTCGTCTTCGTCACCGGGCGCGATACCCAGTTGACCGACGCCGCCGGCGCCGCCCGCGCCCTGGCCGAGGGCCGCCCCGCCATCATCGAGGCCGGCGACGACGAGGCCTTCCGTCAGGCGACGGCCCAGACCGGCGTGCCCGGCCGCGTGGTCGGCGTGGTCACCGGTCACAACTATTCCAGCGGCGACGATGTCCGCCTGACCGTCTATGCGCCACCGGGCGCACCCACGGGTCAGGCCCCTCCCCGGTGAGCTTCCGTCCGATACAGATCATCGAGGTCGGCCCCCGCGACGGCCTCCAGAACGAGAAGGCCATTCTCGACCCGTCCGTCCGCGCCGACCTGGTTCTGCGCCTGGAGGCCGCCGGCGCCCGTCGCATCGAGGCGGTCAGCTTCGTCCATCCGAGACTGGTGCCCCAGATGGCCGGCGCGGAAGACGTCATGGCTGCCCTGTCCCCGACCCCGGGTCGCAGCCGCATCGGCCTCGTCCTCAACGGCAAGGGCTATGACCGGGCGCTCGGGACCGGCGTCGACGAGGTCAACGTCTCCCTCTCCGTCACCGACGGCTTCGGCCTGAAGAACCAGGGTCTGGCCGTGCGCGATCAGGTGGCGATGCTGTCCGACATCCTCGCCCGGCGTCACAACTCGGACGGCGCAGACACGCCCGTTCCCGCCCTCTCGGCCACCCTCAGCTGCGTCTGGGGCTGCCCCTTCGACGGCGAGGTCTCGGTCGGTCAGGTCAGCGATCTGGTCGGCGAACTCGCGGCTCTCGGCGTCGCCGAGATCGGCCTGGCCGACACCATCGGCGTCGGCGACCCGTGGAGCGTGACAAAGACGGTCGAGGCCGCCAAGGCCGTCGCGCCGGACGCCGTCCTGCGCCTGCATTTCCATGACACCCGCAATACTGGCGTCGCCAATGCCTACGCGGGGGTCGAGGCCGGCGTCGATGTCCTGGACGCCTCGGTCGGCGGCATCGGCGGCTGTCCCTTCGCCCCCGGCGCCACGGGCAATGTCGCCACCGAGGATCTCGTCTACATGCTGGAGCGCGCCGGCTATTCGACCGGCTACGACCTCGACGCCCTGATTGGGACCGCCCGCTGGATCGGCGAGAAGATCGGCCGGCCCGCCCCCAGCGCCCTCAGCCGCGCGGGCGGCTGGCCTGGGTAACCCGTCTCCTCCCCATCGCCGAGCGGCGACGGGGGGAGACATCAATCACAAGTTCAGCAGTGCCGGGTCTCCGCCCTGGGCCGAAATGTTGTTTGAGATGGCCTTTTCCGACGCATAGCGGATCAGGCTGTTAGGCCCTCCCGCCTTGGGCCCCGTGCCGGAAAGGCCCTCGCCGCCGAACGGCTGGACCCCGACCACTGCGCCGGTGACGCCTCTGTTGATGTAGACGTTGCCCGCAGGAACCAGTTCGATGACCTCTTCGGCGAAAGCCTCGATCCTTGAGTGCACGCCCAGGGTCAGACCATATCCGCGCGCCGCCAGCTTGCGGGCCACCGACTTCAGGTCTTTCGGATCATAGCGACAGACGTGCAGGATCGGGCCGAATATCTCACGCTCGAGATAGTCCGGGGTCGGAATCTCGGCGATCGTCGGGGCGAACAGGTCGCCGCGCTCCGAGCCCTCGGGCATCATGGCGCGGGCCACGATCTTCGCATCCTTGCCCAGGCGCTCGACATGAGCCTCCAGGGCCTTGCGGCTCTCGGTGTCGATCACGGGGCCGATGTCCGAAGCCGGATCGGACGGATCGCCCAGCACCTGGGCCGCCAGTGCGCCCTTCAGGCCTTCGATCAGGCTGTCGGCCGACTCCCTGGGCGCATACAGCACCCGCAGCGCCGAACACCGCTGCCCGGCCGATCCAAAGGCAGACGAGATCACGTCGTCGATGACCTGTTCGCGCAGGGCCGTCGTGTCCACGAACATACCGTTCAGCCCGCCCGTCTCGGCGATGAACGGGATGATGGCCCCCGGCCGCGCCGCGATCGAGCGGTTGATGGCGGCGGCCGTGTCCGTGCCGCCGGTGAAGGCGACGCCGTCGATCCCCGGATGCGAAACGAGCGCCGCGCCGACCGTCTCGCCTCGGCCCGGCACAAGGGCCAGCAGGTCCGGGTTCAGCCCCGCCTTGTAATAGAGCCGCACGGCCTCCGCCGCGACCAGAGGCGTCTGTTCCGCAGGCTTGGCCAGCACGGCATTGCCGGCCGCCAGGGCCGCCGCGATCTGGCCGGTGAAGATGGCGAGGGGGAAGTTCCAAGGGCTGATGCAGGCGAAGACGCCGCGTCCGTGCAGGACCAGCCGGTTGGTCTCGCCCACCGGCCCGTTCAGGATCTGCGGCCCGCCGAAATCCTTCTCGGCCAGCATGGCGTAGTAGCGGCAGAAGTCGGCGGCCTCCCGCACCTCGGCGACGCCGTCGTTCAGCGTTTTTCCGGCTTCCCGCGACAGCAGCGCCACCAGCCGGTCCATGTCGGCTTCCAGCGCATCGGCCATGGCCCGCAGCACCGGCGCCCGGCGCGATCCGCCCGAGCGATCCCAGACGATCTGCGCTTTCGCCGCGGCATCGGCCGCATTGTCGATGTCCTGCGTCGAAGCCTCCGACACATGGCCCAGCACCTGCGAGCGGTCATAGGGATTGGTCACGGCCTGGGCGTTCGTCCCGGCCATCAGCTTGCCGCCGACGATGGGGCCGGAGGTCAGCTTTTCCGCATCGACCTTCTGCAGGGCGGCGGCGTGCCGCTCGCGGTCGACCTTCTGCGAATAGTCGCGGCCGAGCGAGTTCTGGCGGTCCATGTACATGTCCTTGGGCGTGGGGATCTTGGCGTGGCGGTCAGGGTGGGCCTCGACCGAGGCGATGGGGTCGGCGGCGACTGCCGAGGCCGGCACCCGCTCGTCCAGCAGGGCGTGGACGAACGACGAGTTGGCCCCGTTCTCCAGCAGGCGACGAACCAGATAGGGCAGCAGGTCCTCGTGGCCCCCGACGGGAGCATAGGCGCGCACGGTCATCGGCCCCAAGGTCTCGGCGGCGGCGTCATAGAGGGCCTCGCCCATGCCGTGCAGGCGCTGGAACTCGATCTTGACCCCGGCCTCCCTGGCCATGTCGTGCACGGCCGCGAGCGAGTGGGCGTTGTGGGTCGCGAACTGCGAATACAGATGCGGCGCCGCGTCGATCATGGCGCGGGCGCAGACCAGATAATTCAGGTCCGTCGCTGCCTTGGTGGTGAACACCGGATAGTCGGTTCGGCCCATGACCTGGGCCCGCTTGATCTCGGTGTCCCAGTAGGCGCCCTTGACCAGCCGCACCATCAGCCGCCGCTTCGACGTCCGCGCCAGCTCGGCGATCCGTGCGATCGCCTCCGGTCCGCGCTTTTGATAGGCCTGCACGGCCAGACCCAGCCCCGACCAGCCGCCCAGTTCCGGCTCGTTCGCCAGCCGGTCCAGCAGCTTCAGCGACAGGGCCAGCCGGTCCGCCTCTTCTGCGTCCATGGTGAAGTTGATGTCGGCGCGCGCCGCGATCAGGGCCAGCCGCTTGATGCGCGGGTAGAGCTCGTCCCAGACCCGGCCTTCATGCGTCGCCTCATAGCGCGGCGACAGGGCCGACAGCTTGACCGAGACGCCGTGTCCGGCCTCCGGCCCCTGCCCCCTGGCTGTCTTGCCCACGGCGGTGATCGCGTCGGCGTAGATCTTTTCATAGCGCTCGGCGTCGGCGGCGGTGCGGGCGCCCTCGCCCAGCATGTCGAAACTGCACAGCCAGCCCTCGCGGTTCGACCGCCTCAGCGCCGCCTCGATGGTGCGCCCGACCACGAACTGCTCGCCCATGATGCGGACGGCCGCGGCCACGGCCTGACGGATAACCGGCTCGCCTAGACGCCCGGCGACGCGGGTCAGGAAGCCCGGCAGGTCGGTCTTGGCCTGTTCGTCGGCGTCGACCAGCTTGCCGGTCAGCATCAGGCCCCATGTCGAGGCGTTGACGAACAGGCTGTCGGACTGGCCGAGGTGCGACGCCCAGTCGGCCGACCCGATCTTCTCGGCGATCAGCCGGTCGCGCGTGTCCTCGTCCGGCGTGCGCAGCAGGGCTTCGGCGAGGCACATCAGGGCCAGACCCTCGCGGGTGCCCAGTGAGAATTCCTGCAGGAAGCTCTCCACCACCCCCTGCTTCTTCTGGCTCTTGCGCGCCTGCTCGACCAGGCGGACGGCCTCGTCCACGACGGCCCGGCGGGCGGCGGAGTCGAGCGGAGAGGCGGTCAGCAGCGCCCGGACAGTCGAGGGCTCGTCGGCGAACTTGCCGTGGTCGAGCGTGTCCCAGTCCTGGGAGAGGGCGACCGGTGGCGTGACGTGTGCGTTCATGGCCGCGCACATAAACCCTTCCGCGTCGGAACGGGAGGGGCCGCGACATCTCGCATTCCTCGAAACAAGAGGCTAATGCTCATCGCCCCGCCACGGTGAGAGCCGCCGCCTATCCATGCGCATCGTTCTGGCCACTGACGCCTGGGAGCCCCAGGTCAACGGCGTCGTCCGCACCCTGACCCGCACCGTCGCGGAATGCCGTGCCATGGGTCACGAGGTCGAGGTCATTGAGCCGAGCCAGTTCCGCACCATCGCGGCGCCGACCTATCCTGAGATCCGTCTGGCTCTTGGCGCCGAGGAAGAGATCCGCGAGCGCCTGCGCGCGATCGAACCCGACGCTGTCCACATCGCCACCGAGGGGCCGATCGGCATCGCCACCCGGCGCATCTGCGTCGAGTGGAAACTGCCCTTCACGACCAGCTATCATACGAAATTCCCCGAATATATTTCCGCCCGCTTCCCCGTCCCGGTGCAGGTCGGCTACGCCTATATGAAGTGGTTCCACAAGCCGTCGGGCCGGCTGATGGTCGCCACCCCGACGCTGAAGAAGGAACTCGAGGAGCACGGGTTCAAGAACATCTCGCCCTGGTCGCGGGGTGTCGACACGGACCAGTTCCGGCCGGATCTGGAGCGCATTTTTGACGACCTGGGCGGCAAGGAGTGGCCACGGCCGTTCTGGCTGAACGTCGGACGCGTCGCCGTCGAGAAGAACATCGAATCCTTCCTCGAGACCGACCTGCCCGGCACCAAGATCGTGGTCGGCGACGGCCCCGCCCGCGCGGATCTGCAGCACCGCTATCCCGAGGCGAAATTCCTCGGCGCCCGGTTTGGCGAGGAACTGGCCCGCTGTTTCCGCGACGCGGATGTCTTCGTCTTCCCCAGTTGGACCGACACCTTCGGCCTGGTGATCCTGGAGGCCATGGCCACCGGCACCCCTGTCGCGGCCTATCCGGCCCACGGCCCCATCGACCTGGTTCCCGGCTCCAACGCCGGCGCCATCGACGCGGACCTGCGAACGGCCTGCCTCGAGGCGCTGAAGTGCGACCGCGCCGCCACCCGCGCCTATGCCGAGAAGTTCAGCTGGCGCGCCTCGGCCGAGCAGTTCGTGCAGAACCTCGAGCCCTATCCGGAGCCCGAGCGCGGACGCTTCTGGCGCCGCCTTCGTCGCATCGCCCGTGTCCGGCGCCGCGCCGCGGCCTGACCGCCCGCTGACCCATCATCCTGCGACCGCGCACACGACGGTTTTCAAAGACTATTTCTCGCCGGCAGGGCTCTATCCCCACCACGGTTCTGGGCCGTGGTATCCTGCGGGCTGGTCTTTGACATCTTCTCGAACGGAGCGCTGCCCGGGACTCTGTGGACTATCTGGACTCCGTGTCCCGGAGTCCGGCGAGTTTGACTACTCGGGCCGCGCCATCGGAGTCAGGGCCGTGGCGATGGCGCGTTGCTGCACCAGTTCGGGCTCCGGGAGGGGCACCAGACCGCGGTCCTGCAGATAGCCGCCCTGTCCTACGGCCGCCTCGGACGTGAACTCGATCAGGAACTCCTGCAGACCCGGCGTCACGCCGATGTGGGCCTTCTTCACATAGATGTAGAGGCTGCGGGCCAACGGATAGGTCGCGTTGGCGATGTTCTCCGGCGTCGGATAGACGCCGTCGATGGTCTCGGCCTTCACCGTGTCCATGTTCTGCTCAAGGAATGAATAGCCGAACACGCCCAGCGACCCCGGCGTCCGGGTCAGGGTCTGCAGGATGGCGTTGTCGTTCTCGCCTGAGTCGACCCAGGCGCCGTCCTCGCGCACTGTATGGGCCAGGGCCTCGAACCGGTCCTTGTCCTGCTCCTCGACCGCGGCGACCGCAGGGATCAGCTTGGCGCCCGGAGTCATGCCCAATTCCAGGAAGGCGTCGCGCGTGCCTGAGGTCGGCGGAGGGCCATAGACCTGGATGCGCTGGTTCGGCAGGGCCGGATTGATGTCGGACCAGGTCCGGGCCGGATTGGGCACGAAGGTCCCGTTCGGGCCGGGCGCCTCCTTGGCCAGGCCTTCGTAGAGGTCATCGAGCTGGAAGTCGAAGCTGGCGCCGTTGCGCGCCGTGGCGACGACGATGCCGTCGTAGCCGATCTTCAACTCGACGATCTCGGTGACGCCGTTCGCGGCGCATTTGTCGAACTCGGACTGTTTCATCGGCCGGGAGGCGTTGGCGATGTCGGGCGTCGAGGGTCCGAGGCCCAGACAGAAGGCCTGGATGCCGCCGCCGGTGCCCAGGGCCTCGACGCGAGGCGGAGCGCCTTCCGGATTGTTGCGCCCGAAATTCTCGGCCACCCGCGTCGCGAACGGAAAGACGGTCGAGGACCCGGCCGCCCATATGCCGTTGCGCTGGCCTCCGCCCTCGCCGCAGCCGGCGACGGTCAGGGCCATAACGGCAGTTCCGGCGACGAAAAGCCGGCGAGGCAGGATGGACGACATCAGGCGGTCTCTCGGGCGAAGCGAAGTTGCGACGCTTAAAGCAGACGTTTGCGCATGGCCTGTGACAGCATGTCGATCAGGGTCACGGCGATGACCACGACCACGACGATGGCGGACACGTCGCGGAAGTCGAAGGCGTTCATCCGGTCGAACAGCACCTGGCCGATGCCGCCCGCGCCGATCAGACCCAGCACGGTGGCCGATCGGCTGTTGGACTCGAACCGGTAGAGGGCGAACGACGTCCACAGCGGCGCGACCTGGGGGATGACGCCCCAGACGATTTCATGGAGCTTGGTGGCGCCGGTGGCGCGAACGCCCTCGACGGGACCCTTGTCGATCGACTCCACGGCTTCCGAGAACAGCTTGGCCAGCACGCCGGCGGTGTTCAGGGCGATGGCCAGAACGCCGGGCAACGGGCCGAGGCCCACTGCCACGACGAATAGCAGACCAATGACCAGATCGGGAATGGAGCGTAGCAGGTTCATCAGCCAGCGAACCGGCGTGACAACCCAGACCGGAGACACGTTGCGTGCTGCCGCCAGCCCCATCGGGACGGCCGCGAACACGGCGATGAACGTCCCCCAGAGGGCGATCTGAATCGTCTCCCACATCTTCTCGACGAAGATGCGCCAGTCGGTGAAGTCGGGACGCAACAGTTCCCTGGCGAAGGTCTGGGTGCTTTCGGCGTTGCTGAACAGCTTGCCAATATTGCCCAGATCGACGTCGCCGACGCTATAGACCAGCAGCACCAGGACGCCGCCCCAGATCAGGACGTCGAGCGCCCAGGCGCCCAGCGACTTCCGGGGCGCCTTCGGGATCGCGCCGGCGGCATGCGCGGCGTCGGTCAAGGCTGAACCTCACGGAGGACGCGCAGGCGCTGCAGCTCGGCCTCGGCGGCGGTGACGGCGGCGGTGTCACCCTTCTCGCGCGCCTCGGTCAGCTGCTGGTCGGCGACCATCTCGCGGATCGGGTTCAGATAATTGTCGTCCGCGGCACGGAACTGTGAATACTCCAGCCCGGCCAGCACGCGGCGCTGACGGTCGGCCTCGACGCCTTCGCCCTGGCCGTAGGTCAGAAAGAAGCTGCGGATCTTTTCCTTGATGGCGGGATCGAGATCGCCGCGCACCAGGATGCCAGATTCCGGGATCGGCGGGGACTGCCAGATCTCGGTGATCTGGGCCGCAATGGCCGGGTTCTGGCGGTTCAGGAAGACGGTGTTGACGGTGTTCGAGGTCGCCACATCGACGACCCCCGTCGCCACAGCGAAGGCGTTGGCCTGGTGGTTGGCCGAGCGCACGGTCTTAAAACACTGGGCCGGGACGATGCCGCGCGGATTGAACAGGAAGGCCATCGGGGCCAGCGTGCCCGAGGTGGACTGGGCGTCGCCGATGCCGAAGTCGAACCGCTTACCGCAGGCCAAAACCTGATCCAGCGTGATCCCCGAGCCGGTCTTAACGACCAGGGTCGAGCGATAGCTGTCCAGCCCTTCCTTGTTGACGGTGCGGGCGATCACCTCTGCGTTGGCGCGGTCGATGGCCTCGACCGCCGGCTTGGCCGAGAACCAGGCGACCTGGGTCTGGTTGCCGCGCATGGCCTCGACCAGCACGGTGTAGTTCGAACCGAAGAACGGCTCCACCGGCACGCCGATGGCCGTGGACATGTCCTCCAGCAGGGGCTGCCACAGCGGCCCGGCCGAGGCCTGGCCTTCCGCCGACAGGATGGAGAAGGTGATCTTGGAAGGCGCGCCGGCCTTGGTTTCGTCGTCACCGCCGCAGGCCGAGAGACCGAGCAGGACGACCGCGGCGCCGACCAGACCGGCCCGGCGGGTGAAGGAGGCGAAGATCATGCCTTGGTTTCCCAGAACGCGTCCTCGAACTCGGGACCGTAGATATCGATCAGTTGCTTGGTGTCGAGGCTGGTCGACGGGCCGTCATAGACGACCTTGCCGGCCTTCAGCGCGATCACCCGGTCGCAATAGCGGATGGCGTAGTCGACCTGGTGCAGGGTGACGATCACCCCCAGGCCATCGCGCTTGTTCAGTTCGACCAGCAACTCCATCACCTTGCGGGCGGAGACCGGGTCCAGCGAGGCGACCGGCTCATCGGCCAGGATCCCCTTGGCGCCCTGGACCAAGGCACGGGCGATGGCGCCGCGCTGCTGCTGGCCGCCGGACAATGTGTTGGCGCGCTGGGCGGCGTAGTCGGCGACACCCACCCGGTGCAGGGCCGCCATGGCCCGCGCCTTGTCGGCGCCCGGCCAGGCCCCCAGCAGACCCTGCCAGCCGGGTAGGCGGCCCAGCGCCCCCAGCATGACGTTGGAGAAGAGGCTCAACCGTCCGACCAGATTGAACTGCTGGAAGATCATGCCAAGCTTCTGGCGCGCGGCGCGGACGGCGCCGGTGGTGCGGCCGTTCTTCTGGACGCAGACGCCGAAGACATCGATCTGGCCCGACCCCGAGTCGATCGTCTGCAGGCCGGTGATCGAACGCAACAGGGTGGACTTGCCCGAGCCGGACGGACCGATCAGGGCGACCATCTCTCCGGCGGCGACGGACACGGAGACGCCGTCCAGCGCCTTCCGGGTTCCGAAGGTCTTGGACACGTCGCGGGCCATGACTAGGCCGGCCACGAGGGGGCCGGGCGCGGCGCTGGCGGCGGATGAATTCATGAACTCGCTGACGGCGGATGGAAGGACAGGCGCCGGATCACGCGACGCGCGCGCTCCGGCCCTCCCTATTGCCACGACGTCCGCGGCGCCGTCCAGCGCGCCTGCGCTTCAGTAGTCCTGGCCGCTGTCGCCCGTATCCCCAGAGCTGGACGTGTCCTCGTAGCTTGAGTTGTCCTCGACTGGCTCTTCGTAGCCGCTGTCGCCAGCGGCCGCCGCGTCGCGCTCGGCCTCGGCCTGCTGCTGATATTCGACCTCGGCCGCCGCTTCTTCGTTGGCGACATCGCGTTCCGCCTAGACCTGCTGCTGGTAGTCGGCCTCGTCCTGGGCCGCCTGATCGGCCGCCATCTCGTCCCCGACCAGGGCGGCGTAGTAGTCTTCCTCGAAGACCTCGGCGGCGTACTCATAGCCGTAGTCCTCGGCGAAGGCGTCCGCGTTCTCGGCGTAATATTCCTCGACCGCCGCGTCCCAGTAGCCATCGTCGTAGAAGCTCTCGTCGGACCAATCCGGAATGTCACCGTAATACTCGACCCACTCGGCATAGGAAATTTCGTCGACGTAGTCCTCGTAATAGACCTCGTTCCAGTCATCGATGACGTATTCGTCGCCGTAGTCGATCCAGGGTTCCCACACCTGCCACTGGGCCGGTTGATAGATGATCCAGTCGACGAAATAGCTGTCCGGCAGGGTGTAGCCGAACTCGTAGGTGTCGTTGACGAAGGTGGCGCCCCGGCTTCCCTTGGCGATCCGCTTGGCCCCCGGCGCCCAGCGGATGACGTCCAGGCCCTTGATCTGGCCCGCCTTGCCGTCGATCACGAGGCGGACCTGGTTGCCGGTCTTGCCGACCGCATCGACGACATAGGTCGAGCCGCGACGCCTTACGTTCTGGGGCGTGAAGCCCCGGTCGGTCAGCACCTTGTTCACGCCACCCGGCGACAGGGCCTTACCGGGCGGCGGCGCGTGCTCGACGGCGGCCTGCTGGGCCGCATTCATCTGAGGCGCTGCGGCCTCTTCCTTCTTGCCGCATCCCGCGACGATCAGAAGGGCGGCCATGGCCGCTGTCGTCCAGACGTTTATCGATTTCATTTGAAGGCCCCCGCCGCTACCGACCCTGTCCAGACCGAACGCGCTAACCCTAAAACGGCATTTTCGAATGGTCGAGTTCGTCGAACGTTGAATCTGGCTCTGGCAGACGACGCCGGGGGTCGTCGCGTGGTCATGAAGAAACCGCTTTACATGACAGTCTCGCGACCCTAAATGCGCGGCTTCCGGCGGACCCCGTGGTCTAACGTTGCGCTGCTAACGCCGGTCTGGGTTTAACAATTACAGGGGTTTACGTGAATTGCGCACGTATCCATTTCCCCTGGACCTGGTCCGCGAGCGGTCCCCTGAACGTCCAGTCGCACTCGTGCGTCCGCGTTCGGTCTCCGTTGCGGCGCGCTGGTTCCAGGATAATCTAAAGGCTGACGTCTTCTATGCTGTGAAGGCCAATCCTTCACGCTGGGTCATCGAGGCCCTGAAGGACGCCGGCATTCGCGGCTATGATGCGGCTTCGATCGCCGAGATCGAACTCGTGCGCTCCGTCGATCCTGACGCGCGCATCGCCTTCATGCACCCGGTGAAGAGCCGGTCTGCGATCACCCGCGCCTATTTCGATCACGGTGTCCGCACCTTCTCGCTCGACTGCGAGGACGAATTGCAGAAGATCCTCGACGCCACCGGCGGCGCGTCGGATCTGAACCTGCTCGTGCGCATGGCGGTTTCCGCCGACGGTGCAGCCTACTCCCTCTCGGGCAAGTTCGGCGTCTCCGCCGATCAGGCCCCGGCCCTGCTGCTGTCCGTTCGTCGGGCGGTCAAGGAGGGGCTGATGGGCGTCTGCTTCCACGTCGGATCGCAGTGCATGCGCCCGACCGCCTATCAGGCCGCCATGGCCCAGGTCGGTCGCGCCATCTCGCGCGCGGGCGTGATCGTGGACATCGTCGACATCGGCGGCGGCTTCCCCTCGGTCTATCCGGGCATGGTGCCGCCGGACATGAGCGAATACGCCGACGCCATCCACCGTGGCTTCAACGACATGCCCGTGTCGGAAACGACCGAGCTGTGGTGCGAGCCCGGCCGGGCCCTGGTCGCCGAATCCTCGTCGGTCCTGGCGCGCGTGGACCTGCGCAAGGGTGACGCCCTCTATCTGAACGACGGGTCCTATGGCGCGCTGTTCGACGCGACCCACTCGCGCTGGCCCTTCCCGACCAAGCTGGTCCGGGACGGCGAAAGCTCGGACGATCTCAAGCCGTTCCAGTTCTACGGACCGACCTGCGATTCGATCGACCATATGCCGGGTCCGTTCTGGCTGCCGGCCGACGTCCGTGAAGGCGACTTCATCGAGATCGGCATGCTCGGCGCCTACGGTGTCGCCATGTCGACCGGGTTCAACGGCTACGGCGAGCACGACGTCGCAATGGTTGAGGACCCCCCGATGGCCTCGCTCTACGGGCTCGCCCCCCGCTCCATCCCGACCGTGCGCACCACGGCGGAAGAGCAGGCCCGCAAGGTCGTCCGCCTGTCGCGCCCCAAGGGCAAGGCCGGCCAGCGGAGGAAGAGCCGCAAGTAACGTTGGCTTGTGAACGGCGCGGGTCGGCGCCACACCTTCCCGAAAGGCAAAGCTTGGGAGGAGTGTGATGTCCGACTCGTCCGGTCCGTCCGATCCGGGGCCCAGTGTCGACTACGGCGCACCGGGGCCCAGCCATCAGCAAATGATGCATGACATGGCTCATGCTGAGTTCATGGCTTCGGATCCCTCGGTCAAGCCGTGGGACGGACGCCGCACAGTCCTGATCGGCTATGTCCTGTGGTTGTTCCTCGGCTGGATCGGAGGACACCGCCTCTACGTCGGCCGCTGGAAATCGGCGCTCGGCATGGCGGCGGCGGGGTTCGTGACCTGGATCATGACCGAGATGCTCGGTCCTTACCTGGGGATCCCCATGACGATCTGGTGGATCGTGGACGCCGTCCTGATCCCCCGCTGGATCAGGCAGGCGAATGAGGCCAACGCGATGAAACCGACGATCGTCGAAACGGTCTGACCTTCGTCACGTTTCCTGACTAGACGACACACAGCAGCCCGTCGCTCCGTCCGGGCCGCTGTTGATTCTGACGACGGGCGCTCAAACCAAAGGGAAACCCTTGCAATGAACGCACCCGTTCAAAAGAACACCAAGGCCGAGCTGCTCCAGAACGTCGTCGAACACATCGACATCACCTCCTTTGACGCACGCCCCATCGTCGATGCGATGCGCAAGATGAGCTTCTCGTCGCGCGACACGGCACGCGCCGCCGACATCTTCTCGATGGCGATCGAGGACAAGGACTGCTCGCCGTGGCTGATCCTGGCCGGTTCGACTTCGGCAGGCGGCTGCATGCACGTGTACCGCGACATGGTGAAGTTCGGCATGATCGACGCCATCGTGGCCACCGGCGCCTCGATCGTGGATATGGATTTCTTCGAGGCCCTGGGCTTCAAACACTACCAAGCCGCGGGCGAGGTGGACGACAACGTCCTGCGCGACAACTACATCGACCGGATCTACGACACCTATATCGACGAGGAAGAGCTCCAGAACTGCGATCACACGATCCTGGAGATCTGCAACGCCCTGGAACCGCGCGCCTATTCGAGCCGCGAGTTCATCTGGGAAATGGGCAAATGGCTGGCGGCGGGCAACGCCAAGAAAGAGGGCTCGTTGATCCAGACGGCCTATGAAGAAGGCGTGCCGATCTTCTGCCCGGCGTTCGTCGACTCATCCGCGGGCTTCGGCCTGGTCAAGCACCAGAAGGAGCGGATCGCAGCGGGTCAGCCCTATCTGATGATCGACGCAGTCGCCGACTTCCGTGAATTGACCGACATCAAGATCGCGGCGGGCGTCACCGGCCTGTTCATGGTCGGCGGCGGCGTGCCCAAGAATTTCGCCCAGGACACGGTCGTGTGCGCGGAGATCCTGGGCATCGAGGCCGAGATGCACCGCTATGCGGTCCAGATCACGGTCGCCGACGTCCGCGACGGGGCCTGTTCGTCCTCGACTCTCAAGGAGGCCGCCTCCTGGGGCAAGGTCCAGACCACGCACGAACAGATGGTCTTCGCCGAAGCCACCACCGTGGTGCCATTGATCGCTTCGGACGCCTGGCACCGCGGCGCCTGGAAGAACCGCGACAAGCGCCGCTGGGCCAAGCTGTTCGGGAAGTAGGAATCCTCCCCCATCGGGGGAGGGGGACCGCGAAGCGGTGGAGGGGGCCGGCCGCGCACGCCGTCGTTTGCATCAAGCCCCCTCCGTCACGGCGCCAAGCAGCGCCGCGCCACCTCCCCCAGAGGGGGAGGCTCTACTGCCCGCTGACTTCGCGGACCGCCCTCATCAGGCTCTCGACCACCCGGGCCGTCTCGACGTCAGACCACTCGCCCGGCTTCATGATCACGGCCTGGCGCAGCGTGTGCAGCGCCTCCTTGACCACGTCCGGCGTCTGTTCGCCCGAGACCAGCCGCGCCGCGAGCGCCATGCGCTGCATGACGCCGTCGACGGCGGCACGGTTGTCGTTCAGCCAGGCCTGGCCGGCCTCCGTCAGGGTGAAGATGCGCTTGCCGGCAGAGTCCTCCACCCCCGCGATCAGGCCTTCGTCGGCCAGCATCGACAGGATCGGATAGACCACGCCCGGCGACGGCGCATAGGCCCCGCCGAACATCGCCTCGATCGCCTTGATCAGGTCGTAGCCGTGGCGCGGCTCCTTCTCGATCAGGGCCAGGGCCACGATCCTCAGGTCGCCCGGCCCGAACATGCGGCGGCCCGGGCCGCCGCGTCCGCCGAACATTCCGGGCCCGCCGAAACGACCCCGTCCATGGCCCCGGCCTTCACGACCACGCCCTTCGCCCTCCGGCCCGCAGCGATGCTCGCGCCAGCCGTGTTTCAGTCTGTGATGTCCAAACATGGAGTGTCCTTTCTCGCTGGGCATATCGTACGATATATCTTTGCTCGCGAAAGACAAGTAGACGATATATCTTTCGTCTCACCCTCAGGAACCGACGGTCGCACTGCGCCTTCCTCCGATACTGAACGCAGGAGCCTTCAATGACCGACGCCAAGCCCGAGACCCCCGAAGCGATCGAAGCCGAGGACATGGGCGAACGTCCCGACCTGGGCCGGACGCCGGACGCTCTCGCCGACGCCCTGACCGGCAGCGGCGTGGGCTCCGATACACGCGCGGGCTCGCTGCAGGGCGGCGCAGCCACGGGTTCGGACGACGACCCTGATCAAACCGCCGTGGACCGCGTCATGGCCGATCAGGGCCGCGCGAGCGCCGACCCCCAATCGCCTTCCGAGGTGGACCCGAACGGCATCGCCAACACCGGCGTCGGCCCCGACGAATCGGACGCCGATCCCGCCGAGGGCCGGCGCCCCGCGGATGTAGACGCAGCGACGGGCTGAACGCCTTGCTGCCGCCCTACCGATGGGCCACGGTGCGGAAAGAACAGGTCTCAGGGACGACACGGGATGAAGCGTATTCTGGCGGTTCTCGCACTGACGTGCGCGGCTCTATTGCCCGCGGCCTGCGGCCCGAACGCCGAGCCCCCTGCGGCCGCTGAAGATTCCGCGGCGACCCCACCGGCGGAAACGGCGCCAATAGACGACGCCGTGTCCGCTGTACCCGCCGCGCTGGCCGCAGGCCCCCTCGCGGCCCCCGGAGCGCCCGCCTTCGCCGCCCTCTATCCCGGCGCGACGATGGACGCTCCCGCGATCACCGCGTCCGGCGCGTCGGGTCCGGGTGGCATCGCGACCTATACGACCGACGCCGATCCCGACGCCGTCATCGCCTTCCACCGCGCACGCGCCGAGGCTTCCGGCCTCTCCTCAGCCATGGCCATGAACCAGGGCGAGGCGCGCGCCTACGGGGCCGCCAGCCCGGGGACCGGAGCCAGCCTCCAGGTCGTCGCCTCCGCCACCGAAGACGGGCCAACCTCGGTGCAACTCAGCTGGAGCGCAGGCAGGTGAACCGCGCCGCCCTGATGGTCGCGGCCGCCTGTGTGCTCGCCACTCCAGCCTGCGCTTCGGCGCCCGCGCAGCAGGCCGCGACGGCCGCAGCGCCTGCCAGCTATCTGGATCACGCGGCTATTCAGGCGCTGGCGGACACCGTGCCGCCCGCGCCCGTCGAGGGTTCCGCCGCCGCGCTGGCCGACATCGCCGCCTCCGACCGGTTGCGAGCGCTGGAAGACACCGACCGCTGGATGCTGGCGACCCGCCACGCCGAGGTCCGGCCCGCACTGGCCCTGGCCCATTTCGACTGCGCCCTCGGTTTCCGCGTCATGGCCGAGGACTCGCCCCGGCTGGTGTCGATCCTCGAACGTGTTCTGCACGATGCCAACGAGGCCGCCGAACTGGCCAAGGCCCGCGCCTTCCGTCCCCGCCCCGTCGCCGCCGACCCGGAGCGTCCGGCGTGTCAGGTCGTCTCCGCCGCCGGACGCGCCAGCCCCTCCTACCCCTCGGGCAGCGCCACCGTCGGCGCCGCCTATGGCGAGGTCCTCGCCGCCCTCGCCCCCGACCATGCCGCCGAGGCCGGGCGCATCGGGCATGAGATCGCGGTCAGCCGCATGGTCTGCGGCATGCACTATCCGTCCGACGTCGCCGAGGGCGAGACACTGGGCAGGGCCGCGTTCCGGCAGATCGCCGCCACGCCCGCCTTCGAAGCAGACGCCATCGTCGCCCGCCAGGAGATCGCCCGCGCCCGCCTCGCCGGTCTGACCAGCCCCGCCTGCGCCGCCGAGCGCGCCGCCCTGGCCACGCCCCTGCCCTAGGGCGACTGATGTCATCCCTGGTCCTGCTCGCCCTTCTGGTGCCTGACCCGGTCATCGCCCGTTCCTGCTCGCCGTCTAAAGTCGCGGCCCTCACCGCCCCGGCGGCAGAAGACGCGCCCGCCGTCCGCCTGACCTGTTTTGCCAGCCTGCCGCCGGGCGCCTCGATCCGCCGCCACATCGTGTTCGAGGGCGTAGAGGCCTCGGGCGCGGGGCTCAACTGCAACGGCGGCTCCGTCGGCATGGCAGGCCGGGCCAGCACGACCCACGATCCCACTGTCGCCGTCTGGTCCCGGCGTGACGGCGCTGGCTGGAGCGTCCCGCGCGACGTCCGTATCACCCGCTGCACAATCCACGGCAACCTGCGCATCTGGGGTCTCGGCCGCGACGACATCGCTTCCTTGCGTGCCTCATCCCGTACGCCCGGTCACACGGCGGCGGCTCAGACTGCGGCCCCGACGGGCCTGACGCTCGAGAACATCACCTTCGCCGCCACCGGCTCGATCCCCCTCTACATCGGTCCGGGGGTGACCAACGTCCAAATGACTGGCGGGAGCTTCCGCGGCCAGTCCGTCTCCGCGGCCATCTATCTGGATGCGGAGAGCGCCGGCGCAGTGATCCGCGATGTGGTTTTCGACATTCGCACCGGCCGCGAACAGATCGCCGTCGACGGCTCGGCCCGCAATCGCATCGAGGAAAACCGCTTCCAGCTCAACGGGCGGGCAGGCGTCTTACTGTACCGGAACTGCGGCGAGGACGGCGTGATCCGTCACCAGACCCCGTCGGACAACGTCATCACCGGCAATCGCTTCGAAGGCGTCGCCTGGCTCATGCCTCGCCCGATCGTCGTCGGCTCACGCGAGGGTCGCCGAAGATACTGCGCTGACGACGCAGGCTATCCATTCGGCTCCAGCCTCGACGATCGCGACCATGCGACCGGCAATGTCGTCAACCGCAACACCATGGGATTCCGCTGGCTGCCGTCAACGATTCAGGCCGGGCGCGGCGCCGTCAGGGCGCCGTAGAGGTCGGTCCGCCGGTCGCGGAAGAAGCCCCATGCCGCCCGGTGTCGATCGAGGAAGTCCAGGTCGAAGGTATGGACGAGCGCGCCTTCGTCGTCCGCGCCGAAGCTCTCGACCAGGTCGCCCCGGTGATCCGAGATGAAGGAGTGGCCGTAGAAGCTCTGGCCCACCTCGGTCACCGTTTCATGGCCGGTCCGGTTCGCGCCCACGACCGGGACGACGTTCGACACCGCATGACCCTGCATGGCGCGGCGCCAAGGCTCAGCCGTGTGCAGTTCGGCGTCATGCGGCTCCGACCCGATCGCCGTCGGATACATCAGCACCTCGGCACCCATCAGCATCATCGCCCGCGCCGTCTCGGGGTACCACTGGTCCCAGCAGATACCGACGCCGACCCGGCCAAACCGCGTGTCCCAGACCTTGAAGCCCGTATCCCCCGGGCGGAAATAGTATTTCTCCTGATAGCCAGGGCCGTCGGGAATGTGGCTCTTGCGATAGACGCCCAGCGGCGAGCCGTCGGCGTCCAGCATGACCATCGAGTTGAAATAATGCGGCCCCTCGCGCTCGAAGATCGAGACGGGGATGGCGACGCCGAGGTCCCTGGCCACATCGGCCATCGCGATCACCGCCGGATGTTCGCGCCACGGCGAGGCCGTGCCGAACCACTTCTCCTCCTGTGAGACGCAGAAATACGGGCCCTGGAACAGCTCGGACGGCAAGATCACCTGCGCGCCCTTCGACGCCGCCTCGCGCACGAGATCGGCTGTCTTGTTGATGTTCGCCTCCATGTCCTCGCCATAGGAGGTCTGGAGAGCGGCGACCGAGATCACTCTGGCTTCTGGGCGGGCCATCAGGCGGGCTCCTGCTGGGAGATGCAGTGGAAGGATCCGCCGCCCGTCAGGACGTTGATCGCCGGCGACAGGATGATCTCACGGTCCGGAAAGACGGAGGCCAGAGCCTCGCCCGCCATCCGGCCGGCCGCCTCATTGCCATAGGTCGGCACGACGACCGCGCCGTTGGCGATGAGGAAATTCATGTGGCTGGCCGGGATCGGCTCTCCGTCCTCGTTCTCCAGCCGCCCCGGCGACGGGATACGCACGACCCTGAACCCGGCGTCTGACAGGTCCCGGGCGCAGGCGTCGTAAACCTCCGCGTTCGGATCATCGGCCCCGAAGGCGATCGGACAGGCCACGACGCCCGGTGCGACGAAGCGGGCCAGATTGTCGACATGGCCATCGGTATGGTCGTTCATCAGACCGTCGCCCAGCCAGATGACACGGGTGGCGCCCAGCGCCTCGCCCAGCAAGGCCTCGGCCTTCGCCTCGGTCCAGCCGATGTTGCGGTTCGGGTTCAACAGGCATTGGCGCGTGGTCAGGATCGTCCCTGCCCCGTCGTGGTCCAGGGCGCCGCCCTCAAGAATGAAGTCGTTCCGGCACAGCGGCACGCCCGACTGTTCGCTGATCTGTTCCGCAACCATGTCGTCGAACTCCATCTCGAACTGGCCGCCCCAGCCGTTGAAGCGGAAGGCCGCGGCTGTCTTCGAGCCTTCACCGAAGATCGGGCCCGTGTCTCTCAGCCAGATATCGCCGAACCGCCCCGGCAGAACGGTCACGCCTGCCACGCCGTCGAACCGCGCCCGGGCGTCCGCCACCGCCTCGTCACTGCCGATCATCAGCTTGACCTGTTCGCGCCCCGGCCCCGCAAGGGCCAGGACCAGGACCAGGGCCTCGACCTCGGCCTGGGCCTGGTCGAGATTGTCCACCCAAAGCGCTTCATGGCTGGGCCAGCCGACCCACATTGCCCGGTGTGGCGACCATTCGGCGGGGATCGGCGAGACGGCCATGGGCGGAAGACTTCTCTCGAAAAACGGCGGGGGAGCGCGCCAGATAGCGACCCCCTCCCTCCACTTCAATGCCGGGGGCTGCCAGCGGGTTCAGGCCAAAGAAAAAGGGCGGCCCCGCGAAGGGCCGCCCTGATCCATTTCAGTCCAGGGTTCGAGCCTAGAAGCTCGTGCCCAGGGTCAGCATCATCGTGCGCGGCGCACCGAGCGAGAAGGTGCGAACCGTGCCGGCGCGATTGATGACGCCCGCGCCCGGATCGATGTCGACGGCCAGGGCGTTGTTGCCCGACGAGATCGACGCCGGATACTCTTCGTCGAACAGGTTGGTGACGTTGAACTGAACGAAGGCGTTACGGATGCCGAAGGTGTCGGTCAGGTCGTAGCGGCTGTCGAAGTCGACGGTGACGTAGGACGGAGTCTTTTCATCGTTGACGTCGGTGGTGAAGCGTTCACCGACATACTTGCCTTGCAGGCCCAGCGACCAGGCCTCGGTCACGTCCCAGTTGGCGCGCAGGCTGTAGGTCCACTCCGGCGTTTCAACCAGCGACTTGCCGGTGGTCGGCAGGAAGGTGCCGGTGCCCAGGGGCACGTCGTCCTGGACTTCCGAGGTGTTGTACGAGGCCGAACCGCCGACCGAGAAGGTATCGGTCAGGGCGTACTCGAACTGGGCGTCGACGCCCGACTGTTCCACCGAACCCAGGTTCCGGTCGATCGACAGGTTGAAGGTCGGCGAGGCCGGATCGTTGTCGAACGACGTCACGATGCGGTTCTCGAACGACACGTACCAGGCCGCGATCGAGGCGATCAGGGTCGAGGAGGTGTAGCGGTAGCCCAGGTCGTAGGACTTGGAGGTTTCTGGCTGAACGGACGAGAAATCGAGCGCGCCCGAGGCGTTGCGAACCGGCTGGTACAGGTTGTCGGTACGCGGCAACGAGATGCCTTCGGCATAGCTGGCGTAGACCGAGTTGTTGTCCAGGAAGCGGTAGCTCGCGCCCAGGCTCGGCAGGATGGCGTCATACTTCAGGGTCTGGGCGTAGGGACGGATGTACTGGCCCGTGCCGGTCGAGGCGAAGTTCACGTTACCGTTGGCCAGGGTCGCCGAAGGCGTTTCGGTCGTGCAGCGCACGGTCGAGGTGCCGCTCAGCGAGAAGCAGAACTGGTTCAGGTCGCGGGTGAAGAAGGGTGCGCGAACGCCCAGGGTGACCGACAGGGCGTCGTCGAAGAACTGGCCGCGGTATTCGGCCGAGATCTGGTTCAGCAGGGCGATCGAGAAGCGATCGCGACCGCGCAGGTAGGAGCCGTCGCGGCCGTTGATGCGCAGGCTTTCGTTGCCCCAGGTGTTTTCACCGCCGAACACTTCAGGCACCGAACCATCGGCGTTGTAGCGGGTGGCTTCATTGGTCTGGCGGTGACGACCGTAGTCGTTGGTGTACGAGACACGGACGCGGTGATCGTCGTTGATGTCCCACAGCAGCGAGGACAGCACGCCGTAGCGGCGGGTGTTGGTGTTGTTCGGGGTATAGAGGCCGACGTTGTCACAGCTGTCGCCGTCGCCGTTCAGGTCTACGCCGGTGTTCAGGATCGCGGCGGCGGCGCACTGGGCGGCCGTAGTGAGCGCCGCGTTGTTGGTCGTGTTCTGGTCCAGACGATCGTCGCGCTCGCTGGTCAGGGTGTAGCCGCCGCCGTTGGCGATGACGTACTGGAACGAGGGGTCGATGGTCAGGCGAATGCTGTCAGTCAGGCCGTAGCTGAACTGGCCGCGGATGTTGCCCGTGTTCGAGGGGTTGATCCGGGTGCGGTGGTCGTTGGTGCAGCTGGTGTTGTTCAGCGTACCGCCGAAATAGGTGATCGCAGTCGACTGGTTCGATTCGTTCTGCACCGTGCCGGCGCCGGGCGTCGGGCGGAAGCAGGCGATGTCGTTCTCGGGCTTCAGGCCGAGGTTGAACTGCGAGAGGTTGATGAAGGTGTTGTAAGAGTTGTTGCGGTTCTCGTTCCAGTGGAAGGCCAGGCTGGCGAAGTCGCCGTTACCCAGGTCCTGGAAGACGCGGCCGTTGTACTGCTTCTTCTCCAGGTCGCCCGGACCCTTCCACTTGTCGTAGTTGGTGTAGGAACCGGTGATGAAGGCGGTCGTGCCCCAGGGACCGAAAGCGCCCGTATCGAAACGGCCGAAGACACGGCCGTAGTTGAAGGAACCGATCGAGGTGCGGATCTGCGCGCCCATTTCTTCCAGCGGACGCGCGGTCGTGTAGGATATGGTGCCGCCGCTGGCCGAGGCGGTCGGGCTGTCCACGTCGGCCGAACCCTGGTTGACCGAGGCGCGGTCGATGATTTCCGAATCGACCTGCTGGTTGGAGAAGACAGCGTAGTTGCCGGTGTCGTTCAGGGGGATGCCGTCGAACGTCAGCGAGACGCGATTGCCGTCGAAGCCGCGCAGGCGGATGTTGCCGCCCGAGTTGCCATAGGGATCGTTATTGGTGAAATTCAAGCCGGGGACGTTGTTCAGCAGGGCAATGACCGACTGACCGGACTGCTGGCGGCTGATGTACTCTTGCGTGATGGTCGAGCGGGTCTTGTCGACCGTCTGGGCGACGACGGCGCCCGAGATGGTGCGCGGGCCGCGGGTGCCGGTGACGACGACGGTGTCGACCACGGTGCCTTCAGCGGCGTCCGTGCCCGACGACTGGGCCGAGGCGGCGCCGGCGAGCAGCATGCCGCTGACCAGGGCGGTCGTCGCCCAGAGCGCACGAGTGCGAGAGTTCATTTTATATCCCCAGATGGTGCGGGTCAGCGCCCGGCGCGCGTCAAAATGCGGCCAGAGAGGGCCGCGAACGTCTAAATCTCGCCCCCCCTCTACGGTCGGTCTCGGAACCATCGACGACAGTGGTGTGACACTGGCGTGACAGCGTCGGGGGGTGACCGCGGCGCCACACCCCCGAATCCCGAAAGACTCAGCCGCCCCAGACCGCCCGCAGCCGCGCTTCACGGCCGCAGAAGCGACTGTATCCTCCATACCTCACGGGATTCAGACGCGCGAAATCCTGGTGATAGCTTTCCGCTGGCCAGAAACGGGCTCCGTTTCGGACCGGCGTCAGGAAGCGTCGTTCTCCGATGACCGCTGCGGCGGCCGCCCGCGAGGCGTCGGCCGTGGGCCGCTGGGCCGCTGTCGCAAACACGGCTGTGACATAGGACGGCCCCTGATCGCAGAACTGGCCGTCGGGGTCCGTAGGGTCGATGGTGCGCCAGAATCGATCGACCAGCTGGCGATAGGTGATACGGGCAGGGTCATAGGTGACCTGCACCGCCTCAACGTGGCCGGTGCCGCCCCGAACGACCGCATCATAGCTCGGGTTGGCGACCGTGCCGCCTGCGAAGCCCGACACCGCCGAGACGACGCCCGGCATATGCTCGAAATTGGCCTCCGTCGACCAGAAGCAGCCGCCGGCGAACAGGGCGACTTCGCGCCGGCCGCTGTCCGGAGCGCCCTGGGCCGCCGGGGCGCTGGCGGCGGGCTCGCCCTGGGAACAGGCGGTGATGCCTATCACGACGACCACGGCAAATCGGGACAAGAGTGACGACATGCGGAAACCTCCCGGCGCCGCCCCTGGATCGCGGCGGCCAACACCCCAGCTACGTCGGGACGCGCCATCCGGATACAAGTCTCACAGCGAAATCACCTCGCCGCCTCCGACGCGGCCTTCCCTGCACCATTAGCGGGCCGGGAGGCTCCATGTGCGATAATTGCGGTTCAGTGCTGCTGGAAGATTGCGGTTTGCGGTTTGCGGTTTGCGGTTCGGCATTCGGCGACGGCACGGACCGCCATCTCGTTCTAGCGGGCGGCTGCGAACCGTCTTGCGAGGGCCCGGGCCGTGGGTTTGAGGGCCTTGGGTTCGTGGTAGTTGCCGTTGACCTGGGTACGGTTGATGACGTGGGCCTTGAACCGTTTGTAGAGGTCGTCCTCGGGCGGCGCGGGGTGGGTCCAGAACCCGTCGATGGGCTGCTGGTCGGTCAGGCCGTCGATGTCGAAGAAGGCCTCGCCCAGCACCTTGACCGGGGTCGAGAAGCCCAAAGCCGAGAGGGCCGCCGAGGAATTGTTGACCACCATCCCCGAGGAGGCCCGGCACAGGGCGGCCAAATTACCGCCGTCGATGAAGTCGACCCGGTCGGCGATGCCGCGCTCGACTGCCAGCACATGGGTCATGCGCTTCAGATCGACCAGACCGGGATCCAGCGGGTGGTTCTTGATCACGAGCCGCGTCTCGGCGTCCGCGTGCCTGGCGAACGACGACAGGACCTCCGCCAGGAAGGCGGTATTGTCGGCGTAGTGGGAGTAGCGCAGCAGCTGGGCATCGCCCTCGCGCTGCAGGCAGGCCAGGAAGAAGGGGCCCCGCGCGCGGATCACCTGTGCGTCCGACTCAGCCCTGGACCGGAAGGCGAGCTGAAGATAGCGCCGCACATGGCCCACGAACTGCAGCCAGGGCGACTGGGTGTAGGGATAGACGTAGCGGCGGAACACCAGACGGCCCAGCGGCTGGGCGGCGTGATACAGGCTGATGTTGATGACGTGGTGCGGCAGGATCTTGCCCACCGGCCGGGTCGGCAGCATTTCGGGGATCGGGGGGTCATAGGCCGTGCGCTCTCGCGGCAGGCCGGAGGAGGCGTTGACCCCGTTCTCCTCGACCGTGATCCAGTCGGGACGGAAGTAGCCGTTTTCCAGCACCCAGACACGCAGCGGATGAATCCGGTCCGGTTCCAGGGCGGTGGCGGCCTTGAGCTTCGCTGCCTGGGAGAGGACGCCCTGGTTATAGGGACCGCCCTCGCCGAACACGATCACGTCGGTCAGGCCCTGGTCCTGGACCAATTTGGCGAGCCGGGCGGGCCAGCGGCGCACGTCTCCGGTGTAGGGCTGGGCTCCCGAACGCCGCCAGTAGGCCGCGTCTCCGGCGTTGAACAGCATCCGCGCCACAGAGGCGCCCTCGGCCGTCAGCTGCTCTGCCAGCATCCGGCCGAACGGACCGAACGGCGCCGTCACGATCAGAAACCGGCGGCCGGCCAGGGACTGGCCGGGGCGCGAGCGGAGGCCGGAGGCGGCCGGCGCCTGCAAGGCGGTCTGGACGACCGGAACGGTCTCGACGACGCGCACGGATTCGCTCGCCGCCTGACGGCGGGCCGATTCGCCCGGGGCGCGTCTGGGAGTGATGCGAATGTCCACCATGGTCAGGACCGGCTCACGCGAAGTCTTCGGGACGGAATGAACCGCTCAATGCCCCGCCCCTGATCCGGCGTCCCGAGCCAGATCCGCCGCCGCCCAAGGGCGACGCGGCTCCGTCGAAAGACCGGACAAGAGGGTCGGAACTCTGACATGGCCGCCTTTGTCGCTGGCCTCGTCACGCGGATCAACCGACTTGTCCAAAAAAGCGAGTGGGTGTGAGAAATTTCACGAAATCTTCCAGCGACATCGGACGAATTCCACGCATCCCAACACTTTTAGAGGGGTTCGAAAGGCCGTGGCGCGGGCCGTGTCGCGTGAAGCGAGACTTTCTGGCAACGCCACCCGGAAACGCGAAACCGCCGGCCTCCCGAGGGGGAGAACCGGCGGTCCATCACAGGATCATCAGCAGGGGAAGCCGTCTTCCGGAAGGTCACCCTATCCGTCGCACCGACGCCCCCCGACGCCTTCAAGATCGACCTGTCAGGATCCCGATCCTTGCGAGATCGGGATTCTTGTCCAGGCGTCCTAGAAGTTGATGCCGATGGTGGCGCGACGGTTCAGAGGCTCGCGAACGCCGTCGGCGGTCGGACGGGCC
>NZ_JAFCWQ010000030.1:0-32674 GCF_049897665.1 Brevundimonas sp. TWP2-3-4b1 | reverse complement strand
TCGCCCTCATCAACAAGCTCATGACCCTGCTTAACGCCATCGTCCGCGACCGCTCCGAATGGAGAACCGCAACCCGATGACGAACACAGTTGCTCACCCGATCGCGCAAGGACGACGGCTGCGCCGCCGTGCGCGATCTCCCTCTCCCGCAAGGGGGCAGGGATCACCGGAGAGGAGACTTCACGCAGCCCACGGTCTATTCACCCGCCGATGACCCCATCGATCCTCTACGGCCGCCCCCCGCTGGTGTTCGATCCGCCGGGCGCGGCGACCCAGACCTCTCCCCTGATCCCCGGATCGACCGCGCTGGAAAGCCTGGCCGACGGCTCCGTCGAAACGGCCATGGTCTATGCGCCGCCGGGCGTGCTGGAGCGACGCTATGCGCTGGCGCAGGCGCTGCGGGCGCTGGAGGTCGGCGGGCGGCTGGACGTCATGGCGGCCAAGGACAAGGGCGGCTCGCGGTTGAAGAAGGAACTCGAGGCGTTCGGGCTGGAGGTCGGGGAGACGGCCAAAGCGCACCATCGGCGCTGCGTGGTGATCAAGACGGGAAACGAGACCGGGCTGGATGCGGCGATCGCGGCGGGCGCGATGCAGGCGGTCGAGGGGCTGGAGGCCTGGTCGCAGCCAGGCATATTCGCCTGGGACCGGATCGACGCGGGCTCGGCACAGCTGGCCGCGCATATGCCGGCGCTGAAGGGCGCCGGAGCCGATCTGGGCTGCGGCTATGGAGCGCTGGCGACGGTGGTCCTGCGGTCGGAGGCGGTGACGTCGCTGCGGTTGATCGATCTGGATCGGCGGGCCGTCGAGGCGGCGCAGAAGAATGTCGGGGACGCGCGGGCGTCGTTCGAATGGGCCGATGTGCGGACGCTGGAGGCGGCGGGCGATCTGGACTTCATCGTCTCCAATCCGCCTTTCCATGACGGTGGGGCCGAGGACTGGCGGCTGGGCCAGGCCTTCATCAAGAAGGCCGCCGAGATGCTGAAGAAGGGTGGGGAGCTTTGGCTCGTCGGCAATCGGCACCTGCCTTATGAGGCCGATTTGAACGCGGCGTTCAAGCGGGTGACGCCGGCGGGCGACGGCGGCGGGTACAAGCTGTTCGAAGCCACGAAATGAAGACACCCACCGCCCGCGTCGACAAGCTGCTGGGATCCATGGGCTACGGCTCGCGGAGCGAGATCGCGCGGCTGGGCAAGGTCGGGGGGATCGTGCTGGACGGGGTTGATCTGACGGATGTGTCGAAGCGGATCGCGGTGACCGCGGACCTGCCGGGGCGGATGCAGATCGACGGACGGCCGCTGGACCCACCCGCCGGGCTGGTGCTGATTCTGAACAAGCCCCTCGGCATGACCTGTTCGCACAAGGAGGACGGCGACCTCGTTTACGACATCCTGCCCGAGCGCTGGCGTCGGCGCGATCCGGCCATCTCGACCATTGGCCGGCTGGACAAACAGACCTCGGGGCTGCTGCTCATGACCGACGACGGCGACCTGCTGCACCGGGTGATCTCGCCGAAACGCCATGTGGCCAAGGTTTATCGCGCGACACTGGCGCGGCCGCTGACGGGGACGGAGGCGGCGCTGTTCGAGGCCGGCGGGCTGGTGCTCGAGGGCGAGGACAAGCCGCTGGCGCCCGCGCATCTGGAGGTCATTTCGCCGACCGAAGCGCGGCTGTCGGTCACCGAGGGGCGCTATCACATGGTGCGCCGCATGTTCGCGGCCGCGGGCAATCACGTTGAGGCGCTGCACCGGGAACGGATGGGTCAGCTGGCCTTGCCGGAGGATCTGGAGCCGGGCGAATGGCGGCTGGCGACCCAAGCCGAGATCGACAGTCTGTTCGCCTGACCTTGACAATGGCCATCTAGATGGCCATCTTGAGCGCATGAGCGAATACTCGATCGCCACCGCCAAAGACCAGCTGCCGCGTCTGATCGATCGGATGCTGGATGGTGAGCCCGTGGTCATCACGCGCCGAGGTCGGCCGGTAGCGCGGGTAGTGCCGATTGAGCCGACCCAGAAGCCGCAACCGAAGATCGATCTGGAATGGCTGCGTCGCGTTCGGGCAGCGGCATCGACCGGTGTCGAGCCGACCGTAGATGTGGTCAGGGCCATGCGGGACGACTATCGCTACTGATGGTTCTTCTGGACACCAGCGTCATCGTCGCCGCCTTCACGCCGGACATCCATTCCGAGATCGCAGAACTCTGGCTGGACGCACCCGAGCCCTTTCTGGTGAGCGACTGGGCGGCGGCCGAATTCAGCGCTGCGATCCGTAACAAGGTGCGACGGGGTATCGTCAGGGAAGAGAGACTCGGCGATGTAGAGGCTGCGTTCGATGCCTGGACTGAAGGATTGGGCGGTCGCCAGCGGGTGCTTTCCCAAGACGTACCACTGGCGAGAGCGATGATTGCGCGACGACCTCTTTTGCGAGCGCCTGACGCCATGCACATCGTGATCGCCGCGCGACTGTCTGCGAGGCTCGCGACCTTCGACGAAAGTCAGGCGGCCGCCGCCGCTTTGGAAGCTGTGCCGGGATTCGTTCCATGACCGGTGTGAAGATCTGCGGCCTGACGACGCCCGAGACGATCGATATCGCCCTGGATCACGGGGCGGCGTTCGTGGGGGCGGTGATGTTCGCCCGCAGTCCGCGCAACATCGCGCCAGAGGATGCGCGGCCGCTGTTCGAGCGGGCGCGCGGACGGGCCGGGATCGTGGCGGTGACGGTGGATGCGGACGATGATCTGCTGAGCCGGATCGGGGCGCATCTGAGGCCCGACTTCGTGCAGTTGCACGGGCGCGAGACGGTGGCGCGGGCGCACGCCGTGCGGACCCTGACCGGGGCGGGGATCATCAGGGTGCTGTCGGTGTCGACGGCTGAAGACCTCGATGCGGCGAAAGACTGGGAGGCTCACGTCGAGCATCTGATGTTCGACGCGAAGCCGCCGGAGGGGTCGGTTCTGCCCGGCGGGGTCGGGGCCACGTTCGACTGGGCCATGCTGGGCGGGCGGACGTTCAGGAAGCCGTGGTTCCTGGCGGGCGGGCTGACGCCGGGGAACGCGGCCGAGGCTGCGGCGATCAGCAGCGCCCCCCTGCTGGACGTGTCCTCTGGCGTCGAAAGCGCGCCGGGTGTTAAGGACGCGGCCCGGATCGCGGCCTTCCTGAAGGCCGTCGTCTGAACCCTCCGCCCGGCCGTATTTCGGGCGCACGCCTGCGTGAAAGCTGACCCGTGAACGCCATCATCCCCAACGAATACGCCATGCCCGACGCGGAGGGCCGTTTCGGCCCCTATGGCGGACGGTTCGTGGCCGAGACCCTGATGCCGCTCGTGCTGGAGCTGAACCAGGCCTATGAGGCCTGCAAGGCCGACCCTACCTACCAGGCCGAGCTGGACGACTTCCTGACCCACTATGTGGGCCGGCCCAGCCCGCTGTATTTCGCCGAGCGCCTGACCGCGCATCACGGCGGGGCGGACATCTGGTTCAAGCGCGACGAGCTGAATCACACGGGTGCGCACAAGATCAACAACTGCATGGGCCAGATCCTGCTGGCCATGCGGATGGGCAAGAAGCGGATCATCGCCGAGACCGGCGCAGGCCAGCACGGTGTGGCGACGGCGACCGTCTGCGCCCGCTTCGGCCTGCAATGCGTGGTGTATATGGGCGCGGCGGACGTCCAGCGGCAGTCGCCCAACGTCTTCCGCATGAAGCTGCTGGGGGCCGAGGTCATCCCCGTCACCTCGGGTCGCGGCACGCTGAAGGACGCCATGAACGAGGCGATGCGCGACTGGGTCACCAATGTCGCGGACACCTATTATCTGATCGGTACGGCGGCGGGGCCGCATCCCTATCCGGCCATGGTGCGCGACTTCCAGAGCGTGATCGGCAAGGAGACCCGGGCCCAGATGCTGGCCCGGCGCGGAAAGCTGCCCGATGCCTGTGTGGCGGCGATCGGCGGCGGATCGAACGCCATCGGCCTGTTCCACCCCTTCATCGAGGATGCGGGCGTGCGGCTGATCGGCATCGAGGCGGCCGGACGGGGTCTGGACGGACCCGACCACGCCGCGTCGCTGCAGGGGGGTCGGCCGGGGGTGCTGCACGGCAACCGGACCTATCTGCTGCAGGACGACGACGGCCAGATCCTGGAAGGCCATTCCATCTCGGCGGGCCTCGACTATCCGGGCATCGGGCCGGAGCACGCCTGGCTGAAGGATATCGGCCGGGCCGAGTACCGGGCGGCCACGGACGTCGAGGCTCTGGAAGCCTTCCAGCTGTGCTCGAAGCTGGAGGGTATCATTCCGGCGCTGGAGCCGGCCCACGCCCTGGCCCGGATCGGCGAGATCGCAAACGAGGTCGGCAAGGGCGGCGACGTGGTGCTGAACATGTGCGGGCGGGGCGACAAGGACATCTTCGCCGTGGCGAAGCATCTGGGCGTGGAGTTGTGACGATGAAGACGATGATGATCGCGGCCGTTCTGGCCCCCGTTCTGGGGCTGGCGCCGGCCGCGGCCATGGCCCAGGCGACGGGTATCGGCCAGCCGATCGAGGCTCCGGTCCTGCCGGGCGCAGTCCTCGATGCGGCCTGCGGCAACCTCTATGACATGGCGGGCAAGGCTTTCTGCGTCACCGCACCCCTGGCCTCGATCGGAGCGCTGGCCGATGCCTATGTCGCCCATTTCGAAAGCCAGGGCTGGCTCGCCGCCGGCGGTGACGACAACCGCGTGGTGTTCATCAAACGCAAGGACGCCGGCGGCTGCGACGGCATGCAGCTGCAGGCCTTCTACGATCCCAACCGTCCGGCCGGACCGGAAGTGCCGGGCTACATCGCCATGGCCACTGTTCCCGGCGACGTCTGCGCCGCCGCCGCCGCCGCGCCCGCCCAATGACGACCGCCCGCATCGACGCGCGCTTCGCCGCGTTGAAGGCCGAGGGCCGGGCCGGGTTCGTGGCCTATGTCATGGCCGGCGATCCCACCCGCGATGAGGCGCTGGAGATCCTGCGCGGCCTGCCCGCCGCCGGGGCCGACATTATTGAACTGGGCTTCCCGTTCAGCGATCCGATGGCCGAGGGGCCGCCGATCCAGCGCGCTGCGCTGCGCGGCCTGAAGGCCGGGCTGACGCTGAAGGGGACGCTGGCCCTGGCCGCCGCCTTCCGTCAGGGCGATGCCGACACCCCCCTGATCCTGATGGGCTATCTCAACCCGATCGAGAGCTATGGCTACGAGGCCTTCGCGCGCGATGCGGCGGCCTCAGGGGTGGACGGCTGCATCGTCGTCGATTGCCCGCCGGAAGAGGCCGATCCGTTGACCGACGCGCTCGATGCGGCGTCCCTGTCGCTGATCCGTCTGGCCACGCCGACCTCGGACGATGCCCGGCTGGAGCTCATCGCGCGACGGACCTCGGGCTTCGTCTACTACGTCTCGGTCGCGGGTGTGACCGGGGTGAAGGAGGCGCAATCCGCCTCGGTCGCCCCGGCCGTCGAACGCGTGCGCAAGGCCTCGGGCCTGCCGGTCGCGGTCGGGTTCGGGGTCAAGACGCCGGAACGGGCGGCCGAGATCGCGCGCGTCGCCGACGCCGTGGTCGCAGGCTCCGTCCTGGTCGACGAGGTCGCGGCGGCGCTGGACGCGAACGAACCCGTGGCGCCCCGCGTTCTGTCCCGGGTGAAGGCCCTCGCCGACGCCGTGCGCGGTGCGCGCGTGGCGGAAACCGTCTAGAGACACTATCCTCCGCGCGCCCCGGCGAAAGCCGGGGTCCAGATCGAAGGCGCGGTGTCTGGTATCAAAGCCCGGCTGTTGCCGGGGATGCTGAAGTTTACAACTGGACCCGGGCCTTCGCCGGGGTGCACGGTGAAGGGATGGCGGGCATGGCCCGCCCACGAGGCAAGATGGCTGACAAAACTCCCCCGAAGCCTCAGGAAAAGCGCGGCGGCTGGCTCAGCCGGTTCGCCCCTGGCGTTCGCAAGATCGTCAGCCGGCGCGAGACGCCGGACAATCTGTGGGTCAAGGATCCTGACAGCGGCGAGATGCTGTACCGCTCCGACCTGGAGGCCGCCCTGTGGGTGACGCCGTCCGGCCGGCACATGCGCATCAACGCGACCCAGCGGCTGGTCTACACCTTCGACGACGGCGAGTATGAGGCGATCTCTTCGCCCGACGTGGTCGAGGATCCGCTGAAGTTCTCGGACGGCAAACCCTATCGCGAGCGGCTGATCGCGGCGCGCAAGGCCACCGGAACCAAGGACGCCATGTCCATCGGCTTCGGCGAGATCGCCGGCACGCCGGCCGTGGCGGTGGTCCAGGACTTCGCCTTCATGGGCGGTTCGCTGGGCATGGCGGCCGGTGAAGGCTTCATCGCCGCCGCCCGGGCCGCGATCGAGCGCGGCGTGCCCCTGGTCTGTTTCACCGCCGCCGGCGGCGCGCGGATGCAGGAGGGCGCGCTGAGCCTGATGCAGATGGCCCGCACCACCCTGGCCGTTCAGGAACTGAAGGAGGCCCAGCTGCCCTACGTCGTGGTCCTGACCGACCCGACGACCGGCGGGGTCACGGCCAGCTACGCGATGCTGGGCGACATCCACCTGGCCGAGCCGGGCGCCCTGATCGGCTTCGCGGGCCCGCGCGTGATCGAGACCACCATCCGCGAGAAGCTGCCGCCCGGGTTCCAGCGGTCCGAATATCTGCAGGAAAAGGGCATGGTCGACCGCGTCGTCGCCCGCGCCGACCTGCCGGAGACGCTCGGCAAGCTGCTGTCGATGCTGATGGGCGGACGGCGTCAGGCGGCCTAAACTTCCGCCATGGATCCTGTCTCCGAACGCCTGCGCGCCCGCCACCCCCAGAAGATCGACCTGTCGCTGGACCGGATGCGGACCCTGTGCGCCGTACTGGGCAATCCGCAGGATCGGCTGCCGCCGGTGATCCATGTGGCGGGGACCAACGGCAAGGGATCGACCATCGCCTTCATCCGCGCCATGGCCGAGGCGGCCGGGCTGAAGGTCCACGTCTACACCTCGCCGCATCTGGTCCGGTTCAACGAGCGCATCCGGCTGGCGGGGGAGCTGATCTCGGACGAGGCGCTGTCGGCGATCCTGGACCGGATCGAGGCTGTGCAGGGCGTCGAGGCCACGGTGTTCGAGAGCACAACCGCCGCTGCCTTCGTCGCCATGGCGGAGACGCCCGCCGACCTGTGCATCGTCGAAGTGGGCCTGGGCGGGAGGCTTGACGCGACCAATGTCATCGAGCGGCCGCTGCTGAGCGTCATCGCGCCGGTCGATCTGGACCACGCCGAGTTCCTCGGCACGCGGATCGAGGGCGTGGCGGGCGAGAAGGCAGGAATTCTGAAGGCCGGGGCGCGCGGGATCGTGGCGCGGCAGTCTGAGGCGGCGATGGCGGTGATCGAGGCGCGGGCGATGGCCGCCCATGCGCCGCTGACGGTCATGGGAGTAGACTTCGACGCCTGGGACGAGCGCGGCGGCATGGTGTTCCAGGACCAGGAACAGTTCTTTGACCTGCCGGCGCCGGGCCTGAAGGGGCCGCACCAGATCGCCAATGCGGGACTGGCCGTGGCCGTGGCGCTGGAGCTCGACCTGCCGGCGGAGGCCATCGCTGCGGGTGTGGCGGAGGCGCGGTGGCCAGCGCGGATGCAGCGGCTGGCGGCGGGGCCCTATGGCGATATGGCGCGGGCGTCGGAGGCCGAGCTGTGGCTGGACGGAGGGCATAATCCGCATGCGGGGCGAGCTCTGGCCGAGGCCATCGGGGAGAGACAGAGGAAGGCGCCGCGTCCGCTGGCCCTGATCGTCGGCATGCTGGCCAACAAGGACCACGGCGGGTTCTTCGAGGCCCTGAAGGACACGGGCGCGCACGTCTTCACCGTCGGCTTCGAAGGCGCAGCGGCGGATCCGGCGGCGCTGGCGGCCGTGGCGCGCGGGCATGGTCTGGGCGCGCAGAGTTCGTCGTCGGTGGAAGCCGCGCTGAGCCGCGCGCTAAGGCTCGGCGCCGGGCGGGTGGTGATCTGCGGCTCGCTGTATCTCGCCGGCGAGGTGCTGGGGGCCAGCCCGGAGACGTGGCCCGTGTGAGAGGTTCTTCTCCCCTTGCGAGAGAAGGTGGCCGAGCGAAGCGAGGTCGGATGAGGGGTCACGCTGACATCTGAAGTCGGCGCTCTATCCATCAACTCCAACCGCCGGCCCGACCCCTCATCCGTCAGCCTTCGGCTGCCACCTTCTCCCGCAAGGGGAGAAGGGAAGTTATTTCGCGCGCAACCCCGTGATGGTCCGGTTGGGCGCGATGTCCTCGGCCGAGGTGATCAGGTGGACCAGGGCGGGGCGGTCCCTGGCGGCGTCGCGGGCGGCCTGGAGCGCGGCGGGGAAGGCCTCGGTGCTCTCGCAGCGGATCCCGAACGCGCCGAAGGCCTCGGCGTATCTGACGAAGTCGGGGTTCTTCAGGTTGGTGGCCATGACCCGTCCGGGATAGTGGCCCTCCTGGTGCATGCGGATCGTGCCGAAGGTCCCGTTGTCGACGACGATGACGACGACGTTGATGCCGAACTGGACGGCGGTCGCCATCTCCTGGCCGGTCATCAGGAACTCGCCGTCGCCGGCGACGCAGATGACTTCGCGGTCGGGATGCAGGGACTTGGCGGCGATGGCGGCCGGGTAGCCGTAGCCCATGGCGCCCGAGGTCGGGCCCAGTTGGGTGCGACAGGCGCGGTGGCGATAGAAGCGGTGCAGCCAGGCGGCGAAGTTGCCTGCGCCGTTGGTGACTACGGCGCTCGGCGGCAGAACCTCGCCGAGGTGGGCCATGCACTCCGACATATTGACCGCGCCGGTGACCGGCACGGGGGTCGAGAAGGCCTGGTAGTGGTCGTGGGCGGCCCTGGCCTGATCATGCCAGGTGCGGCCGGACTCGAGCGTGGCGAGGGCATGGGCGGCCAGGGCGTTGTCTGCAGCGGCGCTGAGCAGGGGCGTCCAGACGCGGCCGAGTTCCTCCGGGCCGGGATGGATATGGACCAGCCGGTCGGCTGTGTGGTCGCGGGTGAACAGGGTGTAGCCCTGGGTCGGGTTTTCGCCGAGCCGGGCGCCGAGGGCGATCAGCAGGTCGGCGTCGCGGGCGCGCTGCATCAGCTCGGGATTGCAGCCGAGGCCGAGGTCTCCGGCGTAGTTCGACCGGTCATTCGACAGGATGTCCTTCCTGCGGAACGACAGGGCGACGGGCAGACCGAGACGCTCGGACCAGTCGCCGATGGCGACGGCGGCCTCGTCGGTCCAGCCTGAGCCGCCGAGGACCAGCAGGGGCCGTTCGGCCTTCGACAGCCGGTCGCCGAGGTCGGCGAGGAAGGCGGGGTCGAGGCCGCCCCTGGCCGGCGTCACGGCGCGGACGGGCGCAGGACCGCCGGGTTCGTGCAGGATGTCCTCGGGCAGGGCGATGACGACCGGACCCATCCGGCCCTGAAGCGCCGTGGCGAAGGCGCGTTCGACGATCTCGACGGTGCGCTCCGGGCTCTCCAGTTCGGTCGCCCATTTGGCGAGGCCGCCGAAGACCTCGCGGTAATCGACCTCCTGGAAGGCGCCGCGGCCGCGGTCGGTGAGGGCGATCTGGCCGACGAACAGGATCATCGGGGTCGAGTCCTGATGCGCCGTGTGCACGCCGATAGAGGCGTGGGTCGCGCCGGGACCGCGCGTGACCATGCAGACGCCGGGGCGGCCGGTCAGCTTGCCGTAGGCCTCGGCCATGTTGGCGGCGCCGGCCTCGTGCCGGCAGGTGATGACCTCGATCTCCGGGTGATCGACCAGGGCGTCGAGCACGGCCAGATAGCTTTCGCCCGGCACGCAGAACACGCGGGTGACGCCATTGACGGCGAGGGTCTCGACGAGGCGGCGGGCGGCGGTTCCGGGGGCTTGCGTCATCCTTGCGGACTAGCAGATCAACCCATGGCTTGGCGACCTCGAGCGCTTCACCATGGGCATGCAACCTAGGGCCAAGCTCGGCGTTATCGGAGCTTCACCATTGGGGAACTCCACCATGAAGAAGATCATCACCCTGTCGCTGGTCGCCGCCGCCCTGGCCGTGTCGGCCTGCAACACCATCTCGGGCGTCGGCCGCGACGTATCGGCCGCCGGTTCGGCCGTCAGCACCGGCGCCGAGACCGCCAAGAACTAAAGGCCTTCGCTGCGGCGAAGACTAGAAGAGCCCGTCGCGCTGCGGCGGGCTTTTCGCTGTCGGAAGATCAGTAGGCGAAGTCGCGGTAGATGCGGTCGACGTCGCCCTTCCATTCGCCGTGATACAGGTCGAGCATCCGTTCGGCGGGGGTGACGCCGGTGTCGGCGATGTCTTCCAGTTCCGACAGATAGCCGCGCTCATCGACCATCCCGCCGGAGAATCTGGCGCGGTTCTTCAGACCCTGGCGGGCAATGGCGACCATGTCGACGGCGATGTCGCGAACCGAGCGCCCGGCGACCTCGGCCCGCAGTCCCAGCCGGGTCACGTCGCGACGCAGTCGCTCATGGTCCTCGATGTCCCAGTCCTTGCACAGGTCCCAGGCGGCGGCGAGCGACGGGGCGTCGTAGAAGATGCCGGTCCACAGGGCAGGCAGGGCGCAGATCCGGCTCCACGGGCCGCCGTCCGAGCCGCGCATCTCCAGATACTGTTTCAGGCGGACTTCCGGGAACAGGGTGGTCAGGTGGTCGGCCCAGTCCTTCAGCGTCGGCCGTTCGCCGGGCAGGGCGGGCAATTTTCCATCCATGAAATCGCGGAACGACTGGCCCGAGGCGTCGACATAGGTCTCGCCGCGCTTGGCGAAATACATCGGCACATCGAGGGCGTAGTTGGCATAGGTCTCGAAGCCGAAACCGTCCTTGAAGACGAAATCCAGCATGCCGGTGCGGTCGGGATCGGTGTCGGTCCAGACGTTGGCGCGGGCCGAAAGGAAGCCGTTCGGTCGCCCCTCGGTGAACGGACTGCAGGCGAACAGGGCGGTGCCGATAGGCTGGAGCGCCAGGGAGGTGCGGAATTTCGCCACCATGTCGGCCTCTGACCCGAAGTCGAGGTTGGCCTGGATGGTGCAGGTGCGCAGCATCATGTCGAGGCCGAGATCGCCCTTCTTCGGCATATAGGCGCGCATGATGTCGTAGCGGCCCTTGGGCATGACCGGCACGTCTTCGCGGGTCCATTTCGGGTCGAAACCGGCGCCGAGGAAGCCGAGGTTCAGCTCGTCGGCGACCATCTTGACCTCCATCAGGTGCTGGCCGGTCTCGGAGCAGATGTCGTGGATGGTCTGGAGCGGGGCGCCCGACAGTTCGAACTGGCCGCCGGGCTCCAGGCTGATCGAGGCGGCATAGCCTTCGGCGTTCCTGCGTTCCAGGGCGATGACATGGCCGGCCTCCTCGACCGGGGACCAGCCGAACCGCTGCAGGCCCGTCAGCATGGCCAGGATGCCGTTCGGGCCGTCATAGGCCGGGCGGCGCAGCGTCGACTTGTCGAAGCCGAACTTCTCGTGCTCGGCGCCGACGCGCCATTCGGATTCGGGCTTGGCGCCCCTGGCCATGACGCCGACCAGGTCGTCGAAGGTGAGCGGATTGGTCATGCAGTCCCCGGATCGGGCAACAGCCCGTTGCGGCTAGATGGGCGAGATTGCGGTCGGTCTCAAGGGGTTGGGCCGGACGATCAGCCGTCGTGCCTGCGCGCGGGCAGGAAGCGGGTCATCAGGGTGACGAAGAAGGCCACCGACCAGCCGAGCAGAAGGGCGCCGTTAATCCCCTCGAGCGCGCCCAGCAACTTCCATTCCGGGGCCATGGCGGCGTCGGAAAAGCCGATCGAGGCGTAGGCGATGGTGGAGAAATAGACCGCGTCACGCACGGTCTCGACCGCCCCGATGACGCGATAGACAAGGGCGTACAGCCAGATTTCGATCCCATGCAGGACGAGGAGGCCGAGGGCCGAGAGGACGGCGACGACGGCTCCCTCGCCCGAGACGGGGCTGATCCGGGATTTGCCGCGGGCGCGCTCCATCCATTCCATCAGATGGCCGAGGGCGAGCAGCCCGGCCCCGTGGATGACGACCGTCAGCAGCACCATCACGGTGGCCACGGCCAGTTCGGCAAACATCACGCCGCACGCTCCCAGTCGCCGACGGCGGCCTGCCACAGGGTCATGGCGGCGATGGCGGCGGTGTCGGCGCGCAGGATGCGCGGACCCAGCGACACGGCCGTGGTGAAGGGCAGGGCGCGCAGACGCTCGCGCTCCTCGGGCGAGAAGCCGCCTTCAGGACCGATTAGGATGGCCCAGGGACCGGGCTCGGTGACGGCGGCGGCGACCGGCGCGCCCCCGGTCTCGTCGCAGAACATCAGCCGGCGCGCGCCGTCCCAGCCGTCGAGGATGGCGGCGAGTTTTTCGGGATCGTCGACGGTCGGCACGTCGAGGCGGCCGGTCTGTTCGGCGGCTTCGATGGCGATGGCGTCGAGGCGGTCCAGGCGGATGTGCTCGACATTGGTGCGCTGGGTGACCGTCAGGCGCACGCGGCGGGCGCCGAGTTCCGCGGCCTTCTCGACGATGGTCTCGACGCGCGATTTCTTGACCACGGCGACGATCAGTTCGAGGTCGGGGCCGAGAGTCTGGGGGCGGATCTGTTCCCCGGCGCGAAGGACGACACCCTTCTTGAGTATTTCGGCGATTGTGGCGCGCCACTCGCCGTCACGGCCGTTGAAGATCAGCAGATCGTCGCCGAGCTTCAGCCGCATGACCTGGGTCAGATAGCGCGACTGGTCGAGCGTCGGGGCGACGGCGGCGCCGGCGGACAGGTCCGGAATGACGTGAAGGCGGATCATGATGCGATCTTCGGCGGCGTGTCGGGCAGTCTGGCGCCGAACGTCCGTGCGACGACGGGGAAGATGGCGTCGGCCTCGGCTTCGGTGGCGCCGAACGGGGCGCGCAGATCGAGCCAGTAGGCCCGGAACTCCTGGCCGTCCGACAAGGCGAGGACGGTCAGGGCGGCCCGGATACGCCCCTGGGTCTCACGCGTCAGTTCGCCGAAGGGGCCGGCGATGTCGGCCTTGAGCGCGCGCGAAACGTCGGCAGCGTTCAGCGGGTCGACCGGGCCGAGGCGGTCGAGGGTCGCGTCATTGCTCGCCTGACCGATCCACACGTCGAACAGGCTGTCGAGCAGTTCCGAGCGGGCCCGGGCCTCGCGTTCGGCCAGTCGTTGAGGGGCGGTCTTGCGCATGTCGCCTCATAGCCGCTGCGCCGGCATGGGACCATCCTTGGCGACAGGCGAGGCGAGCTTGTCATCCCCGCTTTCGCGGGATGACCGGAATTCTATTTTAACGCGTGATCGCTAGAACTACAAACTCCGCGCGATTAAAACCTTCATGATCTCGTTGGTGCCGCCGTAGATGCGCTGGACGCGGGCGTCCTTGTAGAGCTGGGCGATGGGGTATTCGTTCATATAGCCGTAGCCGCCGTGCAGCTGGAGCATCTCGTCGAGGGTCTCGCCCTGGATGTCGGTGACCCAGTATTTGGCCATGGAGGCGGTCACGGCGTCGAGCTGGCCCTTCAGGTGCAGGCCGATGCAGTGGTCGACGAAGACCTTGGCGACGGTCAGCTTGGTCTTGACCTCGGCCAGTTTGAACTGGGTGTTCTGGAACTCCAGGATCGCCTTGCCGAAGGCCTTGCGGCCCTTCACATACTCCAGCGTCTCGTGCAGGCCCCGCTCGCAGGCGGCCAGACCCTGAACAGCGATGTTCAACCGCTCCTGGGGGAGCTGCTGCATCAGCTGGATGAAGCCCCGGCCTTCCTCGCCGCCGATGATGTTGTCGCCGGGGACCTGGACGTCGTTGAAGAAGAGCTCGGAGGTGTCATTGCCCTCCATGCCGATCTTGTGGAGGTTGCGGCCGCGCTCGAAGCCGCCCGCGCCGTCAGTCTCGACCACGATCAGGGAGGTGCCTTTGGAGCCCTGGGTCGGGTCGGTCTTGGCGACGACGATGATGAAGTTGGCCAGCTGGCCGTTGGTGATGAAGGTCTTGGAGCCGTTCACCACATAGCCGTTGCCGGACTTGATGGCGGTGGTCTTGATGCCTTGCAGGTCTGAGCCGGCGCCCGGCTCGGTCATGGCGATGGCGCCGACCAGTTCGCCGGTGGCCAGACGCGGCAGCCAGCGCGTCTTCTGCTCCTCGGTGCCGTAGTGCCAGATATAGGGCATGACGATCGCGTTGTGCAGCGAGATGCCGAAGTGGTCGGAGCCCTTCCAGCCCAGCTGACGCATCAGCACGACCTCGTGGCGATAGTCGCCGCCCATGCCGCCATCTTCCTCGGGCATCGACAGGCCCAGCAGGCCCGCCTCGCCGGCGTCGTTCCACAGCTGCCGCGGGACGCTGGAGTTGGCGATCCACGACTGGACCGCCTCGGGCGCGGCGTGCTCGTCGATCCATTTGCCGACGCTGTCGGAGAAGAGGGTGATCTCCTCGTCCTGCATGAAATCGGGTTCGGGGACGTTGAGGACGTTCATGGTCTCACTCGATCATCTCCCTCCCCCTGTGGGGGAGGGTGGCCGCGCAGCGGCCGGGTGGGGGCGTCAAGGCGAAGTGGACACCGGCGTGTGGATCGCCCGGCCCACCCCACCCGGTCGTCGCTACGCGCCGACCTCCCTCCCCCGAGGGGGAGGGAGAGGGGGGTGCGTCCTCAGAACGCCTCGGCGGGCATGGCCATGAGGACGTCGGAACCCGTCTTGAGCTTGGCCAGGTGGGCGTGTGCGTCCGGCAGGATCCGCTCGACGAAGTAACGGCCCGTCTGCAGCTTGGTGACATAGAAGGGGTCGGTCGATCCGGCGTCCACCTGTTTCTGGGCGGCCACCGCCATCTGGGCCCACAGATAGGCGAGCGCCGTCAGGCCGAAGATGTGCAGATAGTCTGTCGAGGCGGCGGCGGCGTTGTCCGGGTTCTGCATGCCGTTCTGCATCAACCACATGGTGCCGTCCTGCAGCTTCTTCTTGGCGTCGGCGAGGCCATCGACGAAGGGTTTGATCGGGCCCTCGGCGCCATTCTCGGCCACGAAGGCGTCGATGTCGGCGAACCAGCTCATGATCGCCCGGCCGCCGTTGGCGGGAAGTTTGCGCCCCACCAGATCCAGCGCCTGGATGCCGTTGGCGCCCTCATAGATCATGGTGATGCGTGCATCGCGCAGATGCTGTGACGCCGCGAAATGCTCCGTGTACCCCGAACCACCGTGCACCTGCATGGCCAGCGAGGCGACGTGGAAGCCTTTGTCGGTCAGATAGGCTTTCAGAACCGGGGTGATCAGACCCATGTAGTCATGGGCCTTCTGCGCCTCGGCGGCATCGTCCGAATGCTGAAGATCGGCCTGGAGCGCGGTCCACAGGGTGAAGGCCTGGCCGCCTTCAACGAAGGCCTTGGCCTCCAGAAGCATGCGGCGCACGTCCGGGTGGACCATGATGGAGTCGGCCGGCAGCTCGGGGCTCTTCGGTCCGGTCAGGCTGCGACCCTGCAGGCGGTCATGGGCGAATTCGACGGCGGCCTGGTAGGCGGCGGTGGCGATCGACAGGCCCTGCAGGCCCGTGCCGAGGCGGGCCTCGTTCATCATCACGAACATGGCGGCCATGCCCTTGTTCTCGGTCCCGACGAGCCAGCCCTTCGCGTTCTCATAGGCCATGACGCAGGTGGCGTTTCCGTGGATGCCCATCTTGTGCTCGAGGCCGGCGCAGGCGGCGCCGACGTTGCGCTCGCCCAGCGAGCCGTCCTCATTGACGAAGACCTTGGGCACGACGAACAGGCTGATGCCCTTGATTCCCTCCGGCGCGCCCTCGATGCGGGCCAGCACCAGATGGATGATGTTGTCGGTGAAGTCGTGCTCGCCCGAGCTGATCCAGATCTTCTGGCCGGTGATGTTGAAGCTGCCGTCGCCGTTCGGGATGGCTTTCGTGCGGATCAGGCCCAGGTCCGTGCCGCACTGGGGCTCGGTCAGGTTCATGGTGCCGCCCCATTCGCCGGACGCCATCTTCGGCAGATACATCGCTTTCTGCTCAGGCGAACCGTTGGCGTTCAGCCCCCAGTAGGCGCCCGCCGTCAGGCCCGGATACATCGAGAAGGCGGCCGATGCCGCGGCCGTGAACTGGCCGAACGCCATGGCCACGACCGAGGGCATGCCCTGGCCGCCATGCTCGGGTAGGGCCGACAGGGCGGGCCAGCCGGCCTCGACCATCGCGTGATAGGCTTCCTTCCAGCCGGCCGGGCCGGTGACCTTGCCGTCGACCCATTTGCAGCCTTGCTGATCGCCGATCCGGTTGATGGGGGCGATGACCTCCTCGGCGAATTTCGCGCCCTCCTCGAGAATCTGCTGGACCAGATCGGAGGAGACATCCTTGAAGCCGGGCGAGTTCGAGTAGCGGTCGATTTCCAGAACCTCGTTGAGGACGAAGGTCAGGTCGCGGACAGGCGCCTTGTAGGCCATGGGGTCAGGCTCTCAGCTTGAACGGATGATGGGCGTGTTGGTCGAGGTGCTGGCGCAGCACCGAGGCGTATTCCTCGGCGCCGGGCAGAAGGTCGGGGCGCTGTTCGGACAGGCGGGATTCCATCGCCGCGCAAGCTGCCTCGGCCATCTCAATGGCGGCGTCGAGGTCATCGCGTTGCTGCTTCAGGGCCTCGATCTGCGCGCGGTGGCGGGCGAGGGCGATGGCCATCTGATGGGTGTTGCCGTCGTTGCGGTCGTACAGATCCAGCATTTCCTGGATCTCGGTCAGGGTGAAGCCGATGCGACGGCCGCGCAGGATCAGCTTCAGGCGGGCGCGGTCGCGGGCGTCATAGACCCGGGTCTGGCCCTTGCGGGCCGGGGTCAGCAGGCCCTTGTCCTCATAGAAGCGCAGCGCGCGCGCGGTCGCCCCGAACTCCCGGCAGAGCTGGCGGATCGAATATGTGCGATGATCGTCGGCGGTCGCCATACGCCGACATAACCCAAACTTGACGCGCACGTAAAGGGAAGCTTTTAAGGGCCATGGCCCGCGAACACGTCAACAGGGGCGTTGCGCCCGACAAGCGCGATTTGCCGCAGAAGACGTGCGTCTCCTGCGGCAAGCCTTTTGCGTGGAGAGCCAAATGGGCCCGCGACTGGGAGCAGGTGAAATTCTGTTCCGAACGCTGTCGGCGTGTGGGAGTCAGCGGCGACCCAGCAGCACCGGGATCGTGATCGCAAGCAGCGCCACGTTGGTCAGGGCCAGGCCGATATCCAGACCGGCGGCGTGAACTGACAGCATGACGACTTCCAGTGCGGTCAGGCCGGCGGCCGAGATCAGCAAGGGCCAGCGGCCGAGCTTCCAAGACACCAGCGGAGCCAGCATGCCGAGCGCCAGGACGATCTCGACGATGCCCACGCCGCGCACCAGGTTTTCGCTGACCAGCGCCGGCCAGTTCATCAAGGCGACCAGATTGTCGAGCGGCTCGGTCAGCTTGGCGTAGCCGGCCGCGAAGAAGAACATCGCCGTCCATCCCTGGAGGGTCCAGAGCGAGAGATTGCGGTATCCGGCGACCGCGCGGGCGCGGGCGGCGGAGACGGGGGCGCGGCCGGTCGTGGGGCAGGGGGTGAAGGTCGTGGACATGGCGTTTTCGATTTCGTCGGGGAGGACGGGTGAATTGGTAACAGTGGCTAGATCAGATCGAACATCGGCTTCCGCAAGAGGTCGCAAGCCACACCGTAACCGAAGGTGATGAAGAAGCTGTGCCGTAGCTACGGGGCCGTAGCGTGGCGGTATTCATACAAGTCGGTAATCCCGGAGGGCCGCCGCCTTGAGGACAGATATGGCAGAGCTGACCAAAAAGTCATCAGCCGTAGACATCAATTGATGACATCAGGTGATGACTTAATGTTTCGCGTGGCCGAAATGCCGCTATGACGGGGTTCTGAGGCCGCTGAACCGCGTCGTCCCGGCGCGAAGGGCCAGAGCGATCCTGGTCACTCTTCACCACCCTCCGCGGGCGGCTGCGGGCCCGGCGTGCTGGCCAGCAACTGGCCCGGCTGACAGCCCAGTTCGCGGCACAGGGCGTCCAGGGTGGAGAAGCGGATGGCGCGCGCCTTGCCGGTCTTCAGGATGGAAAGGTTGGCGATCGTGACCCCGACCCGGTCGCTGAGTTCCGTCAGCGACATGCGGCGTTCGACGAGCATCTGATCCAGTTGCACAATAATGGCCATGGAGCACCTCAGACCGTCATCTGCGCTTCGTCGCGCATCGCCGACCCTTGCCGGAACACCTCGGCCAGCATGAAGACGATCAGGATGCCCAGCCAGGAGCCGAGATCGACCGAATAGTCGAGGTTGTCGATGACCCCCTCCGGCACAGTCCAGGCCAGGATGAAGGCGCTGATCTGCACCCCGATCAGGCCGAAGCCGACCCCCTGCAGGCGTCCGACATTGGCGCGTTCGAAGGCGTCGCCCTGGTTCACGGCGAGGAACATCCGGCGCAGGCGGTTGAGGACCCACCAGGTGCTCAGGGTGGCGACAAAGGCGGCGAGGAAGGTGGCGCGCTCATTCAGCATCAAGGAGCGCCAGCCGGCCTCGTTGTCCGCGAGGCCATCGATGAAGCCGGCGCCGAAGTCCGGCATTACCAGAGACGCCGCAAGCATCAGGCCCGTGGCGATCACGGCGAAGGCCACGAGTATGTTCACGAACCCCAGGACCCAGCGCAGGACGCTGGCGACGGAACGACGACCGATGAGCTTCACTTGACGACCTCCACGCCGCGATAGGTGCGGCCATGTCGATAGTCGATATGGGTTTATTGATTATCGATCAAGAATATTCTCGATAAACGATATGAAGCTTTTGTAAGATTTCAGGCGCGGGCCGTGCGGGTTGCTTCCAGCCGGGCCAGTTTGTCGTGCAGGGGCGACCAGTCGTCGGCGGTGTCGATCGCGGACCACAGCGTTTCGACCTCGTCGATCAGCATCTCCTCAGGATCGGGGTTGGCGAAGATGGAGTCCTCCAGCCGCTCGGGCCGGTCGGGCTCGTGCTCGAACAGGGCGAAGCGGAAGGCGTCGAAGGCCTCGCCCTGCCATTCGCTCGCGCGCGGACCGGCGAGGGCGCGGGCGGAGGAGGAGAAGCCGGCGAACCAGTCGTGGAACAGGGGCTCCCAACGGATCGCCTCCCCCTTTTCGCGCAGCAGGGCCAGGGTCGTATCGAGCAGGCGCTGATCGGCGGCCTCGCCAAGGCTCTTCACGCCGAGCCGGTCCAGGAAGGCGGCGCGCAGCTCGCGGATATAGGCCGGACCGAAGCCGTTCAGGGCCTCGGTCAATGCCAGAACCTGGGGCTCGGCGTCGGCGACCAGTTTCAGACAGCCGGCCAGCTGGGTCAGGTTCCAGAACACCGCCTCCGGCTGGCGCGCGAAGGCGTATAGGCCCTGGCTGTCGAAATAGGCGGCTGTGAAGCCGGGCTCGTAGGACGGCAGGAACCGCCACGGGCCGTAGTCGAAGCTCTCGCCCGTGACGTTAAGATTATCGGTGTTTAGGACGCCGTGGACGAAGCCGGCGGCGATCCAGCGGGCCGTCAACCGGGCCGATGCGGCGACGATGGCGGCGAGCAGGCCGGGCGCGTCTCCGGGGGCGACGGCGGGGTGATAGAGGGCGCGGACATGCTCGACCAGGGTCTCGATCTGGTCGGCGCGGCCGAAGAAGGCGGCGCGCTGGAAGGTTCCGAAGCGGACGTGGCTATGTTGAAGACGGACGAGCACGGCCGAGCGGGTGGGGGAGGGTTCGTCGCCGCGTTCCAGATGTTCACCCGTCTCGATCAGCGACAGGGCGCGACTGGTCGGAACGCCTTGAGCCTCCAGCATGGCGGCGGCCAGCACCTCGCGGACGCCGCCCTTCAGCGTCAGCCGGCCGTCGCCGGAGCGGGACCAGGGTGTTGTGCCGGAGCCTTTTGTTCCCAGGTCGAGAAGACGACCTGGAAGCGCGCTATCGCTCGCGACGCGGTCGCTCGCTGCTTGAGCGCGGAGTGTTTCTCGCATCTGCGCCGCCAGGAAGCCGCGCCCGTCGCCGAGGTCGGGGTTGTAGGTGCGGAACTGGTGCCCGTGATAGCGCATGGCGACCGGGCCGGGCTGACCGGGCAGGGGCTGGAAGCGACCGAAATGGGCGATCCATTCGGCGTCGGTCAGACTATCGAGCCCCACGGTCGCTGCAGCAAGGTCGTTGCGGACGCGCAGGATCGTCTCGGGAAAGTCGGCGGGCCCAACGGCGTCTGAATAGGCCTCGCCCAGATCGAAGAAGCGGGGTTCAGGACGATAGGCGGGACCAGCGGGCATGGGCCGCAAATGGACGTCCGCCGTCTCGGCTGCAATGGCGGACGGCGTTGTCGATGTTCGTAGTTCCGGCCTCGAAAGGTTTGCGGTTCGAGATCGCCGTGACGGCGCCGGGGCCCCAACCAGCCGAATATGGTCAATGCGGCTCGGAGCGATCGCTGCAAAGTCTGCCCAGGACGACAATCGCCCTCTGGCGGCGAGATCGGATTGAACTCACGAGGCTTGACTGTATTCTGTCATCAGAGATCAGGCCTGCACGGCCAGGCTGGCGTCGTCTCCGGATGACGAACCCGGTCCGGCGTTCGTCGATAACCGGACGCCACGGAACACACCCTTCCAGATCTGGAGGCCGCCGTGGCGCGCAAACTGACACTCGATTTCCTCAAGACCGAGGCCGCCTCGGGCGCTGTGCTGGGGCTGGCGGCCATTGCCGCCCTGGTCGTCGCCAACTCCCCTCTGTCCGAGGCCTATTTCTACTGGCTCAAGAGCGAGCATCTGTTCCAGGCGGGGCCGCTGCAACTTGAACTGTCCGTCTCGGAGTGGATCAAGGAGGGCCTGATGGCCGTCTTCTTCCTGGTGGTCGGGCTCGAGATAAAATACGAGATCCTTCAAGGCGAGCTGAGCGACCCGAAGAAGCTGGTGACCCCCATCGTCGCCGCCCTGGGGGGGATGCTGGCGCCCGCAGGCCTGTATCTGCTCGTTTCCGGCGTCCTCGGGGGGCCGCACGCGGGCTGGCCCATTCCATTGGCCACCGACATCGCCTTCGCACTCGCCGTCTTTGCTCTGGTGGGCAAGGGACTGCCGTCGTCGTTGAGGGTTTTCCTGTTGACCCTGGCCATCGTCGACGACCTCGGCGCGATCGCACTGATTGCCGTTCTGTTCAGCACCGGCGTGGACTGGATGCTGGTGGGCGCGGCCAGCGCGCTGCTGCTCGTCGGTTCGGTGATGTCGTTGCGCCGGATTTCTGCGCCGTTCTGGGGGCTCGGCTTCGCCCTGGTCTGGTGGCTGAGCGTCAAGGCGGGGCTGAGCACCTCACTCGCCGCCGTCGCCTTCGCCGCCATCGTGCCGGTGTCCCCGCGAACCGACGACAGGCAGAGTCCCCTCAAGGAAGCGATGCACGACCTGCATCCTTATGTCGCCTATCTGGTTCTGCCGCTGTTCGCCTTCGCCAAGGCCGGGGTGTCGTTCGCGGGCCTGTCGATCGACCAGATGTTCGCGCCTCTGGTTCTCGGCGTCGCCGCCGGCCTGTTCATCGGCAAGCAGATCGGCGTCATGGGCGCCGCCTGGCTGGTTTCGGTCCTGAAGCTCGGAGCCCGCCCCAGTGGCGCCAGTTGGCTTCAAATCTACGGCGTTTCTCTTCTTTGCGGCGTCGGCTTCACCATGAGCCTGTTCATCGGCGCCCTGGCCTTTCCCGGAGCGGTGGACTCGCCGGAACAGGTCGAAGTCAAGCTGGGCGTGATCCTGGGATCGGTGCTTTCGGCGACTCTGGGCGGCATCGTTCTATCGATCGCGTCGAACCGGAAGCGAGCCTCCAGGGCTTCCTCCAAGCCGATTACTGAATCTTGAGGCGCGAATATTGACCTAAGGTCATCACGTTCTGTCGCTTTCGCGTCACACAGGGCGCTATCCCAAGGCTGAAATATAGCGTGAGCCCTGCGTTCTCCTTGTCGCACTGTGCGGCTTGCACTACGAAAAACCCACGAGAATCCGACGCTCCGTAAGAAGAGCGCGGGTTGGGAATCAGGAAACGCCGCGATGCGCTCCGAGAGGAGGCGTCGGGCCATGAGCCGGGAGCCATCCATGCGTCTTAGTCAAATTCTTCGTTGCACGGCATCCGCCGCCGTCGTCGGCGCCGTGGCCTTCGGCTTCGCCGGGGTCGCCTCGGCCCAGGACGGCCAGGCCTCATCGGTCGACGACATCATCGTCACCGCCCAGAAGCGTGAGCAGAGCCTGCAGGACGTGCCGATCGTGGTCACCTCCCTGTCGGCCGAGGCGCTCGAAGACGCCGGCGTCAAGGACATCAAGGATCTGCAGATCCTGACCCCCGGTCTGACCGTCACCTCGACGACGTCGGAAGCCTCGACCACCGCCCGTATCCGCGGCGTCGGCACGGTCGGCGACAACCCCGGCCTGGAAAGCTCGGTCGGCGTGGTGATCGACGGCGTCTATCGCTCGCGCAACGGCGTCGGCTTCGGCGACATCGGCGAACTGAGCCGCATCGAAGTGCTGAAGGGACCGCAAGGCACCCTGTTCGGCAAGAACACCTCGGCCGGCGTCATCAACATCATTACCGAAGCCCCGTCCTTCACGCCGGGCTACAGCGCCGAGTTCACCGCCGGCAACTACGGCTCGCTGGGCGCCGCCGGTTCGATCACCGGCCCGATCAACGACCAGGTCGCCATGCGCCTGTACGCCGCCCGCCGCGTGCGCGACGGCTTCTACAATGTCGACACCGGCGACGGTCCCCGCACCGAGACCGACGACGCGAACGTGGACTTCTACACCCTCCGCGGCCAGTTGCTGGTTCTGCCGAACGACTCGTCGTCGGTCCGCATCATCGCCGACTACACCGCCCGTGACGAATACTGCTGCACCGGCGTTCAGGTCCGCACCGGCCCGACCTATCCGTTCATCGACGGCGCCTCGGTCGGCACCGGCCAGCGCCCGCCGGCCGCCGGTTTCGGCTTCCTCCCCTTCTCGCGTGACGCCTTCACCAACCGCGCCACCGATCAGCAGATCGAGGACAAGGGCATCTCGGCGGAAGCCAACATCGACATCGATCAGTGGAACGCCACCTTCACCTCGATCTCCTCGTTCCGTGACTGGAAGGTCCAGAATGGCCAGGACGCCGACTTCACCGGCGCCGACATCGCCTACCGCGTCAACGACGGCCAGTTCGGCGCCGGCGTCCGTAACATCACCCAGGAATTCCGCCTGGCGGGCGCCACGGACAGCCTTGACTGGCTGGTCGGGGTGTTCGCCACCCGTGAGCAGGTCAACCGTCACGACAGCTTCTACCTCGGCGCCGACTACGCTCCGGTCCTGTCGTTGCAGCTGACGGCGCCGTTCGCCGGCCTGGGCATTCCGACCAGCGCCAACTCGATCGGTTGCTTCACCCGCGCCGGCCAGACGGTGACCCAGATGACGCAGTGCCTCGGCACCGGCGGCGCCGTGTTCGGTACGGGCCCGACGCCCGTCGCCGGTCAGGCCCTGCGCGACGAATACCAGCAGCAGTCAGACTCGCTGGCCATCTTCACCAACAACAGCTGGCACGTCACCGACCAGTTCGATGTGACCCTGGGCCTGCGCTACACCTACGACAAGAAGACGCTGGAAGGCCTGCAGACCAACGTCGGCACGTCCTCGGCCACCTGCGCCGGCGCCCTGGGCAACTTCACGACCCTCGCCACCCTGGTAGGCGGCGGCAACCCGGCCGCCGGTCAGGCCAGCGCCGGCGCCATCACCGCACGCCTGTGCCTGCCCTGGACCAACCCGTTCTTCGCCAACCGCGGCATCCGTGAGAGCGCCAACGACGGCACCCTCAGCGGCACGGTCAAGGCGGCCTATCGCCTGAACGACTCGGTGCTGGTCTATGGTTCGTATGCCCGGGGCTACAAGAGCTTCGGCTACAACCAGGATCGCGTGCAGGGAACGGTTCCGCCGACCCCGCAGGCGTCGCTGTTCTTCCCTTCGGAAGACGTCAACAGCTACGAACTGGGCATCAAGACCACCCTGTTCGATCGCTCCATGCTGCTGAACGCCACCTACTTCGACCAGACGTTTGAGAACTTCCAGCTCAACACCTTCCTCGGCACCGCCTTCGTGGTTGAGTCGATCCCCGAGCTGACCTCGCGCGGCGTCGACGCCGACTTCCTGTGGTTCACCCCGGTGGAGGGCCTCAGCTTCTCGGGCGGCGTCACCTATACCAAGGCCGAGTACGCCAGCTTCACCGCTGCTGACCTGGCCAACCCGGCCAACTTCCCGGGCTTGTCGCTGCTGCCAGGCGCCACACCGTCGTTCGCGCCGGAATGGTCCTATGTCGCCGCCGTCAACTTTAACCGGTCGATCGGCAATGGCCTGACTGCAGGCTTCAGCCTGCAGGGCAAGTACATGACCGAGTACAACACTGGCTCCGACCTGCTGCCCTACAAGATGCAGGACGGCTTCGGCACCGTGAACGGCCGTATCACCATCGGTTCGGAAGACGAGCGCTGGACTCTGGAAGCCTGGGCCCAGAACCTGACGGACGAAGAGTACGTCCAGGTCGCCTACAACGGCTTCCTGCAGGGCAGCGGCTTCCAGACCACGGTCCAGCCGAACGGAACCTTCTACAACCCGGCCGGCGACACCCAGACCATCGACGCCTTCCTGGGGGCCCCGCGTACCTTCGGCGCGACGCTCCGCCTCAAGTACTGAGCCCGGCGAAAGCCGGAAAAACCGAGCCGGCCGGGGGCAACCCCGGCCGGCTTTTTCTTGCGCTCGATCCTGCACCTGCCATGGGGTGCTGGACGCGCTCCGCGACTGTGATCGGGTTGGTCAAGTGACCGTCCACGCTGGCGACCCTCTGGCCGAGGGCTCGCATCATCGATCGACGACCGGCTGAAGGTCGTGAAGCGCAGGCCGGATGCGACCGATCAGGGGCGGGCCGGACAGATGCGGATTGCGGTCGAGGCCTGGAGGACCCGGGCCTTGATATGGCCCCTGCCGTTTCGGGGCTGCCGCCTCGCTCCGGAACAGACGATCCGCCGGCTGTTCACCCTGTCGCAGGCGACGACGGAGATCGACATCCCTGAACACCGATGAGGCTTCGGAATATCGATTCCACGCCGTGTTCGAACGGGGCGGATCCCGACCGCGCCCCCGCTTACTCGGCGGGCGCGGTCTCGCCTGCCTGGGTGTGGTGCTGGCCGGCGAACATCCCGCCCAGCCGACGCCGGATCCAGCCCGAGATGTCGTCCACGATGGTGAAGATCGGCGGGATGAACAGCAACGACAGGAAGGTCGAGGAGATCAGTCCGCCCACGACCGCGATGGCCATCGGTTGACGGAACTCGACGTCGGCGCCCCAGCCCACGGCGACCGGGATCATGCCGGCCCCCATGGCGAAGGTGGTCATCAGGATCGGCCGCGCCCGCTTGTGCGCCGCGTCCATGATGGCGTCGATCCGCTTCATGCCCCCCTGCTCGGCGATGACGATGTAGTCGACCAGCAGGATGGAGTTCTTGGCCGCGATCCCCATCAGCATCAGCACCCCGATCAGGGACGAGATCGAGAAGCTGGACCCGCCGATCATCAGGGCCAGGAAAGCCCCGCCGATGGCGAGCGGCAACGAAGCCATGATGGTGATCGGATAGGCGAAGCTGCGGAACAGCAGCACCAGGACGGCGTACATCAGCAGGATCCCGGTCAGGAAGGCGACCGCGAAACCGCTGATCATCTCCTGGATGAATTCCTGGTCGCCGGCCGGGACCTGACGGACGCCGTCCGGGAGGTTCTGGACCGAGGGCAGTTTCTGGACCAGCACGCCGGCTTCACCCGAACGGATGCCGTCGAGTTCGGCCGTGATCGAGGCAATGCGCGACCGATCCTGACGCAGCACCTGTGAGGGACCGGCGCCGAACTGGATGTCTGCTACGGCGCTCAGCGGCACCGCGCCGCCATTCGCGGTCGGGACGCGCAGGTTCTCGATCACCGACAGGTCCTCGCGGGCGTCGCGCGTCAGGCGCAGACGGATCGGCACCTGACGGTCGCCGAGGTTGTATTTAGGCAGGTTCTGGTCGACGTCGCCGATGGTGGCGACGCGGACGGCCTGGGAGATGGCGCTTGTCGAGACGCCCATCAGGGCGGCTTGGTCCGGACGCGGCGTGACCAGAATCTCGGGCCGCGCGATCGAGGCGGTGTTGACGACGTTGGCCAGGCCGGGGACCGTGCGCATCTCGGCCTCGACGGTACGAGCTGCGGCCACCAGGGCCTCGCCGCTGTCCGACAGGATCGAGAAGGTATAGCTGGTGCCGTCCGAAGGGCCGCCGCCCTGGTTGGCGATGCCTGCGCCGATGCGGGCGCCCGGAATGTCCTTCCAGCTGTCGACCATGGTGCGGGCGAACTCTTGCTGGCTCAGGTCGCGATCACCTTTGGGCAGCAGGTCGGCATAGACGTTGCCCTGGTTGACCTCCTGTCCGCCGATGGCGGCGAAGACAGATGTGACCTCGTCCCGCGCGCGCAGGTCGCCGGTCAGGCGCTGAACGACCGCGTCGGTCTGGGCCAGGGTCGCGCCTGGCGGCAGTTCAACCGAGAAGCCGGCCCGAGCCACGTCGCCCGAGGGCTGGAACTCGAACGGCACGCGAGGCGCGACCAGCAAGGACGTGGCGAGGAACAGCGCAGTGCCTATGGCGAAGACCTTCCAGCGGTTCCTGAGGCTCCAGCTCAGCGACTTCAGATAGCCCGCCATCCAGAACGGGTCCCTGTCCTCATGCTTCTGGTGCTTCAGCAGATAGGCCGCCATCAGCGGCGTCAGGGTTCGCGCCACGACCAGCGAGAACGCCACGGAGACGCAGGCCGCGAGGGCGAAGGCTTTGAAGAACTGGCCGATGATGCCCGGCATGAAGCCGACCGGCGCGAAGACGGCGATGATGGTCGCGGTGGTGGCGACGACGGCCAGGCCGATCTCGTCTGCGGCCTCCATCGAGGCGTTGTAGGGCGATTTTCCGTCCCGCATGTGCCGGACGATGTTCTCGATCTCAACGATGGCGTCATCGACGAGAATGCCGATGGTCAGGGACAGGGCCAGCAGGCTGACCACGTTCAGGGACTGACCCATCGGTCCCAGCACGGCGAAGGCGGGGATCAGCGACAACGGCATGGCCATGGCGGTGATGAAGGTGGCCCGCCAGTCGCGCAGAAAGATGAAGACGACGATGACAGCCAGGACAGCGCCCAGCAGCAGGGCCTCCAGCGAGGCGATGTAGCTTTCCTCGATCTGTTCGACGCTGGCCGTGACCTGCTGGATCTCCAGCTGGGGGTTGTCTTCGTCGATCCTGGCGACGGCCTCGCGGACCTTCTCGGCGATCTTGACCTCGGAGGCGGTGCGCGAGCGCAGGAAGTTGAAGGTGATGGCTTCCTGGCCGTTGTAGCGGGCCAGACGCCGCGGTTCGGACCAGTGGTCCTCCACCGTGCCGAGATCGCCCAGACGCACGGTGCGGCCGCCGCTCAGCGGGACCAGGGTCTCGCGCAGCCCTTCGATCGAGGTCGCGGCGCCCAGGGTGCGGATGGACCGTTCCGAGCCCGAGATGGTCACCCGGCCGCCCGGCTGGTCGGAGTTGACCCCGGTCAGGGCCTGGCTGACCGCCGCCGCCGTCAAGCCATAGGAGGCCAGGCGATCGGGATCCAGTTCGACAGCGATCTCGCGATCCACGCCGCCTGAACGGTTGACCTCTCCCACGCCCTTGATGGCCAGCAGGGTGCGGCTGATGTTGTTATCGACGAACCAGCTGATTTCTTCCGGCGTCATGGTCGAGGAGCGGACGACCCAGGTGATCAGGGCATCGCCGGTGATGTCGATGCGCTGAACACCGGGTTCCTGCATGTCCTGGGGCAGGTCGGCGCGCAGGCCGCTCATGGCGTTGCGCACGTCGTTTGTGGCGCGCTCCGTGTCGGTGCCCAGTTCGAATTCGATCGTCGTCGAGGAGACGCCGTCCATGACCTGGGAGTTGATGTGGCGCACGCCCGACAGGCCGGAGAGAGAGTCTTCGATCAGCCGGGTGACCTGGACCTCCATCTCACTGGGGGCCGCGCCCGGCCGCACGGCCGTGACCGCCACCAGCGGGAAGTCGATGTCCGGATTGTTGTTGATCCGCATGTTGTTGAAGCTGAGCAGACCAGCGATGGTCAGCAGCGTGAACAGCAGGATGATCGGGATCGGGTTCCTGATCGACCAGGAGGAGATGTTCTTCATGGTCAGCCCCTAGCGCGCGGCCGGAGCGGCGGGTGTCGCTGCGGGTGCAACAGCCGTGGCGGCGGTCGCCCCTGCAGGCACGACGTTGACGCGGTCTCCGTCGCCGAGGAAGCCGGCGCCCTCGACCACGACCTGGGCCCCGGCGTTCAGCCCGGTGACCGAGGTGCGCGTCTCGGACCGCGACAGGACCGTCACCGGCTGGAAGCGGACGTGGTTATTGGTCATCAGGACGTACACGCCCGAGCGGTTCTCGCGGTACAGGACGGCGGCCGTGGGCACGGTGATGGTCGGCTGGGCGCCCACGTCGATCTCGGCCCTGGCGAACATTCCGGGGCGGAAGCCGCCGCCAGCCAGGGCGATGCGCGCGACTCCCAGGCGGCTCTGAGCGTTCACCTCCGGCGTGACGATACGAACGCGGCCAGTGGTCTGGCCGACCTGATCGGAAGAGATGGTGGCGGTCTGACCCGCGCGGATCAGGGCCAGCTCGGTCTCGGGCACCTGGGCGTCGAGCTCCAGCCGGCCATCGCGGACCATACGGAACGTCTCGGCCCCGGCCTGGACGATCTGGCCCCGGGTGACGCTGCGGCTGATGATCAGGCCGGCGACCGGCGCCCGCAGGGTCGCCTGTGAAAGCCGGGTCTGGGTCTCGGACAGGGAGGCCCGCGCCGAGGCCAGGTTTGCGGTCGAGGCGCGCTGATTGGCCAGAGCCGTATCCAGCGACGCCTGACTGAGGAAGCCGCGTTCCTTCAGTTCCTGCGAACGGGCCAGGCCGGCCTCGTCGCGGGCCAGGTTGGCCTCGGCGGTCTGTACGCCCGCCTGCTGCTGGCGCAACTGGGCGCGCAGCAGGGCGTCGTTGAGCTGGACGAGGGGCTGGCCCTGGCGGACATAGGAGCCTTCGTCGACGTAGACGGCGGTTGCGACCAGACCGCCGGTCTCGGCGCCGACCGGCACCTCCTCCCAGGCCGTGACGCTGCCGGATGCGGTGATGATGCGCGGCTGGCTGGTCACCGCGGCGGACACCACCGTGACGGTCGGGCCGGAAGCCGCCACAGGCCCGGACTTTTCACCCTTCGCCTCGCCGCTCCCGCCGCAGGCGGCGACGGTCAGGCCCAGGCCGAGGACAAGCGCCAGTGTCGAGGCGCGGAGAAGGCGGGAGGGCGTGGGGGCCACGGAGCGATCCTGTTGTCTGGGCGGGCGAAACGGTGCCGGCAGGGGAGGTCAACCGGCGATGACATGTCCGGCGAGCAGGGGCCTCATACCGCGTTCAGGCGTCGTCCTCAAACGCCAAGCGTCGCCATTACTGCGATGTAATCCGGGCCGAAACCGGTTGCTGAAGGCGTTCTTCAAGACCCGCGTTGGCGCTGTGGGCCCCGTCATGCTAACCGCCCGGCACAATGAAGACGCCGCCCATCGACCGAATCCGCAATTTCTCCGTCGTCGCCCACATCGATCACGGCAAATCCACCCTGTCCGACCGGTTGATTCAATTCACCGGGGGCCTGACCGCGCGCGAAATGTCGGCGCAAGTCCTTGATTCGATGGATATCGAGAAGGAGCGGGGGATCACGATCAAGGCGCAGACGGTGCGCCTGAACTACACGGCGAAGGACGGGCTCGACTATGTCCTGAACCTGATGGACACGCCGGGGCATGTGGACTTCGCCTATGAGGTCAGCCGGTCGCTGGCGGCGTGCGAGGGTTCGCTGCTGGTCGTCGATGCGTCGCAGGGGGTCGAGGCCCAGACCCTGGCCAACGTCTATCAGGCCATCGACAACAATCATGAGATTGTTCCCGTCCTCAACAAGATCGACCTGCCGGCGGCCGAGCCCGAGCGGGTGCGCCAGCAGATCGAGGACGTTATCGGCATCGACGCCTCCGAGGCGGTGCTGTGCAGCGCCAAGTCCGGCATCGGCATCGAGGATGTGCTGGAGGCCATCGTCACCCGCCTGCCGGCCCCCAAGGGCGACCCCGACGCCCCGCTGAAGGCCCTGCTGGTCGACGCCTGGTACGATCCCTATCTGGGCGTCGTCGTCCTGGTGCGCGTGTTCGACGGCGTGCTGAAGGCCGGGATGCGCGTCAAGATGATGCAGAACGGCTCGACCCACCTGATCGACCGGGTCGGCGTCTTCCTGCCCAAGAACACCCCCGTGGACCAGCTCGGCCCCGGCGAGGTCGGCTTCATCACCGCCCAGATCAAGGAGGTCGCCGACGCCGCCGTCGGCGACACCATCACGGATGAAAGGAAGCCGACCGCCGAGGCCCTGAAAGGCTTCAAGGACGTGCAGTCGGTGGTCTTCTGCGGCCTGTTCCCGGTCGACGCCGCGGATTTCGAGGACCTGCGCGCCGCCATCGGCCGCCTGCGCCTGAACGACGCCTCCTTCACCTTCGAGATGGAATCCAGCGCCGCCCTCGGCTTCGGCTTCCGCTGCGGCTTCCTGGGTCTGCTCCATCTGGAGATCATCCAGGAGCGGCTCAGCCGTGAGTTCAACCTCGACCTGATCGCGACGGCGCCGTCGGTGGTCTACAAGATCGGCCTGCGCGACGGGCGCGAGATCGACCTGCACAACCCGGCCGACCTGCCCGACGTGATGCAGATCGAGACCATCTCCGAGCCGTGGATCAAGGCCACCATCCTGACGCCGGACGAATACCTCGGCAGCGTCATCAAGCTGTGTCAGGACCGGCGCGGCTCACAGGTCGAACTGTCCTACGTCGGCAGCCGCGCCCTGGTGGTCTATGAGCTGCCGCTGAACGAGGTGGTGTTCGACTTCTACGACCGGCTGAAGTCGATCTCGAAGGGCTATGCCTCGTTCGACTACGAGATCACCGACTACAAGGTCGGCGACCTGGTCAAGATGAGCATCCTGGTCAATGCCGAGCCGGTCGACGCCCTGTCCATGCTGGTGCACCGCGCGAGGGCCGAGACGCGCGGCCGGGGCATGGTCGAGAAGATGAAGGAGCTGATCCCGCCCCATATGTTCGTCATCCCGATCCAGGCCGCCATCGGCGGCAAGATCATCGCGCGGGAGACGGTGCGGGCGCTGCGCAAGGACGTGACGAGCAAATGCTATGGCGGCGACGCGACCCGCAAGAAGAAGCTGCTCGAGAAGCAGAAGGCCGGCAAGAAGCGCATGCGTCAGTTCGGCAAGGTCGAGATCCCGCAGGAGGCCTTCATCGCCGCGCTGAAGATGGATGAGGATTGACCGCAGTTTGAGGGCGCTAGCGCTCGGCGCGCGGCGCCTCGTTGCTTGAGCGCGGTTTGGTGCGGTAGTGCTTCATGGCGCGAGCGCGGCCTCAGCGGCGGCGATCAGGGCCGGTAGTCGATCCGCCTCAGAAGGCATGGACCGCGTCACGCTCGGCGCTGGGCCGGACGTGGGGCCTGAGCGCCTTGCGTTCCGAGACGTCGACCTTGTTGGGGAACAGATCACTGATGAAATGGGTGATGCCCACATAGTCCCAAAGACCGACCTCGGCCGCCGGGTCGAGCTCGACCATGATGTCGATGTCGCTGTCGGGGCCGGCCTCGCCGCGGGAGAGGGATCCGAACAGCGCCGCGTGGGCCACGCCTTTCAGGCGCAGCGCCGCCTCATTGGCGCGCAGGACGGCGATGACAGCGTCGCGGGTCATGGGCCGAGGATAGTGCGGAAAGGTCCGGGTGGCGAGCGGGCCGCTGTCTGCTGCAAGATCATCGCGCGCGAGACGGTGCGTGCGTCGAGGAAAGCGATCATATTCGCGTCCTGTCGGCCCACCCCGACCGAGACGCGAGACCGCCCGATGGCGATTGAAATCACCTATGATGCCGAAGCCGACGCGCTTTACATCAAACTGTCGGACGCGCGTGCCGTTGAGGGCGCCGACGCCGGACCACTGGTGCTCGACTATGCCGCAGACGGCAAGGTGATCGGCATCGCGGTGCTGTCGGCCGGCACCGTTCTGGCGCCCGGAGACTGGATCAAGGCACCGTCTCCAAACGTCGGCAAGGACGGCCAGGCCTACGCGGCCGAATAGACGCTGATCGCGTTTCCTGCGAGCGGATGCGCCAGTTCGGCGAGGTCGAGATCCCGCAGGAGGCCTTCATCGCCGCCCTGAAGATGGACGATGACTGACCATCGGGGCCGGGCGCCGGAACACCCGTGATCCGGTAACGTTGTCATCGTCTGGACGAGGAGTCTGACGATGAAACGATCAATCACCCTGACGAGCGCGCTGGCGCTGACCCTGGCCATCTCGGGCGCCGCGATGGCGCAAAACGGGAACGGCAACGGCAATGGCCGGGGCAACGGTAATGGCGGGGGCGACAACGCCCGGCAGGAACGCGGCAACGGCAACGGTGGCGAAAACCGGGGCGGCGGCAACGACAACCGGGGCGGCGATCACGGCCGCGGCAACGACCGCATGGAGCGGCAGGTCGAGGGCCGTATCCCCGACGTCGCCCGCGATATGGCGCGCGGTCAGG
>NZ_JAFCWQ010000029.1:0-35314 GCF_049897665.1 Brevundimonas sp. TWP2-3-4b1 | reverse complement strand
TCATCCTCGTCGCCCTCATCAACAAGCTCATGACCCTGCTTAACGCCATCGTCCGCGACCGCTCCGAATGGAGAACCGCAACCCGATGACGAACACAGTTGCTCACCCGATCGCGCAAGTCTGATCGCCTGACGGCTCTCAGGCGCTCAAGCCCTCTCCCGCCGGGAGAGGGAAAGCCGTCTTTGCACCCTCAATCTCCGAACCGGGAACTCGGGGAGAATTCGGGGACGCCATTTCTGCAAACAGCGGGACAGGCGGCACGCAGATACGGCCGAAACTGACGTGGCGGTGTGCAAAGACCGCCGTCATGGACCACTTCAGACTTCGCAAATATCGCGGCCCGGAGACCTGGACCAGGGTGCGGGAGGCCTATCTGGCGGGCGAACCGGCCCCGTCGGTGGCCCAGCGTTTCGACGTCAGCCTGGCCAACATCCGCAAGAAGGCCAGCCGCGAAGGCTGGACCCGTCACGCCATGGCGCGCCGCTACGACCTCAAGCCCGTTCGCGGCACCCCCGACGGCCCGCGCCCGGCTATTGGGCCGTTGCCCGACGCCCTGAACCTGCCGTTCGAGCCGAACGAGCGACCGGTCAAGGTTCGCGAAGCGATCGAACGCGCCGGCGCCCGCGCGGCCTGGCTGTTGTCCGAAGGGCGAGCCGGGGAGGCGGAAGTCCTGATCCGCGCGGCGAGGGCGCTGTCGGAGCTGTCCGTCCGCTATTCGGGGATGAGGTGATCAATCTTTGCCGTCGCGACCGTCCGGTTCCTTGGCGACGCCCTTGAAGGGGCCTTCGCTGGACTTGCGTTCCATGAACTGGCCGCCGTGCTCGTTGCGCTTCTGCCAGTCGCCGTTCTCGTGCTGGAACTGGGTGCGGCTTTTGACGGCGCCCTGACGATAACCCTTACCTGTGTTGGTGGCCATGCGAGCCTCCTGTTGAACAGAAGGTGAACGTACACCGATTGCGGATTTTGTCATCCGGGCGCGCGCTTGCGACCCCTTGTCTCCGCCACAGAGTAGCATGAGGCCCCTCTCCCTGTGGGAGAGGGCTTGAGGCTCGCAGAGCGGAGCGATGCGTCTTAGCCGAAAGGGTGAGGGGCGTGCCCTTACCGGGTAGCACCAACCCCTCACCCTTTGGCTGCTACGCGCCGCCCTTCGGGTCGCGCAAGAACGACGGCAAGCCGTCGTGCGCTCAAGCCCTCTCCCGCCGGGAGAAGGGGACTACGCCACGCGCCTGGCGGCGAAGGTCCCGTTGGGCAGGGGGGTGATCCCGGCGTAGCGGACCAGGGTGTTGAGGGCCTGGACGACGCGCTGTTCGATCGTCTTGCCGCCGCGCTTGAAGGCGAGGGAGACGGCGGCGGCGTCCATGGGGCGTCCGGCCCCACCTCCATGGAGGTGGGGCCGGGTTCAGGTCAGGCCGCCACCTTCATCGTCTGCGGAAGCAGGGAGCCGACGACGAGCCGGCTCAGCATGCGGCCGTCCAGGGGGAGGATCGCATCGACAAACCGTTCGGCCTCCGGCGCATCCACGTTGGGCGGCGGCTGCATGAGGCCGGGGTCGACCTGGAAGGTTTCCTGCACCCCGTCGACCAGAAGGCCGGCGATACGGGTCTCATCGTGGATGACAACAATGACGTGCCGGGATGAGGGCTCTGTGCGCCCCAGCCCGAGGCGACTGCGCAGATCGACGACGGGGATCACGGCGCCCCGCAGATTGATCATGCCGCTGATATAGTCGGGAGCCTGCGGAACAGGGGTTGCGGGGGTCCAGCCCCGGATCTCCCGGACGCTGCGGATATCGATGCAGAATTCCTGTTCCGCGATCTCGAACGAGATCAACTCCAGCGGGAATTCGGGGGTGCGGACGTGATCGTCCATCCTAGAATTCCTCCCACTCGTCGGCGACCGGCTGGGCGCCGCCGCCCTTCATGGCTGTTGCCAGCTTGGCCTGGGCCCGTCCGACCGGATTGATGGGTCGGGCCGATGATGCCCCGGCCTTTGGCCGCCCGCGGTCGGCGACGACGACGACCGAGCCCGTTCCCAGCCGGAACTGCCGCATCAGGGTGGCCATTTGATCCGCTTCGCCCGACAGGCTGGTCGCGGCTGCGGTCGCCTCTTCCACCATGGCGGCGTTCTGCTGTGTCACCTGGTCCATCTGGTTAATCGCACTGTTGACCTGAAGGAGCGCCGTCGACTGTTCCTGCGAGGCCTTGGCCATCTCGGAGACCAGGGCGTGCATCGACGTCACCTTGGCGGAGATGCCGTTGAGCGCCTGTCCGGTGTCGCCCACCAGTTTCACGCCGCGTTTGACCTGGTCGGAGCTCGACGCGATCAGCGCCTTGATCTCCTTGGCCGCCTCGGCGGACCGCTGGGCCAGGGCACGGACTTCCTGGGCGACGACGGCGAAGCCCCGGCCGGCATCACCGGCGCGCGCAGCCTCGACCCCGGCGTTCAGGGCCAGCAGATTGGTCTGGAAGGCGATCTCGTCGATCACGCCGATGATCTGGGTGATCTGACCGGAGCTCTGCTCGATCTCCCCCATGGCGGAGACGGCCTCGTCCATCACCCGCCCGGAGGTAACCACGTCGGCCTTTGCGCCGGACGCGGCTTCGCTGGCCTGCTTTGCCCCCTCGGCGCTGCGTGTGACCGTGGCGGTGATCTGGTCGAGCGCGGCAGCCGTCTCCTCCAGACTCGCCGCCTGCTGTTCGGTTCGCCGCGACAGGTCGTCGGACGCAGCCGAGATCTCGGCCGTTCCCGACTGGATGACGCTGGCGCTCTGCGTGACGCCCTGCACGGCGGATTCCAGGCTCTCGAGCGAGCGGTTGAAGTCGTTGCGGACGGTCTCGAACTCGGGTGCAAAGGCGTTGGGCAGGCGGCACTGGAGGTTGTTGTCGGCCAGCTGTGACAGGCCCTCGCCGATTTCATTGACCGCGCGAACCCGCTCCGTGACGTCGGTGGCGAACTTCACCACCTTCATCACCTTGTTGTTCATGTCGAAGATCGGATTGTAGGAGGCCTGGATCCAGACCTCGTTGCCGGCCTTGCCAATCCGCTTGAACTCGGCGGCGACGAATTCGCCGCCATTGAGCTTGCGCCAGAAGTCCTGATACTCGCTCGAGCGCGCGTAGGCGGGCTCGACAAACAGGCTGTGCTGTTTTCCGCGGATCTCGTCGAGGCGATAGCCGAGGGTCGCGAGGAAATTCTCGTTCGCCGTGATGATCTCGCCGGTCGGCGTGAACTCGATCATGGCCTGAACCCGCGAGATGGCGTTGAGTTTGCCTTCGAACTCGGCGTTCTTCAGCTTCTCCTGGGTGATGTAGGTCGCGACCTTGACGACCTTGACTACCTTGCCGCGCGAATCCTTGACCGGATTGTAGGAGGCTTGGATCCAGACGTCCCGGCCGCCCTTGCCCAGGCGCCTGTATTCGCTGGCGTCGAAGTCTCCGCGGCCCAGCTTGGCCCAGAAGGCCTTGTACTCGGGGGCCCGGACGTCGACCGGATCAACGAACAGGCTGTGATGCTGTCCCTTGATCTCCGAAAGGCTGTAGCCCATGGCGTCGCAGAATTGCGGGTTCGCCGTGAGAATCTGGCCCGTCGGGTCGAATTCGATAATGGCGAGAGACTTGTCGAGTGCCCTCAAGACTGCATCAGAAGAGCTCGAAATACCGAACATGTTAGCCATCCCCTCCAGAAGCATTGCCTGATCGCAATGCGCCATCGCTGCCGACCGTCCGACCAGACTGGTTAACGCGGCTGCGCGTTTGAAAGAGATTACACGCGTTGATGAAGGCCGGCTGAACCCGGGGTTACGTAGTTTTCCGCATGTCCCCCGACGGGGCCTCGAACACGACCTCGAAGCCGCCCCACATCATGCGCTTGCCGTCGAAGGGCATGTCCATGTCCGCGAAGCGGGGGTCTTCCATCATTCTGGCCCAGGCGGCGTCGGCGGTCGCCTTGTCGGGCCACTTCAGCCAGGAGAAGACGACGACCTCGCCCTCTTCCAGCTTCACGGCCAGGTCGAAGCCGGTGACCTTGCCGGCCGGGACGTCGACACCCCAGGTCTCGACGTGTTCGAGGGCGCCGAACTCCTTGAACAGGGGGGCGCTGAACTCGGCGGACCGGATGTAGCGGTCCCTGTCCGCGGCCTTCACGGGGGTCAGGAAGCCGGTGATGTAGGACATCGTTCTTCTCCTTCTGAGGGGGCTGCCGCCGGCGTCGGCCGTCCCGCCTGCGCGGGAAGGCCGACGCTCGCTGCCTGAGCCCCGGATGTGGATGATGACACAGGCAGGCGTCTTGTATGAAGGCGTCACATCTAGGCGTTCAGCCTGCCCTTCGCGCGGCTGGCGTCGAGGATCACGCCCTTGTCGACATGGCCGATCCTTGCGCCCGGCCGCCCCAGCCGATGCAGGATGTAGCGGATGATGTTCAGCCGGGCCGTCTTCTTGTCGTCGGTGGCGACGATGGTCCAGGGCGCGTCGCGATGGTGGGTCTCGGCCAGCATGCGGTCGCGGGCGGCGGTATAGGCGTCCCAGCGGATCTGGGCCTCCGCGTCGAGGGACGAGACCTTGAACTTTTTCAGCGGGTCTTCCATCCGCTCGGCGAGGCGTTTGGCCTGTTCGTCCTTGGAGATGTCGAGCCAGAGCTTGATCAGGATGATGCCGGAGCCGGTCAGCGACCGCTCGAACCGGGGCGCGTCGTCGAGGAAATGCTCGTGCTGCTCGGGGGTGCAGAAGCCCATGACGGGCTCGACCCCCGCGCGGTTGTACCAGGACCGGTTCAGCAGGACCATTTCGCCTGCCGCCGGCAGATGGGAGACATAGCGCTGGAAATACCACTGTGTGGATTCTCGCTCGGTCGGCTTGGGCAGAGCGACGATGCGGGTCTGGCGGGGCGAGGCGTATTCGACGATTCGCTTGATCGCTCCGTCCTTGCCTGCGGTGTCGCGGCCCTCGAACACGACGAGGACCTTCAGCCCCCGTTCGATGGCCCAGTGCTGGGTGTCGACGAGCTCCACCTGCAGGGCCTCCAGCGTCTTGTCGTAGTCCTTGGTCTTGGCCATGCGTCTCATCTCCGTGTCGTGCCACGTTGCGATTTATTCACTGGCGCGTCGAGGGACCGAAACTAGTCTCGTGCCCATGACGATGACCCGCAGACAGTTGATGGCCGCCGCGACGGCCGCCGCCCTGACCGGCGCTTCGAGCGCCGCCGCCCGCGACGTCGCCGGTTTCGACGTCGCCCTTCAGGCCGCGTTCGACGGCGCGGAGACGCCCGCACTCGGCGGCATGGTGGTGGGGCCGGATGGCGCGATCTGGACCGGCGCGAAAGGCGTGAGACAGGTGGGCGGCGCGGCCGTGACGGCTGACGACCTTTGGCATCTGGGATCGAATACCAAGGCGATGACGGCCGCCCTCTATGGCCGATTGGTCGACAAGGGCCAGGCGTCCTGGTCGGCGACGCTGGGCGAGGCCCTGCCCGACCTGCCGATGGACGCGGTCTGGAAGGACGTGACGCTTGCGCGGGTCATGGCCCATCGCGCGGGCCTGTCGGACGCCACGGCGCTCGGACAGGCCTGGCTGATGACGGCGCGGGCCGATCCGGCGGCGTTGCCCGAGCAGCGACGGGCCCTGGCGACGACGATGCTGGCCTCGCCGCCGGCGGGGACGCCGGGAGCCTTTGCCTACGCCAACAGCAACTACATCCTGATCGGCGCGATCATCGAGAGGATCACGGGCGCGTCCTGGGAGGACGCGATGCGGACCGAGCTGTTCGAGCCGCTGGGCATCAATACCGGCGGTTTCGGCGCGCCTGATGGCCACCAGCCGTGGGGCCACGTCGGCGGCCAGGCCATCGATCCGTCAGGCCCGGTGACCGACAACCCTGCGGCTCTGGGGCCTGCGGGCACTGTGCACATGAGCCTGCAGGACTACGGCCGCTTCCTGCGGGTGTTCCTGAACGACGGCGCCGGATGGCTGACGCCGGAGACGCTGGCGGTGCTGATGCAGCCGGTCGGCGAGAGCCAACCGCCCTATGCCGGGGGCTGGATCGTCCCGCCGGGCCAGCCGTGGGCGCAGGGCGCGTGTCTGACCCACGATGGATCCAACACCCTGTGGTACGCCTCGACCTGGGTCGCTCCGGCGATCGGCAAGGCCTTTGTGGCCGTCTCGAACGATGCGCAGCGCGGCAGATCGGCCTGTCAGGCCCTGATACCGGGTCTCATTCCGGCGATCTGACCCAAGCGGTCTGGTGGATCGCCTTCGGCCCCGTCATGTTGATGGGGCATGAAGCGCGATTTCGCCGATTTCTGGAACCTGATGTGGGAGCTGGCGCTGGGCGTCTGCGCGGCCTTCGCACTGATGAACGCCTTCGCCCCGCCGCAGGATCTGCCGTGGAAGCCGCTGGATCTCAACCATCCGCTGGGCCAGGCGACGGAGGCCAAGGTCGCGGACTTCGAGGTTCCGTTCGCGGCGTCTTCTGAGGAGGTCAGGGGCGCGACCGAGGCCTGTATCCAGACCCTGCGCGATGCAGGGGTCGAGGTGCGGCGGGCCGAGGACAGGGACGACGGCGGCTTCTGCCAGGTGCGCGGCGCGATCACCATCACCGGCGGCGCGGTGACGCCGCTGAAGCCGGGCGGCCTGACCATGCAATGCCCGCTGGCTGTTCGCTACGTTATCTGGGACCGGCAGGTGCTGCAGCCGGCGGCGGAGGCGATCTACGGCTCCCGCGCCGTCGCGGTGAACAACTACGGGACCTATTCCTGCCGTCGGATCTACGGCTCGACCGAGGTCTCGGACCGGCCCAGCGAGCATGCCAGGGCCAATGCGCTCGACGTCGCCTCGGTGACCCTTGCGGACGGTCGGACGGTGTCGGTTCTCAACGACTGGGACGGACAAGGTCCAAACGGAACAGAGGGTTCCGGGCTATTGAGACGCATCCGCGAAGGCGCCTGCCGGGTGTTCTCGACGGTGCTCAGCCCCGACTATAATGATGCGCACAAGGATCATCTTCACCTTGACGGGGCGCCTCGAGGGCTTTGCGCGTAAAATCCTTCCGCACAGGCCCGCCTGACGCACGAATCGTTTCCGGTTGACCGGGCTTTGCGGCTGAGAGAAAACATCCGCGCAATCCGGATTTCGCGTGGGGTCCAAACCCGCGTTTCGCTCCTTCGCCTGAACGAGCTGTCCAGATGGATTGTCGGACCCCCTCGACAGGGCGTCCGCCTGGAAAAGCGCGTTTATGGAGACGCAACAATGGCGACCGGTACGGTCAAGTGGTTCAACCCCACGAAGGGCTTCGGCTTCATCCAGCCCGAAAGCGGCGGCGCCGATGTGTTCGTTCACATCACCGCCGTGCAGAAGGCTGGCCTGACGGGCCTCGATGAGAACGCCAAGGTTCAGTACGAGCTGGAATCCCAGCGCGGCAAGACCTCGGCCGTGGACCTGAAGCTTCTCTGATCCAAACGGATCGGGATCGCTGACGTGATCTAGGCGGGCGCGGTTCCTTCGGGAGCCGCGCCCGTTTTCGTTTTCGCCCGGTTCGACCACTGGGCCAGGACGATCGCCGCCAGGACGAGGGCGCCGCCCAGGGCCTGTAGCGGCGCGAGGGTCTCGCCGAAGACGACCCAGCCGAGGGCGGCGGCCACGATCGGCTGGATCAGGATGGTCACGGCGGTGATGGAGGCCGGCAGCTTGCCCAGGGCCCAGGCGACGCCGCCCTGTCCCGCCACATGCATGACGCCCATGCCGGCGCAGGCGGCCCAGCCGGCGGCGGTGGCGGGGATCATGTCCTCGCCCAGCAGCAGCGCCGCCCCCGCCATGACTGGAATGCCCGCGACCGTGGCCCAGAGGGTGATCCGCAGAGCGCCCGCCGTGGTGCGCGCCTGCTTTACCGCCAGGAAGTAGCCGGAGTACCAGAGGGCCACGGACAGGGAGAAAATGTCGCCCAGCACGGGGTTGGTCCCCTGACCCGGCGCGGCCCCGGCGGCCATGGCAAAGGCTCCGCCCATGGCCAGGGCCAGGGCCAGGATGAACAGCCGCGCGGGCCGCTCCTTGAAGAAGAACCAGCCCACCAGGGTGACCACGACCGGCGTCAGGTTGCACAGCACCGTCGCATTGGCGACCGAGGTCATGACGATGCCGTAGTGCCAGAAGCTCAGGTCGAAGGCGAAGAACAGGCCGGCCAGCAGCATCCATTTCGACGGCCGCCCGACGCCTTCTGCGCCGGGACGACCGACGAGGATGAGCAGCAGGGGCAGGGCGAACAGGAGCCGCCAGAAGCCGGCGGCCGCCGGACCGGTCTCGGTCAGCCGGACCAGGATCGGAGCGAGGCCGAGGATGCTGGCGGAGGCCAGCACGACCAGCAGCGGGATCAGGCGGGAGGGGGAGGGAGGCATGGTGTCGCATACCCCTTACCCTCTCCGATAGGGAGGGGGGTCAGAAGCCGAGTTCGGTCCGCAACGCCTCCGCCGTCATTCCCGCCTCACGCAAGGCGGCGAGCATCACCGCCCCGTCGCGCTTGGCATAGCGTTTGCCGTCCGGTCCCAGCAGCAGTGGGTGGTGCCGATAGACGGGTGTGGGCAGGTCCAGCAGGGCCTGCAGCACGCGTTGGATAGACGTGGTTTCGATCAGGTCCTCGCCCCGGATGACATGGGTCACGCCCTGCAAGGCATCGTCGACGACCGAGGCGATGACATAGCCGGCGCCGATGTCCTTGCGGCCGAGGACCATGTCGCCGAGCGCCTCGGGCCGCGCGGTCCTGATACCCGGACAGGCCGTCTCCTCGACCCAGGTCAGTGGCTGGAAGTCGCCGAGACGGTCGCGCGCCGCTGCGAGCGACAGACGCCAGGCGAAGGGTTGGCCGGAGGCGAGCTTTTCGGCTTCCTCGCCGGGGGACAGTGGGCCGCCTGCGAAGGCCTGGGCGTCGGTCGGGTCGTCGGCATGAGGCGCCATCCCGGCGAGAGCCATCAGCTCCTTGCGCGTGCGGAAGCAGCGGTAGAGGACGCCCATGTCCCGCAGGCGGTCCAGTGCGGCGTCGTAGTCGGCGCGGTGCCCGGACTGGCGACGGACGGGGGGCTCCCAATCGAGACCCAGCCAGGCGAGGTCGTCGAGAATCGCGGCCTCATACTCCGGCCGGCAGCGGGTGAAGTCGGTGTCCTCGATCCGCAGCAGGAAGCGGCCGTTCGCGCGCCTTGCCGCCGTCCAGGCCGTCAGGGCGGAGAAGGCGTGGCCGCGATGGAGCAGGCCGGTCGGCGACGGCGCGAAGCGGGTGACGAAGGTCAAAGGCGGACCAGGGCGCCCGTCCTGACGGCCGCGTCGATCATGGCGCGGAGCTCCGCCTCGGGCACGAAGTCGAACTGGGCGATCATGTCCTCAAGGGCCAGACGCGGCTGTGACAGGGCCCAGTCCAGCGCCACGGCGGCGGGGCCCGCGACGGCGGGGCCCGCGACGGCGGGCGCCGGGCCCTGGCCGCGACCATAGAGGGTCAGTGTCGGACGATGAGGCAGGGCGTAGCCGGGTTCGCGCGCAATCAGCCGTTCCTGGGCCATGGCGATCTCGTCGGCGAGGACGTCGCTGACGGCCAGGGCGGACAGGCGTCGGCCCAGGTCGGCGAGTTGGGCCTTCAGGATTTCGGATCTCGCGGGACGCAGGAAGTGGCGGAAGGCGGCCTCGTCCTGTGTCAGCCGCTTCAGGATGTCGAAGACGGTGCGTCCGTCGGCCGGAGTGATCGACGAGGTGACGTGCAGGGACGCGCCATCGGTCGCCAAGGCGTCGTGATACCAGCCGCGGGGAAGATAGAGGACATCGCCGGGCCGCATATGCACCTGGGTCATCACCGGGCCGCGCTGGGCCGCCAGCCAGGCGCGGGTCTCCTCGTTGTCGATCGGGAAGGTGGTCGGGGCGTCTGCGCGGTTGGAATAGAGGGTCCAGACCTTTTCGCCCTCGCACTGGACCGCGAAGACGTGGTGCAGGTCGAAGTGGGTCCCGAACGCCTGCACCCCGCCGAAGGAGCAGTAGAGGTTGGCGCTGACCTGGCCGGCGAAGGCGCGGCCCAGCGCCGGGGTCAGGGCGCGGATCGACGGGACCAGATCCTGAACCTCGTCGAGCACGAGGCTGGCGCCCTGGCCCAGCAGGACCTTGACCTTGGCGGGCGAGGGCCGGTTTGCCACGCCCGATCCGGTCGCGGCGTCATGACAATACCGGGGCGGCGGCACGCGCTGGCCATTGTAGAGGACCTTCAGGCTCTGGGAGCTCCAGATCGAGGTCTGGTCGAGCAGGGCGTTGAAGCGGGGCCAGTCGAGCAGGGTCTGTTTGGCAGCGCCGGACGCGGCCGGGATATGCAGCGGTTTCCGGTCGTCATAGTCGGCGTGGAACACCGAAGAGGTGATCGGGGCCAGAAGATCGTCCAGACTGAGCATGACGCGGACGCTAGGGTCCGGCCCGCCGTTTGTCGACTGGACCGGAATGCCTCTGACACCCGAACAATTGATCGTCGCCCGCGAGGACCTGGTCTGTATCGACCCAGCTCTGGCCCGGGCCCATGCCCAGACGCCGCCGTTCGAGTGGCGGGTCGGGGACCGGGGGTTTCCCGGCCTGTTCAGGATAATCGTGGATCAGCAGGTCTCGCTGGCTTCTGCGGCCTCTGTCTGGGCACGGCTGCAGGCGGGGCTGGGGGAGATCACGCCGGAGACCCTGCTGGCCCACGACCTCGACAGCCTGCGCGGCATGGGCCTGTCGCGTCAGAAGGCGACCTATGGCCAGGGCATCGCGCGGGCCCAGCTGGATGGGACGGTCGATCTGGAGCATCTGTCGACGCTCGATGACGACGCGGCGATCGCGGCCCTCGTCTCGCTGAAGGGCGTCGGGCCGTGGACCGCTGAAGCCTATCTGCTGATCTGTGACGGGCGGCTGGATGTCTTCCCGGGCGGCGACATCGCGCTGCAGGAGGCGATCAAATGGGCCGACCTGCTTGAGCAGCGGCCCGATTCGAAGGCCGCCTATGCCCGGGCCGAGATGTGGCGGCCGAACCGGGGCGTGGCGGTTCATCTGCTCTGGGCCTGGTACGTCGGGGTGAAGACGGGCCAGATCGTGCTAGATCATCCCCTCAACCCGACGGGCGCCAAGCCGAGACTCAGGGAACGCAGACAGCCGTGACCGCGCTCGTAGACCCCACCCTTCTGAGCCCTGTGCTCGCTGACCCCGAGACGGTGCTGGGCGCGCTCGATTTCGCGGGCGTGGCCGTGTTCGCCGCGACGGGAGCGCTGGCCGCAGCGCGGGAGAAGCACGACCTCGTCACCTTCGCCTTTTTCGCCGCCATCACCGGCGTGGGGGGCGGGACCCTGCGGGATCTGCTCATCAATGCCCCGGTCTTCTGGGTCCAGGACTGGAGATACATCGCCGTCTGCCTCGCCGCGGCTCTGGCGGTGTGGCTGGTCGGGGCAGGGGCCTGGCGCTTCCGGGCGCTGTTGTGGCTCGATGCGATCGGGCTCGGGGCTTACGGCGTGCTCGGCGCGGCCAAGGCCGAGGCCTTCGGGGCGCCGCCCCTGATCTGCATCGTCATGGGGGCGCTGACAGCCTGCTTCGGCGGCATTGTGCGCGACATCCTGGCGGGGCAGCCGTCAATCCTTCTGCGGCGCGAGATCACCGTCTCGGCGGCCCTGGCTGCGGCGACCATCTATGTCGTGGCGCGACAGTTCGGCATCGATCACTGGCCCGCTGCGGCGATCGCAGCGCCGATCGGGTTCGCGCTCCGGGCCGGCGCCCTGGCCTGGGGCTGGAGCCTTCCGGCCTTCCCTGGCGGCCTCCTCAGAAAGGGCGCGTCATGAAACCGCTGCATCGTCGTCATGGCGGTGCGTGCGAATCGGGAATAGGCTGTCTTCACTAGAGAGAAGGAGAGACGCTTTCAGTCCGATTTCCTCGATATCCGGCGTGAGCGGGAGGGTCTGATGCAGGTCCTTCACAAGCCGCCATCCGGCTTTCCAGCCCTGGTGCTGAACGCCGATTTCCGTCCGCTGTCTTATTACCCGCTGTCGCTCTGGCCGTGGGAGGAGGCGGTGAAGGCGGTCTATCAAGAGCGCGTGGACGTCGTTTCGACCTATGACAGGGTCGTGCGCAGTCCGTCGATGGAGATGCAGATCCCCAGCGTCATCGCGCTGAAGAGCTATGTCGACCAGAATCGCAGCCCGGCCTTCACCCGCTTCAACGTCTTCCTGCGCGACGGCTTCACCTGCCAGTACTGCGGCGACACCGCCGAACTGACCTTCGACCATGTCATTCCGCGCAGCCGGGGCGGACGCACGACGTGGGAGAACATCGTCGCCGCCTGTTCGCCCTGCAATCTGAGGAAGGGCGGGCGGACGCCGCAGCAGGCGCACATGCCGATCCGACGCGCGCCCAACCGGCCCAACGCCTTCCAGCTCCAGGACGCGGGCCGACGGTTCCCGCCCCACTACCTGCACCAGAGCTGGCTCGACTATCTGTACTGGGACATCGAGCTGGAGCCTTAGACAGCGCCACTATCCTGCGCCGCATGACCTGCTAGAGCATTGCACGATCCGGAACGGCCGCCGATGCGCGACGTTGACGGCTCGCCCCTCAGATCAGGTCGTCCATGAAAATTCGCGTCCGCGCCGAGCTCGTCTATCGCTTCGATCCCCCGACCGACGCGATCTACAAGATTCAGGTCGCGCACTGGCCGGGTCAGGACATCCTGGAGGAGCGGCTGACGATCACGCCGCCCCAGGCCTTCCATCAGGACGAGGACGAGGAGTTCGGCGCCCGCACCCTCCGTGCGCGCCTCAGCGGCGACGTGGCCGTGTCCTACGAGGCGGTGGTCGACAACGGCTCGCTGCTGGGCCTGCCGCCGGGCGTGACCCAGCACGACTGGAACGACCTGCCGGCCGAGGTGCTGACCTATCTGTGGCCCAGCCGCTACTGCCCCTCGGACCAGTTCGGCCGGTTCGTGGAGCGTCAGGTCGGAGAGACCTCGGGCGGCGAGCGGGTGCTCGCGATCCTGAACTGGATCACCGGGAACATCGATTATGAGCGCGGCGTGTCGGACTCCGAGACGACGGCCGCGCGGACCTTCATCGATCGGGCGGGCGTGTGCCGCGACTTCACCCATATGGGCATCACCCTGTGCCGGGCGTCGGGCATTCCGGCGCGCGCGGTCAGCGCCTATGCGCATCAGCTGAACCCGCCGGACTTCCACGCCATCTTCGAGATCTGGCTGTCGAACGGGTGGTGGCTGGTCGATCCGACCGGGCTGGCGCCGATCGAGGGACTGGTGCGGATCGCCTGCGGGCGCGACGCCGCCGACATCGCCTTCCTGTCGACCCAGGGAACCTGCGAGATGGTCAGCCAGTCGATCACCGCCGAGGCTGCGGACGACTATTCCGTCGAGGCGCGATCGGACCTTCTGCGCGCCTGATAGGTCTCGATGAAGTCGAGCCGGCGCAGGACCTTGTTCTGCGGATCGATCACGATGTGAGCCGCAGCGGGGACAGCGATCAACCCCCGACCGCCGGTCATGGCCAACGTTTCGACCCGGCCGTCCACGGACACCTCGACCGGCATCGGAAAGGCCGCGCCGTCGCCGGTCGTCCATGACAGGGTCAGGGTCCCGTCCTCGCGCGTCTCGTTCAGGACAGGCAGGGCGGCCTGATAGAGATAGCCGCGGAAGAACCAGCCGTAGTCCCTGCCGGTGATGTCGTTGACGATCCGCAGGAAGTCCGGCGTCGAGCGGTAGATCGGCTCGAAATTGCCCGGGCGCGGATCGGGGCGGCCATAGACCAGGGTGGTCACGGCGCGGAAGAAGGCCTCGTCGCCGATCAGCATCCGCAGCGAATGGGCTATCAGCGAACCCTTGGAGTAGATGTCGTTGCCCGGCCCGACCGCGCCGTCATAGACCTCGCCCTCGCTCCTGAGTTCGCCCGAGACGACGGGGAAGCGATTGATCAGGCCCTGCTGCTGCTCGGCCAGTTCGGTCTGCATGTAGCGGTCGCCGTGCAACCAGGCGCCGTAGAGGGGCTGCATGTAGCTGCCCAGCCCTTCGTGCAGCCACATGTCGTCGGCGTTGGCATTGGTCATCTGGTTGCCGAACCATTCGTGGGCCAGCTCGTGCTGCAGCAACCAGTCGTAGCCCTTGCCGTCCAGCCGATACTGGTTGCCGTAGGCGTTGATGGTCTGGTGCTCCATGCCCAGGTGCGGGGTCTCCACGACGCCCATTTTCTCGTCGGAGAAGGGGAAGGGGCCGACGGTCGCCTCGTAGAAGTCCATCTGGGTGGGGAATTCGGCGAACAGGGCGGCGGCGCGCGCAGGGTCGTCTGAGTTCAGATGCCAGAAGGACATCGGGAAGCTGTTGCCGAACCGGCTTTGATAGTCGGTCTTCAGCTCCGTATAGGGACCGATGTTCAAGGCTATGGCGTAGGTGTTGGGCTGGGCGGCTGACCAGTTCCAGGTGGTCCAGCCGTCGCCGTGATCTTCCGTGCCGAGGAAGCGGCCGTTGGAGGGCGCGGACAGGCCGGTCGGGACCGTGATGTGCAGATCGACCCGCCCGGGCTCGGCCAGGGGGCTGTCGATACAGGGCCAGAACAGGTCGCAGCCTTCGCCCTGGACGGCCGTGGCGATCCACGGCTCACCGCCGGGCGCGGTCGCCCAGACGAAGCCGCCGGACCAGGGCGCGCGCGGCGCCACGCGGGGATAGCCCGAATAGGCGATGCGCAGGGTCGTCGTCTGACCCGCGGCCAGCGGCCGGGGCAGCGGAACGGTCATCCGCCCCTCGGGATTGGACCAGTCGCTCACCGCCTGTCCGTCCACCGACACGGCGGAGACATCGAACACCGTGTCCAGCTCGACCACCAGCCGGGCGACCGGCGCCGTGGCGGTCAAGGTCAGGGTCGCCGTCGCGTCGATGGCCCTGTCGGCGGGGAGGACCTTGATCGCCAGATCGACGAGGTCGATGCGCACGGCCGTCTGTTCCGGCGTGCGCGGCTGATCGGTCATCAGGGTGAAGGCTGTGGACTCGCGCGGCGCCGGGTCCTGGGCGAGGGCAGGACCCGCCAGCAACGAAGCGGCGGCGAGGGCGGCGATGGGGTTTCGCATCAGGGTCTCAGCCGGCCGGGCGGGCGAGCCGTTCGGCCGCGGCCCGCTCGCGTTCGGCGCGGTTCCAGGCCTGCCAGTCGTCGACCACGTCGAGCTGGCGCAACAGCTTGTTCTGCGGATCGACCAGAAGGCTCGCGCCCGCCGGCACGGCGATCGTCGCCCGGCCATCGCGCATCGGCAGCGTCTGGCTCACGCCGTCGACCTCGATCTCCACCGGCATCGGGAAGGCCGAGCCGCCCCCGGTGGTCCAGGTCAGGGTCAGCCGGTCGCCCTCCCGGACCTGCGACAGGACCGGCAGGGCCGCCTGATACAGATAGGCGTCGAAGAACCAGTCGTAGTCCTGACCCGTCACCTGGTTGACGATGGCGTTCATCTCGCGCGTCGAACTGGTCCGGGGCGCGAAGTTGCCGGGTCGCGGGTCGGGGCGGCCGTACACCAGACGGCGGATGACCTCGTAGAAGTCGTCGTCGCCGATCGTCATCCGCAGGGTGTGGGCGATCAGCGAACCCTTGGAATAGATGTCGCCGCCGGGGCCCTCAGAGCCGCCATAGACCTGGTTGACGGTGCGGTTGGTCTGCGAGACGACCGGGAAGGCGTTGACCAGACCCTCGCGCTGGCGCTGCAGCTCGGACTGCATGAACCGCTCGCCATGCAGATATCGGGCGTAGAGGGGCTGCATATAGCTGCCCAGCCCTTCGTGCAGCCACATGTCGTCGGCGTTACGGTTGGTCAGCTGGTTGGCGAACCACTCGTGGCTGAACTCGTGCTGCAGCAGGGTGTCGTAGCCGCGCGTCTCGATCTTGTAGGCATTGCCGTAGGCGTTGATCGTCTGGTGCTCCATCCCGAGATAGGGTGTCTCGACCACCCCCATCTTGGAGTCGGCGAACGGGTAGGGGCCGATGGTCGATTCAAAGAAGTCCAGCATGGGCGCGAACTCGGCGAACAGTCTCTGAACCTTGGCCGGGTCGTCGGAACGCAGGTGCCAGTAGTGCATCGGGATCGTGTTGCCGAACCGGCTCTGGTACGGGGCGGTGACCTCCTCATAGGGGCCGACGTTGATCATCCCGGCATAGATGTTCGGGTGGGCGATGCTCCAGCTCCAGGTTTTCGTGCCGTCGGTGTTCCCGGTCACGCCCTTGAACACGCCGGGTCCCGGCGCCGAGACATTGCCCGGCGTGGTGACGTGCATGTCCAGCTGGCCGGGCTCGGCGTTGGAGTTGTCGATACAGGGCCAGACCAGGTCACAGCCGTTGAGCTGGACGGCAGAACCGATCCAGGGCTCGCCCGTCGGCGCGGTGGCCCAGACCCAGCCGCCGTTCCAGGGCGCACGTGGAGCGACACGGGGCTGGCCGGCGTAGGCGATGGTCAGGGTGGGGGTGGCGCCCTCGGCCAGACCCGCCGGAACCTCTACGGTCAGACGGCCTTCGGGGTTGGACCAGCGATCGGCGGGCACGATCTCGCCGTCCAGCCGGATCTCGGAGATGGTGAACAGGGTGTCCAGCTCGACCGCCAGACGCTGGATCGGCTTGAGCACGGTGAAGTCCAGCACGGCCACGCCGTCGATCGCCTTGTCCTCAGGCAGGACCTTGATCGACAGGTCGGCCTTGTCGAAGCGGACGGCCTCCTGCTCCGGTGTGCGGGGATTGTCGGTTTCGAGCGTGAAGGCGGTCGGCTGGCGGGCGGGGGCGTCCTGGGCCGTAGCGGGAACCGACAGCATGCAGGCCAGGACGGCCATGCTCGCCGCACGCAGACTCGATCCGGCCATCAGCGTCTATCCTCGTCAGAATTCCGGTTCATCGTGCACCCCGGCGAAGGCCGGGGTCCAGATGAAAAAGCGGTCTCCGGGCTGTGGATGCTCTTTGATCCCGGCCGACGGCGTCCGCGATCTGGACCCCGGCCTTCGCCGGGGCGCAGGGGGAGATATGCGGCAAAGAAAAAGGCCGGTGTTTCCACCGGCCTCGTTCAGAATTCGGGGTCCGTCAGGACTCAGGCGGCGGCTTGTTCAGCCAGCTTGGCCTTGATCTGGCGCTTGATTCGCTGTGCCGTGATCGACAGCTGTTCGTCCTTGGCCTTGACGATGAAGGGGTCGAGGCCGCCCTTGAAGTCGAGCGTGCGCAGTGCGGCGTTCGAGATGCGCAGGCTGTACGACTGGCCCAGGGCCTCCGACGCCAGCTTGACCTTCTTGAGCGACGGCAGGAAGCGGCGCTTGGTCTTGATGTTCGAGTGGCTGACCGAGTGGCCGACCATCGGCCCGACACCGGTAAGTTCGCAACGACGCGACATCGTCTTATCCTTGAGGTGGCGCCGCTCCAAAGGAGAGAGGGCGCATGAAACGAATGCGCGCGAGGGTGGACCCCCGCGCGAGAGGGGGCCGTATAGAGGAACCGATCCCGCGCCGTCAAGGCTTCGAGGGCCAGATTGGACTCCCGGGCCGAGTCTTCGCGCCGGGACGTTCATGCGTCGTTCAATCGCCGCGTTTCAAAGCTTAAGCTATTTGGGACTGTCCCGAGGATGAGATCCACGATGACCCTGCCTTCCCTTCTGAGGCGCACTGTCGCCGTCGCCGCCCCTGCGATCGCAGGGGCCGTCCTGCTGGCCGCGCCTTCGTCTCCGTCGCAGGCCCAGGGGGCCGTCAGCGAGGTCCTGCCGGGCTACTGGGAGTATACGACCAGCGCCGTGGGTATCCGCAGCACCGAAACCAAATGCGTGCGGCCGTCGGAGATCAACCGCTTTTTCGGCGGCCTGTCGACGCGCCGCTGGCAGTGCGTCTATCCGACCCGCGTCGTCGGCGGCGGCACGGCGCGGTTCGAGGGGACCTGTACCGACCCGCGCGGACGGCGGGTAAACGTCCGCCTCGGCGGTTCGTACCAGCAGGAGAATTTCCGCTTCACCGGCGGCGCCCAGCTCGCGCGCGGCACGCCCTATCTGCCGGCCTCGATCACCGCGCGCAGGCTTGCGGCGGTCTGCCCGGCGGACGCTGAGTATTTCTGAGCAGAGACGCGGCCTGACCCTCCCTCTCGGGTGAGGGAGACGAAAGAAGAAAGGCCCGGTGTTTCCACCGGGCCTTTCTCACATTCAGCAAATGCCCCGAGGGATTATGCGGCTTCAGCCTCTTCCTCGGCTTCCGCGGCTTCAGCCGCAGCGATGACGGCCTTCTTGGCGCTCAGCGACTTGGACAGCAGCTGGACGGCGGCGTCCTTGTCGATGCGGTTGGCGGCGGCGACTTCGCGAGCCATCCGGTCCAGGGCGGACTCATAGAGCTGGCGCTCAGAGTACGACTGTTCCGGCTGCGAGTCTGCGCGGTGCAGGTCGCGGACCACTTCGGCGATGGAGACCAGGTCGCCGGAATTGATCTTGGCTTCGTATTCCTGGGCGCGGCGGCTCCACATCGTGCGCTTGATGCGCGCGCGGCCCTTCAGCGTCGTCAGGGCCTTGGTGACCACGTCGTCGGTGGCCAGCGAGCGCAGGCCGGCGGTCTTGGCCTTCTTGGTCGGGACGCGCAGGGTCATCTTCTCGTGGTCGAAGGTGACGACATAGACCTCCAGCGACATGCCGGCGATTTCCTGGACCTCGACCGCCGCGACCTTGCCGACGCCGTGCGCCGGATAGACGACCGCATCGCCAACCTTGAATTCCAGAACGCTCTTGGTGGTCATGTCATTCCTTTCCCGGACGCAGGGACAGGGTATCGAAGGCACGACGAACAATTGCTCCCGGACCGGCGACGGGGGTCGCCGATCGGAATGATGCAGTCGTCAGTCGTGGAAACGGATCACCCAACCTCTGGCCGACCCCGTCTTCATGGACGAGGTTCTGTCGCAAACGCGGGCGGCGCGCATGAAACGCATACCGCCCGACCCAATGTGAAGGAACATATCACAAAACGAGGCAATTTCAAAACGTCCCAAGCGTCCCTTGCGAAACCGGCGCTATTCCTGACCCGGAGCTTTATCGGCGGTCGCGAGCGTTCAGGAACCCTTGCCGGGCTTGGGCGAGAAATATTTCTCGAACTTGCCGGTCTCGCGTTCGAACTGTTCCTTGTCCGCGGGGGGCGTGCCCTTGACCGTGATGTTGGGCCAGACCTTGGCGTATTCGGCGTTGACCTGAAGCCACTTGCCGTCGGGTTCGTCCTCGGTGTCGGGCACGATGGCGTCGACCGGGCACTCCGGTTCACAGACGCCACAGTCGATGCATTCGTCGGGCGCGATCACGAGGAAGTTCTCGCCTTCATAGAAGCAGTCGACGGGGCAGACTTCGATGCAGTCCATGAACTTACATTTCACGCAGGCGTCGGTGACGATGTAGGTCATGGGCGGGCGGGGCTGACGTTCTTCGGGTTGGGCTGGAGAGGTCCGGCAGATGACCCCGCGAGGGTCCGCTGTCAACCGGAGCGACGGTTTGGCGGCTCTATCGCTTGCTTCTGCGGCAAGAGGTCTTATTTGTATCAGTATCGATTGCAGATAAGCCGTCGCCACCGCTGATCCTCCGGAGCCCGTCCTCATGTTGAACCGCCGCCTGCTCGCCCGCACCGCCGTCGCCGGAGCCCTGGTGCTCAGCCTTATCGGCGGGGTCGTCACCGCCCAGACCGCCGCGACGCGCGTGCCCGCCGAGGTCCAGGCCGGGACCTACAAACTTGATCCGGGCCACGGAAAGATCACCTGGAAGGTCAATCATCTCGGCTTCTCGACCTACGTCGGGCAGTTCGTCAACGTCTCCGCCGACCTGACGCTGGACCCAGCCAACCCCTCAGCCTCAACCCTGACCGCCACTGTGCCGCTGGCGGACGTGGCTCCGAACGACGATGGTCTGAAGGCTCACCTGCAGACGCCGGATTTCTTCAACACGGCCGAGTTTCCGACCGCGACCTTCGTCGCCAGGTCGATCATGGTCGATCGTGAGAACGCGACCGAGGCCGACGTGGTCGGCGATCTGACCCTGCACGGCGTGACCCGGTCGGTGACGATGGAGGTAGAGTTCAATCAGGCCGGTCCTTCGATGGGCAACATCTACAGGGTCGGCTTCGACGGCGAGGCCACGATCCGTCGGTCGGATTTCGGCATGAGCTACGGCCTGCCCGCCATTGGTGATGAGGTCGAGCTCCACTTCGAAGGCGAGTTCGTCAAGCAGTAGACGAGGTTTCCTCTCCGAGAGGGACGTAGAGGGCGCGGGCCTCCGCCGGAGGTCCGCGCCGTACGCCCAGGGCCTCGACCCGGACAGCCGTGACCCGGCCGTCGAGAGCGAAGGTCAGTTCGTCGCCCGGGTGGACGAGGCGGCTGGGTTTGTCGAGCCGGACCTGTTTGCCGTGATGGGTCAGCCGCACGGCGCCCCTCTGGACCAGATCGGCGGCCAGACCGCGAGTCCTGGCGAACCGGGCGCGCCACAGCCAGAGATCGACGCGGACGCTGTCGTCGCTGTCACTCATATCCACGCCTTCGCGGGGATGCACGGAAGGACGAAATCACGAGGCCGCGGCCTTCTTTCGCCTCGGCCGCTTGCGGCGGGCGGGCTGAGCGGGCGCGGTCAGCTCGGCCAGTTTGGCGAAGGGCGAGTCCTTGATCACGACGGGGGTCTTGCCCTCGCGGTCCGGCATCCGGGCGCGGACGGTCTTGAGAGCGGTCCAGATGGCCTTGGCGTCGCCGATCGTCCAGCCGAGAGATTTCAGGGCCTCGTCGGACAGGTTTCCCCTGGTCTCGCGGCGGAGGTCCGAGGCGCGTTCGAGATCCTCGACCAGGACAGCCCAGCGGCCGGCCGTGCGGACGCCGAAGGCGGAGAGGGCGCGGGGCGACGGGGCGGCGATTGGCAGGAGGGTCAGGCCCTCTGGCCTGGCGCGGAACGGTTCGGCGGCGGCAAAGGCCTGGGACAGGATCCGACTGCGCGGTTTCAGGGCCCCGGGCAGCCAGACGGAATGGGTCCCGACGCGAATGGCGAAGGCCTTGATCGTGCGGCGCTCGACCTGGCTTAGGGCAGCGAGATCGCGTTCGACGTCGCGCCGGTCGATGACGCCCCCGGCCTCCAGCAGGCGGAAGGCGATGCCGCGCGGGAGGCCTTTCAGGGCGCCGGATTCGACGGCCTGTTTGAGCCGCCGCAGGTCTCGCAGCGCCCGTTCGGCTTCGGATGCCAGCCAGGCCTCGATGCGGCGCTGGGCCCGGTCGCGGGCGGCCTGGGGACCAAGATCGCCCATCAGGCGCACGCGCGGACTGAACGGCTCTGTGTTGATGATCTTTGCGGCGAGCGCGCCCGACCACAGGACATCGCCTTCCGGCGTGACCGAGAAGGCGTCGTCGCTATCGCCGGCCAGCGCGCCGAGACGGCGGGCGATCTCGGGGCCGACGGCGCGCAGGGCGGCGGTCTTCAGGGTGCGGTCGGCCAGGGCCGAGCCGCCCGAGGCAATGGCGAACCTCACGCCGTCCAGATGGCCGACCGCCTCTCCGTCGACGGTGACGACGCCGTCGTCGGCGACCTCGGCCATGGTCTGGGCGTGGTCGTGCAACGACCGCATCAGGGCCGTCGTCTTGCGGTCCACGAAACGGGCGGTCAGCCTCTCGTGCAGGACATCCGACAGCCGGTCCTCCAGCGCCCTCGCGCGCTCGCGCCAGCCCTTCATCCCGTCCAGCCAGTCCGGCCGGTTTGCGATGTAGGACAGGGTGCGGACGCCTGCGAGCCGGGCCGACAGCTGATCGATCTGGCCGTCGTCGCGGTCGACCTCGGCGAAGCGAGGCGCGAACCAGTCGTCGGTCAATCGGCCGCGCTTGCCGGTCAGGGCATGGAAGACGTCGCGCGACAGGCGGGCGTGCTCGTCCAGCGTCGTCTTCTGGAAGTCGGGCAGCTGGCAGGCTTCCCAGAGCCGCATGATGGTCCCGCGCGAACGGCTGATCCGCTTGACCTCGTCGTCCTGCAGGGCGCGACGCAGCAGGGTCTCGTCCAGAGCCTGACCGGTCAGCTTCAGGCCGGAGACATTCGGCGGCTGGACCAGCGAGCGCAGCAGATCGGGCAGGGTGTCGAAGTCGAGGCGGGCGTTGCGCCACTCAATCGCCTGGATGGGGTCGAAGCGGTGCTCCACGACCTGTTCGACCAGATCCTCGTCCAGTTCCTCGGCCTCGCCGGTGACACCGAAGGTGCCGTCGCGGATGTGGCGGCCGGCGCGGCCGGCGATCTGGGCGATCTCGTGGGCATGCAGCCAGCGGGTGCGGCGGCCGTCGAACTTTCGCATCCCGGCGAAGGCGACATGGTCGACGTCCATGTTCAGCCCCATGCCGATGGCGTCGGTGGCGACCAGGAAATCGACCTCGCCCGACTGGAACAGGCCGACCTGGGCGTTGCGGGTGCGAGGCGAGAGGGAGCCCATGACCACGGCCGCGCCGCCGCGCTGGCGCCGGATCAGTTCGGCGATGGCGTAGACCTGCTCGGTCGAGAAGGCGACGATGGCGCTGCGCCGGGGCAGGCGGGTCAGCTTCTTCGATCCCGAATATGTCAGGTTCGACAGCCGCTCGCGGGTGACGATCTCGAGATCGGGGATCAGCCGGCGCATCAGGGGCGCCATGGTGGCGGCGCCCAGGAACATGGTCTCGAACCGGCCCCGCGCATGCAGCAGGCGCTGGGTGAAGACGTGGCCGCGCTCCGGGTCGGCGGCCAGCTGGATCTCGTCGATGGCCAGGAACTCGACCTCGCGCTCCAGCGGCATGGCCTCGACCGTGCAGACCCAGAAATGCGGTCGGGCCGGGATGATCTTCTCTTCGCCGGTGATCAGGGCGACGGCATTGGCGCCGCGCTGTTTGACGATCCGCTCATAGATCTCGCGCGCTAGCAGCCGCAGCGGCAGGCCGATCATGCCCGACGCATGACCCAGCATCCGTTCGACCGCCAGATGGGTCTTGCCGGTATTGGTCGGCCCCAGCACCGCGACGACGCGGGATGGGGCGAGGCCGGTGGGGCGGTCGCTCATGGTGTGCATAAGGTGGCGATTCGCCTGCGGTTTCTCAAGACGTTCTTCCCTCTCCCCTTGCGGGAGAGGGAGCTCGCGCACGGCGGCGATAGCCGTCGTTCTGGCGCGATCGGGTGAGGGGTGACACCCGGCTTCGAAGTGCGTTCTGACTGGCCCCAATCGGTGAGGCCCTGCGTGACCCCTCACCCGCCGGCGCAAGGACGATCGCTGTGCTCTCGTGCGCCGCCTCCCCTTCGGCTGGTCGCATGCGATCAGCCTGCGACCCGCAAGGGGAGAGGGCTAGGAAAGCATGGCCTCGATCTGGCCCAGCCGTTCCTTGCCGAAGAACATTTCGTCGCCGACGAAGAAGGTGGGGGCTCCGAAGGCGCCGCGTTCGACCGCGGCGGCCGTGTTGTCGGCCAGTTTCGCCTTCACCGCATCGGTCTGGGCCAGGGCTATCAGGCGCCCGGCGTCGAGACCGGCCTCGACCAGGACCGAGGACAGGACGGCCGGGTCCGACATGAGCAGGCCGCGCTCCCAGAAGCCGGCGAGGACCGCGTCGAGATAGCGGTCGAACTCGTCGCCGGGCGCGCAGGCGCAAAGGCCGCGCATGGCCAGCAAACTGTTGACCGGGAAATGCGGGTTCATCTGGAAATCCTCCAGCCCGTGCGCCTTCACGAAGCGGCGAATCTCCAGCATCTCGTAGTCGAGCTTGAGCTTGATCCCGGCATAGGCGCTGAACGGCGCCTGGTTGCCCGTGGCCTTGAAGATGCCGCCCAGAAGACAGGGGATGACATTGATCGTCGCACCCGTGCGCCCGACCATCTCCGACAGGGCGCGCTCGGCGAGATAGGCGTTGAGGCTGGCGAAATCGAAGATGAAGTCGATGGTTCTGGTCACCAGTTTTCCTTCCATGGGCGCAGGTCGAGTTCGAAGGTCCAGGCGCTGCGTTGCTGGTTGTGCAGCCAGACGTAGTTTTTGGCGATCTCGTCGGGCTTCAGGATCGCGTCCTCGTCCAGCAGGCTCTGGATGTCGGGGGCGATGGAGCGGGCGAAGGTCCCGTCGATCATGCCGTCGACGACGACGTGGGCGACGTGGAGACCTTGGGGACCCATCTCGCGAGCCAGGCTCTGGGCTAGCTGGCGCAGGGCCGCCTTGGCCCCCGCGAAGGCGGAGAAGCCCGCGCCGCCCCGGGTCGAGGCGGTGGCGCCGGTGAACAGGATGGAGCCTTTGCCGCGCGGGCCCATGACGCGGGCGGCCTCGCGTCCGGTGAAGAAGCCGGCCAGGGCCGCCATCTCCCAGACCTTGGAATAGACCTGGGCGGTGGTCTCGACGACCGGGAAGCGGACGTTCGCGCCGATGTTGAAGACGACGACCTCGAGCGGGCCGATATCGGCCTCGATCCGGTCGACCAGGGCGATCATCCCGGCCTCGTTGCGGGCGTCGACGCCGAAGGCGTGGGCCTGACCGCCCTCGGCGCGGATCGCGTCCGCGAGCGCCTCGAGCTGTTCCAGATGACGCGGACGGCGGGTGACGCAGACCGCGAGGCCTTCCCGGGCAAAGGCGCGCGCGATGGCCGATCCGACCCCGTCTCCGGCGCCGACGATCAGACAGGACGGGGTGGATGACATGACGATCTCCCGAGAGGAGAAGACCGTTTCATATCGAAACTAACTCGTCAACGCGGCATGGGCGCCCTGGGCAGGGTGGCGCTTAACGGCAGACGATAATGCGGTGGAACAGGCGCGAAACGAATCAGGACCGAATCAGCGACACGGCCAGATTCGGGGTTTGTTCACCCCCGGATATTGTATCTTAAGACCGATTAACCACAAACTGATTTCGCCAGGACGCGGCGACTGTTGCTCCACGGGTTTACGGAGCGGGGCGCAACCCGCTAGGGACAGCCCGCGTGGCCCCGTAGCTCAGCCGGATAGAGCAAGGCTTTCCTAAAGCAGAGGTCGGGGGTTCGAGTCCCTCCGGGGTCGCCAATGAATCAATATCTTAGCCGGCTGTCTGCGTGCTCTGTTTCTCTGGGGGCACACAGGGGGCACAAATCGACGGCGGCTCAGGGTACCTCAGTGGTTTCACTCAGCATGGTGAGAGGCGACGGCTTGGCGCGAAGAAGGCCAGCCCCAGCGGCGACGTCGGTGACAGCGCCGCACCAATCCGTCTGCCGACCCGTCCAGGGATCCGCAACGCCGCGGCTGATCATCTCCGTTCCGACATCGGTCCCGTCGAAGGTGGTGACCTTCGCGAGCGTGCGTCCGTAGCGGTCGGTTCCACTGCGAGTGAGGGTGATCGGCGCGGCCATGGTGAAGCCAGCACATTCGCCTGCTCACGCTCGGCGATTGCTGCCAGACGGATTTCGGCGATGCACTCGGTGCGAGGCGGCTTCTCCAGGGGGCGCCGGCGGCTCCCGACCGGAGCGTCGTCGATCCGGGGCTGCGGGCCGCACCGGCGCGGGAAGGCGGGCGGTTTGCCCCGCCGGCGCGCGACAAGGCGTCCGCTGCCGTGGACTAACGCTGATCTGATTGTCACATTGCAAATTGCTGTCCTACCGCCGTGATCGGGGCGCGGCGTCCCAAGCAAAAGCCCGGGGAGTGACCGCGTCGCGAGGGCCAGCTTCACACGTCGTTTGAACGCGACCAGACAGCCGGATGTCGCAGCCACGCTTGCTAGTTGTACGGCCCTGTGCACGATCTAGCACTGCAATTTTGCTCACTAAGATTGGAAATTTGACATGCCCGCGTTTGTCGGAACAGAAGGCGCAGACGTGTTGACCGGCACGGATGAGGCCGACACGATCAACGGTCTCGGCGGCGATGACACCATCGACGGCGGCTTGGGGACCGACACGATCGACGCGGGCAGCGGCAACGACCGCGTGGTGGTCCGGCCCGTGAACGGGGACACCGCCGACGTCATCGAGGGCGGGACCGGGTATGACGTTCTCGACTTCACGGTGATGACCCTCGACGGGTACCGGTTCCGCGCGGGGGCGCAGGCCAACCGGCTGGAAGTCCTGAACGCCGCGGGCGTTGTCATCTATAGCGCGGGGGTGACCGGCCTCGAGGAACTGGCCACCGGCGCCGGCTCGCAAACCCTTGAGGGCCGGCTGTTCCAGGCGCTTCGGGCAGGCGCCGGCGACGATACTCTGATCGGAACGCCGGGCTTTCCGAGCTCTTCATTGTACGGGGAGGACGGCAATGACCTGCTGACGGGCGGGGGCGGGAACTCTCTGTATGGCGGTGCCGGCAACGATATGTTCCGGCTCACGACGGGGGCGGAAAGCCTCTTTACCTCTCACGCTTTAATAGACGGGGGTGACGGTTTCGACGTCCTGGACGTCTCGCTCTACCCGTTACGCGAAGCCAATGGCGGTTTTGGTCAATCTCTTGGCGACAACTTCAGAACCATAGTGGCGAGCTTCGCGACCGGATTGACCGTCACAACGGTATCGATCGAGAAATTCGTGACGGCCGGCGGACTGTACTTCATATCCGGTGTCCGGGAAGTCGAGGCCGCATCCGGAGCTGCTTCGGTGACCTACAGAGGTGACGCCGCCGCCCAAACCCTGACGGGCGGGCGCCCGTCGGACAGTCTCTTCGGGGGCGGCGGCGATGACCGTCTGAACGGTCGTGAAGGGTTGAACACGCTGGACGGCGGGTCAGGCGTCGATACCGCTGTGTTCGCCTATACTTTCGCCCAGGCCGACATCCGGCACACCAGTTTCGTGCCATCTCCGACGGTCGACACGGCGGCCCGCTCCCTGCGCGTCAATATCAACAACCCCAATGGCAGTGATTTCGTCCGGGGCATCGAGGTGTTTCAGTTCAGCGATGTGACGATCCGCAATGACGATGGTTACGCCCTTGTTGATGATCTCTACTACCTGACCAATACCCGTGACATTCTCGCGCCGACGGCGGATGCGGAGGCCCATTACGCCTCGACAGGATGGCGTCTGGGACGCGATCCGAACATCTATTTCGACACCTCGGCCTATCTGTCCGCCAACGCCGACGTCGCGGCGGCCGGGATCAACCCGCTTGAGCATTACCGAGCGTTCGGGGCCAACGAGCGGCGCGACCCGTCCATCTGGTTCGACAGCGAACAATACAGTGCGATCAATAAGGATATCGGCGGGATGAACCCGCTGGAGCACTATCTGCTGTACGGTGCCGCCGAAGGCCGGGCCACCTACATGGCGGTCGGGTCAAATCTCGTGAACGGTTTCGATGCCGACTACTATCGAATGGCTTATGAGGATGTCGGGCGATCCGGGATCGATCCGATGACCCACTACCTCCAGTACGGCATCAAGGAGGGGCGAAATCCCAACGCCTATTTCGACACCAAATACTATCTCGCCAACAACCCCGACGTCGCCGCCGCAGGCGTCAATCCGCTCCAGCACTATTTCGAATTTGGCTGGAAGGAGCTTCGCGACCCGTCGGCGTCATTCGACACCAGCGCCTACATCGAACGCTACAGCAAGGTCCTTCTCACCGCCTTCCTGACCGACAGCACCAATCCTCTTAAACACTACATGGAGGTGGGGCGGCTGACCGGATTCCAGATCACGCCGACGACCGCCCAATCGGGCGAGCGCCATCTGGACGCCCTCAACTTGCCCGCGCTGCCTTATCTCCTGGACGCCATCGACGACGCCGTGTCGGGGGGGGGGCTGTGGGGCGATGCGGATGCCGGCAGCTCGGCGGGACTTCTGGAGCCCGTCGCGCCGTTCCGGCTCCCCGGGGAGCTGGGGGACGACGTCTGGTTCCATCAGACCGGGGCCGGGATGGCTTCCGACTATTTGATCGCATAGGAACCGCGGCGTCTGTTTGCCGCGTGAACCGAAGGGGTTTCTTGACGAAAAAGGCCCGGTCTCGCGACCGGGCCTTCTTCGTTCAGAGATGGCGCCGCCGGATGCTCCAGACCGCGAAGCTCATGCCCAGGCCGTCGGCAAGGATGTCGATGTAAGGAGGCCAGAGCATGGGTGGTCCTGACAGCAAAACGACGACCCCGCTAAGGGCCGGCGCTCACTTCTCGGCTCGCTTATCGCTGCTTAGCTCCTCGGCGTCGGATAGACCTTGTGCGGTTCGCTCCGTTCGGTAGCGTCCGCGCGCGAGAGCTCAGGAGCCGTGCGACCCTCCAGCCCCGCCTTCGCCATCCAGCGATGAGTGCGCGTGCCGTACAGGCCGCCGAACACCGCAGCGATCCCGCTAAGCAGCATAGTCAGGAAGCCCCAGAGAGCGAGTGTCGCGGTATTGTCGGCTGCGTTTTCGGCCTCAACACGCTGCGTGGGAGGAACGATCAAAGTTCCCTCAACCACCCTTGAGTCAGGCGCCAGCGCGTCCCCGATCATCGTTTCTCCCGCATTTGTCTTGGTTGCTTCGCCACCGGCAATCTCGGCCGTGTTCACGGCGGCTGAACCTGATGCGATCAAGATAGCCAGAAGGAAGGCCAGGGCCCAGACGCTCACGCCATGCAGCGCGCCCTTGTGATGATCGGCGTACTTGGCTGCGCGACTTGCCACCGCGCCACCGACAAACAGCGCGATTGAGTTGGCGATCACAGCCCACATCCCGGCGGCGGCAGCGAAGCCCTCTGCGTCGCCCCCGTCGAGATCATAGGGATTGAAGGCCCCCGCTCCGAGAGCGACGCCAAGAAGGTTGAGCATGGTCCCGACAGCCACGGCGACGACCGCCCCAGCGATGACGGCGGGCCAAGATACGAGCACATGGAGAGGGTGCGCATGAGAAGATCGGTCGAGATAGTCGGTCATGAGTTGCCTCCAAAGACTGCCAAGTTTGTTCAATCTCCACCCACGCCGAAGGGTTCTGACGGCATCCTTCCGTAGATCCCGCCGATGCCTTGGCCACATCCACAGAATTAAGAACAAGTACGGAACATTCTCTTGCACACGCAGCCTGTCCGGAGTCACAAGCGCTCCGGGTCGGCAACCTGGATAGAGCAAATGAACGACCGATCCTTGGCGAGCCTGCTCGCTGAACTGGACGCGGAACTGGCCCGGAAAAACGACCCCGGCTCCGCAGCAGACGAAATCCTGACCTGCGTGGAGGCCCGCGTCCCCGGTGCCGTAATGCGGTCAGCCGCTGGCATCCAGCTCCGCAGCCTCGGCTGCATGGCCTCCGCCCCTCGGTGATGCCATGCCTGATCCAAACCGTCCCCGCGTTGCGCGGGAAGACTTCGTGCCAGAGTTCGGCCAACGCCTGATCATCCAGTGTGATCGACCGGGCTGCGATCATGCCGTGTTGATGGACCCTCGCCCCTTATTCGGAGGACGTCGCAGTTGGCCTGCGGAAGGCGTCTCTTATCGGTTTCGCTGCCAGTGCGGCCACCGGGTCGCCAAGGTGACCTACACCCGACATTCCACCGGGCGGACTGGGCCAATCTCCCCAGCCGCCACCGCGCTCTGGTACTGATGGGCCGCAAGAACCTCGACCGCTACACTGAGGACGACTGGCGCGCTGCGTCAGGGTCATTGGAACAAATCCTCGTCAACGGCTGGCCGGTCTATGCCGACTGCCCGGTGTGCGGACTGCGTATCCAGGCGGACCTGAAACGCATCGCCCAGGTGCGGGGACCACACTACAATCTCTGGGGTGCCGGCGCGGCCTGCCGGCGGGTTGGCTGTATCGGGCGAATCCAGTTCGTCATCCGCCCGCGCGGCGCGGTCGGTGAGTTCGTCATGACTGCCAAGGCGGTTCGCTAACGAGGTAAAGGCCCAACTGAATCTTGGGAGCGGCCGGACCTTTGGTTTTACGCGGGTGATCCTACCGCAATAAGGCTCGCGGCAGCGGGACAGTGAAATACCCGACCACACCGGACGCCGCGCTGACCAAGCCGCCTGTCCGCAAACCGACAGAGGAACGAAGACGGCGTTTACCGATTCCGGATTCATCGGAATTGGAGTGACCTGATGGATATCCCCGACACAGCGGACAACCGCGTTTCAAAGCGTGGCTTTGCCTCGATGAGTCGGGAGCGCCAGCTTGAAATCGCGCGCAAGGGCGGTGCCGCCGTGCCTGGCGAGAAGCGGGCGTTCTCCACCAACAAAGAACTCGCCCAAGAAGCGGGCCGTAAGGGCGGCGCGGTTTCCATCCGCAGACGCCAAGGAGACGCCTGATGTCTGACGACAAAGCTCGGACCGGAGGTCGGCGCTGATGGAAATCACATTTTGGGGGTGGGTGTTCATCAGTACGGTTGGACTGCTGTCCTTCCTGAGCCTGATCCTGGCGATTTCACTCCGCTTCATGCTTCGCCAGCACGCTGACCCGATCATCCCGTAGATTGGCGCAGGGGCCGCGCGCTTAAGCTCCACGGGCCTCATCCCCCGGCTGAGACAAGGTCCGCAGAACCCATGGTGAGGTCAGGGCTCAGCAGGGCGCCTGAAAAGGCAAAGACCCCCAGCGGGACGCTGGGGGTCACCTAAGCCGAGTATGAACGGAGGGACGCATATTGCCGGGCCATCCCTCGCACCAGCCTGCTCCTACTCCACAACCGCCGATCCGCGTGTCAGGTTCCCGCCATGTGCAACCTCTACCGCTCGCGCTCCGGCCCCGACGACATCCTGGCCATGACGCGCGCCATGCGCAGCGATGTCGGTAACCTCGAGCCGCGCGACATCTATCCGGATTACCCGGCGCCGATCGTCCGCCTCGACGAAGACAGCGAGCGCATCTTGACCATGGCGCGCTGGGGCCTGCCGTCGTCGAAGAAAGCCTTGTTCGACGCCGCGACAAAGCGGGCCGACAAGCTGAGGGCCAAGGGCAATGACGTGGACTTTCCCAAGCTGCTGGAGCTGGAGCCCGACAGCGGGACGACCAATGTCCGCAACACGAATAGCAGCCACTGGAAGCCGTGGCTTTCCCCTGCCAATCGCTGCCTGGTCCCTTTCACCGCCTTCAGCGAACCAGGCCGCGAGAACGGTGCCTACAAGCCGGTGTGGTTCTCCCTGCCGGGCGACAATCCATTGGCCTTCTTCGGAGGCGTCCACGTTCGCGACTGGACCTGTGTTCGCAAGATCAAGACGGGCGTCGAGACCTGCGATCTGTTCGCCTTCCTGACGACCGAACCCAGCGAGCCGGTGAAGTTAGTTCACCCCAAGGCCATGCCTGTGATCCTGACGACGGAGGAGGAGCGCGATGTCTGGATGCGCGCGCCCTGGGACGATGCGAAGGCGCTGCAGCGACCGTTGCCGGATGGCGCGTTGGAAATAATAGGGACCTAAAGATAAGACGTCTCCGTCGTCGACCCACCCGGCCAAGACTTGCGGAGAACACTGCGACCTCGTCTCATGCTTGTCCGAAAGCATTGAAACAGGACGCTTCCCGATGATCCGCACCGTCACACTCGCAATTGTCCTCGCCGCCGCAGCAATCAGCTTCCCCGGGGCCTCCACCGCTCAGTCATGGCCGGGGGTGGTCGTCACCAATACAAACACTCCGGGAGGCGCTCCGCAGCCTGTCGTGCTTCGCGGCGACGAGGTCGTGAACATCAGGTGCCTCGCGCCGTGCACTCGGTCGGACAACACGACATCGCTCAATGCCAGCATCCTGCTGTTTGCCAGTGCGTTGGACATAGACCGTGCCCGCGAGTTCAGTGTGAGCCGCGCCGACGCAAGCGCAGCCATGGCCGGTGCTCTCGATTTCCAAGCGCCCGCCAACGGGGCGTCGAACCGCATTGGCGCCCAAGCCTTTACAACGGGCGACGAGACGGCTGTCGGTCTAAGCTACTCCCGTGAGATGGGGGCCTATGATTTCGGGCTTGGCGTTTCCAGCGTTGGCGAACGGAGCGCCGGAAAGGTCAGCGTCGGCTTCTCTTGGTAGGCAACGTCAGAACGCCCGGCCCGGCGAACCGGAGCGAGCTAGTTCACTCGTTGGCACGGGTTGAACAGCCTCGGCGGTCGCCGATCACTGAGGCCGCAACTGCGTTGGGCCGGGCACCGTTCTGATGCTCGATAAGCGTCATCCCGCAGGCCGAGAGATGGCGATCACCCCGGAGAAGACGATGCATACCCTCCACAACCTCTGTACCATCACCATTTCCGTGATGATCGGATGGGCACCCTCTGCTGTGGGCCAGGTCCGTGTTGACGTCGCGCCATCTAGCCAAACGCTGTCAGAGTCAGGCCGAGCGGTTGGTGACATTGCAAGCCGTGCGGATCCCGCCAGTCAACGTTCCCTCGCCGGCGGCCCTGCCTCGGCCATGACTGGTCCACTTTACTCGCGCGGTATCATGCAGACCGGCGGCTTCGACATCATCACGGGGTTTGAGGGTGCCGGGGGCGATCTCGCCAACTTTGGCAATGTGGTGCGGCTGACGACGCCCAATGCCGAGCGCGGCTCTTTCGCCTCGCACACCTTCCTGCAGATTGAGCACAACCCGCGTCAGCCTCACAACTACGCTGGTGCCGCCTACTTTGGCACTCAGGTCCAGCCCGCCGGCGGGGACAGCTACAGCGTCAACATCGGCAACTACGTCGAGCCGGGCGTGGGGCGGGATACGACCGCGCAGGACGCCATGCGCGCCTCCACCAATCATTTCGGGCTAGAGATTGATCAGGGTAACAACTCGCGCGTGAGCTACGGCGACAATCCCTTCGATTTCAGTATCCCGTACGGCAATGTTGGAGAGTTCGCCCCGATCAAGATTATTGGCCACAGCGCCACGGGGTCGCGCGGAACGGCTGCGATCCTCGCATATGGGCTCGGCGGCGGGGTTTGGAACCGCGGCATCGCCTTCGATGGCGACAGCATCGTCACCGCCACGTTTCAGGACAGCACGAACGCTGACACGGTCATACTCGCTGACGGGGCGCATCGACAGGGCGCTGATTTCAGCAGAGCGACGGGGATGCAGGGCGCGCTGCTGGTACCGAACAACTCGTGGCTGGGTCTGCAGCGGTATCAAGGCGACGGCTTTATCAAGATCCAGGCGGGCATCGACAACATTCTAACTATTGGCGAGAACTCAGCCGGCATCAGGGTCTACTCCTCCCTGTATCCTGCCATTTCCGGCGGCTCCGATATCGGTACCCCGACCCATATGATGGCCGGTGTTTATGCTGAGCGCTTTTACACCACGCCGGCCACGCACTGGGCTTCAGCGCCAGGTTCACCCGAAGGCGTGGTCACAGCCGGCGCGGGCTCGTTGTACACCGATACCAATGGCGGCCCTGCCACACTATACGTGAAGACGTCCGGTAGCGGGAACACGGGTTGGAAAGCGATCGCCACACCTTGATAGCGGTAGCGCCGCGCGCCCACGTTCACGTCAGTCTGATTGTAATCAAGGAGTTCCAAATTGCCGCAGACGGCGATCCTATCCTGTGAGCCTTATTTAGTAGATCGTACGGTCACTCTTCGGCTCATCCTTTTCGTGGCGTTGCATGAAATGATCAGTGCCAGCGCTCCCTCCACAAACTGGAGATGGTGCAGTTTTCGCGAGCCCAGAGGGCCAGCCTGAACGGTGTCGCCAGCCGTCGCGAGACGTGGCGCGCACGACCCGACGGCTCAATCGACCTAGCTGTGATCACCGGCTTCCAGATCGCGGCGACCGACGGTGCCATAGCCGTACGGCTCGACCTGTGCCGTTCGCAGGAGCAGCTCGCCGGCCGGACAGAGGCCGAAGTTGAGCAGGTCGTTATTACGCCGGCAGTCGCGGCCGAGCTCATAGCGGCTTTGCAGGAGCAGATCGATGCACCAACCCCGCTGCACTAAGCGGGGCGGGGTGCGAATGGGTTCGAACAGGGCGTTCGAGGCGGCGTCGAGGGAGGGTTGATTGGAATTGGAACAGCGGGGAAGTGGGAAGGCTCCCTAGGGCAGGTGGCGGCTTGATTCCGGGCTATTAAATTAAGTTACAAGCGTCCAGCGGGTCAGTCGTAGTCGCCGACGATGGCGGCTATGGCTTCAAGGAAGGCTACGGGGTCGTGACGGCGGAGCTGATCGATCGCCGCCTTCATCTCTTCAAGTTCCATGGCCTCGACGTCTTCCAGGCTAGGCAAGGTCAAGCAGCGTCCTCCGACAGAGCTTCACCAACCCGCGCACCGTCGCCCGCGCCTTGATGGTCTCGACCGTCCAACGCCCTGAGACGTAGTTGCCGCTCGCCTCTCCCTTCGGAGCGCCGGGGCTGCGGCCCCCGTGCATCCGGCATCGCTTCCGCCCCTTGATGGCCGGCGACTGGCACGGCGTCCCCGCCCGCGTCTTCGCTCCACACCGGCACGCCCTGCGCAGACGGAAGACCAACGGTTCCGGGTCCATGGGGTTGTTGGTGATTTTCGAGGCGCACACCCCCTCCCGGCCCCCCGTTGACGACCGTCTGGGTTCGGGCATCGACATAGACATAGCGCACCTCGACTTGCTGCTTTCCGCCGGTGCGGAGTTTGGACAGGGCTTCGACCTGGGCCGTGAAGGTCCGCGAGGTCTGGTTCATCATCCGGCTGTAATCGAACAGCGCGTCTCGCATCTCCGCCCTATGGAGATGGCCGGACATCTTCATCGTGGCGCAGTGGACCGACCACATTTGCAGGGCCAGCGCCGCCTCGAGCTCGGATTGCGGCTCCAGCGCGGCGATGAAGGCAACAGCTTCACGAGCGTGGGCTCCCAACGCCTCGGGCTCGCTCTTCGGAGAGAGTCCGGTCTGGGCCAGCGCATGACGAATGAAGCCGTCCAGCAAGGGCTTGGAATGTGTGCCAAGCGCCTTCGCCCAACGGCAACTCCAGCCTTCCAGATCCTCATAGGACGGCCCCAACTGGGTTACGCCCTCGTCCGTATGTCGGACCGAGATTTTCGGCGGCGAGGGGTCGGGCTTGGACAGGAACCACGCCTGCGCTTCCTCTCCGAGAAGACGGTCCCTCTCGGACGGTTGAGGTCGGGTTGCCAGTTTCGGGTGGGTCTTTATCTTGGCCTTCGTCATTGTGTCACTCGCTGTGTGGGTGTGATGCTCTGCATTTCCAGAGTCCGGCCGGGGAGATCATCGTCACCGGTTTGTCCGACCGATCTCGGCCGGGAGTGGGAGCGGAAGGGCGGGCGGGAGCGGGAGTGTGCCCCTTTAGGGGCACTCCCGTTCCTCCCGCCCCATTTCCTCCCGCCGGGAGCAACACTCCCGCTCATGCTCCCGCCTCCAGAACCCAGACTGTGGATCGGCGTGGAAAAGGGACCCCGTTAGCGGGGTGATCGGCGTCGAATAAGGACCCCTCATTCCTGATGTCTAACGATGGCTGCTTGGCGGATGTCAGGCGGCGAGTTCGGGATGTTGGTGTTGGAGACGGTGTTGA
>NZ_JAFCWQ010000028.1:0-35383 GCF_049897665.1 Brevundimonas sp. TWP2-3-4b1 | reverse complement strand
GTCCTCGCCGTCCGAAACCCGGCGCAAGGCCGCCCAAGCCGCGGCACGGGCCGTTTCAGGCGTGAAGGGCGAGCCATGTACCCCGACCGTGAAAATCTTCTGGGACGGGCCGGAACGGTACTTCAAGGCATAGACCCGGCGGCCGGACGGATACACCCGCAGGAAGAAGCCCTTCAGGTCGGTGTCCCATAGACGCGCTTCTCCCTCATCCTTGGTCGGCGCTGGGATCGCGTCGACGGTCCGCTTGGTTATCCGAGCTGTCTGAGCGTACAAATTCATCCACTCCCGAGCCTGGATCGGGACGCGCCCCGACACTTCTCCGACACCAAATAGATACCAGATGGATCGAACTCGAGGATACCCCAAGAGACCGAATGAACGGCCGTATTCTGATATTTCTATGTTTTTCAGTATCTTGTGAGCACGCAGATACGTCAGGAAACTGACATAAACTGGCTAAAGCAACATTGACATCGAGGGGGTCACAGGTTCAATCCCTGTCGCGTCCACCATTCCTTCCCATCACGTTGCCAGGCGCTGAAGAGACCTTCCGCTCGCGCCCAGCCCGGACGTTGCGGTCCGCAAGCGCCGTCGCGGAGACCCCGCCAGGCGGATGCCCGGCGCAGGGCCTGTCCTGCCCGGAGGCCGAAGCGAGCCGTCCCGTTCCGGGCGGGTGACTTGAGGCCTGGGGGGAACCGGCCGATACAGCGCTCATGACCGATCCGACGCCCGCCGCCGACATGACCTATGCCCGCTATCTGGACCTGGACCGGCTGCTGGCCGCCCAGAACCCGATCAGCGACGAGCATGACGAAATGCTGTTCGTCATCATCCACCAGACCAAGGAGCTCTGGCTCAAGCAGATCCTGCACGAGGTCGCCCTGGCCCAGTCGCTGGTGCGCGCCGGGGATCTTGTCCCGGCCTACAAGAGCCTTGCGCGGGTCAGCCGCATCCAGGCGGTGATGACCCAGAGCTGGGAGATCCTGGCGACCATGACGCCCGCCGACTACCTGCGCTTCCGCGGCGTGCTGGGCTCCAGCTCCGGCTTCCAGAGCGACCAGTTCCGCCGGCTGGAGACCATGCTGGGACTGAAGGATGCGAAGTTCCTGTCGTTCCAGCTCGACCGGCCGGAAGCCCATGCCGCCCTTTCGGAAGCCCTGGCCGCGCCGAGCCTCTATGACGACGCCCTGGCCCAGCTCGCGGCCGCCGGGATCGCCGTCCCCGCAGAGACGTTGAACCGCGACGTCAGCCAGCCGTACCAGCCCTCGGAAGGCGTGGAGGCCGCCTGGCTGGAGGTCTATCGCGACACCGAACGCTGGTGGCCGTTCTATCAACTGGCCGAGAAACTGGTCGATCTGGACGACGCCCTCCTGACCTGGCGCCATAAACATGTGGTGACCGTCGAACGAATCATCGGCCGGCGTCGCGGCACCGGCGGCACCGACGGCGTCGGCTACCTGTCGTCCACGCTCGAGCGTCGCTGCTTCCCCGAATTGTGGTCGTTGCGCACCAGGCTTTAGGCACCGGTTCGCTGGACGGAGCCGACATTGGCTATGGGCGGGTCGCTGTTCGGAAACTGCGGACCCGGCGTCGCCGGCCGCGATGATCTGCGCCTGGGTCTTGAAGATCCGACGGTCGGGTCAGATCGCCCGGCGCCCCAGCCCCGCGATCCTGTCGAGCCATTGCTCGCACCGGGCGTCACTGATGCCCTCGACATTGCCGACGATGGTGGTCCGGGTCGGGCCGATGCCGACAAAGCCCAGGATGTTGCGCCTCAGGGCGGTCAGTGCGTGGGCGAAGTAGAAGCCACGGTAGATGGCGGCAGGCATGCCCATGGTGACGATGACCCGCGCGGTCCGGCCCTTGAGCCGTCCGTCACCCACGGTTCGTTCCCTCTGTCCGAAAGCGAAGCCAGGGCGGAAGGTTTGTTCGAACAGGGCCTTTAGCCGGGCCGGCATGAACCCCAGCCAGAGCGGATGGATGATGACCAGATGCTGGGCCCAGGCGATATCCGCCTGGACGCCGAGGATCGCGGCCGGCGCCGACGCGGCCTCCCAGTCGTCGCGACGGATCAGGTCAGGGAATTCGAGTCCCGAGAGGTCGACCCGGCGCACCTCGTGACCGGCGGAGGCGGCCCCCGAGGCGTAGGCGTCGGCCAGGCCGTGGCAAAATCGCTTGGGGTCCGGATCAGGATGGCCGTCCAGCACCAGGATTCGGCGCGCCATCAGGCGATCGCCTGTCCGCCCGAAGCCGGGGTCTCGATCGGTTCAAGCCGTTCCACGCCGTAGGTGTGGGTCTGGCCGTCCGCCGACACGATGGAGACGTATTCCCCGAGGGCGAACTGCTCCTCGCCGAGGCGGAAGCCGGAGGCGTCCAGATCGTCCCGCCCGTCCAGGTCCAGCAGCCAGCGATCGCCGACCGTGTGCCGCAGGCGGCCCGTGGCGACGGTCGCGTCCCGCACGAACCGGCGCACGAAGCATCGGTCGGGCGCGGCGCGACAGGCCGCGAGATCCAGCCGTCCCGCCTCGTCGAGGGCGGCGACGATGTCCCATCCGTCGCGGGCATCGCCGTGCGGATGGCCGGGCTCGCGCGCCAGTTCGAGCCGGATATGGTGAAAGCCGCTCATCGCAAACCTCGGGATCAGTGGGTGAGAAGGACACAGACCGGCGCGGAGGCCAGCAGTTCGGAGGTCACGCCGCCGAGCGCCCATTCGCGCAGACGGGCATGGCCGTAGCCGCCGCAAACGATCAGCCCGGCCTGATGACTGGCCGCGAAGCCCAGGATGTTCCGGGCGGCGGTGGTCTTGCCGGGAGGGGAGACATGAGCCTCGGCCGATATCCCGTGACGCCCCAACCAGGCGACGACGTCGTCGGTGCGCACGGCGGCCTGTTCTGCGGTGTCCTCGCCCGCAATCTCCAGGACGTGGACGGTGGAGGCGCGGCTCAGCAGGGGAAGGGCCGAGGCCGCCGCACGCTGGGCTTCGCGGCTGTCCTTCCAGGCCACCACCGCCGGCCAGCCGGTCGGGTCCCGCTCCCGCTCCGGCGGAACCACGAGGACCGGGCGCCCGACGGCCATCAGGACATCAGCCGGATCGATGGCGTGGGTCGGCGCGCGCGACGAGCGGCGGCCGAGGATGACAAGGTCCGCAGCCCGGGCCTCATGCGCCACGACATCGGCTGGAAGCCCCAGCCGGCCCCGCCATTCCGTCCGGCTCCGTCGAGACCCGACGAGCTCGTGGAAACGCGTGAGCGCGCCGCGAACCTCCGCCTCGGCGAGGTCGCGGAGGAGGGTGAAGGCCTCCCCGAACATAGCGCCGCCGGTGTAGCGGTCGTCCGCCGGCGGGACGCTGAGGGCGACGCCGCAGGCTCCGATCAGATGGGCGTCCAGTCCGGCCGCCAGATCGCAGGCGAGGCGAATCCGGGCGTCGCTGTCGACGCCCTGGTCCACAGCCACGAGCAGGGTCTTGAACGTCATTCGCGGGCCTTTCGAAGCTGGGGTCAGCGCTCGCGCGGCGGAGTGCGACGCGGAAGGGCGGTCCAGAGGGCGGCGCCCCCGACGAACCCTATGAAGAGGGCGAAGAGGGCGATGACCGTCGCGACGACGGGGATGGCTTGTGCGGGCATGCGCAGGTCTCCTTCTCTCGCCTTGGTCGCCCAACGGTCGGCGCGCCGCCTTGACCGAGATCAAAACATGCTGTGCCGATCGACGACCCGGAGGCGAGGACCAGGGCCGTAGCGTCGGCCGGAAAGCCGTTCGGACTGCCTTGATCTGCATCAACTCCCGGTGCGCCGTGATCGCGGACAAGACTGAGCCTCGCGGCGTCAGGATTTCACCATGTTCGAGCTCAAGGCTCTCCCCGTCGAATACGACGATCGCCGCAGAAGCACGGACTGCGCCGGCTGCGGCGCCCGAATGCTGAGCGTGTGCGGCAGCATCGAGGAGGCCGACCTCGGAAGCCTCGACGCCTTGGCGGACCCCGTCGCGCTTGAGGCCGGATCGGCGCTCATTCGCCAGGGCGACGCCGCCCAGCATGTATTCAACATCACCGCCGGGTCTGTGCGGGTCTACAAGCTGCTGTCCGACGGTCGCCGCCAGATCATTGGCTTCCTGTTCGCGGGCGACTTCCTCGGTCTCGCCACCGGGGAGACCTATGTCTTCTCCGCCGAGGCGATCGAGCCGACCACGGCGTGCCGGTTCCGCAAGAGCGACTATAGCGCCCTCATCCGGGATACCCCCGCGCTCGAGGCCGTTCTGCTCGAACGGGCCAATCACGAACTGGCTGCGGCCCAGAATCACATGCTCCTCCTGGGTCGCAAGACCGCAATCGAGCGGGTGGCGACCTTCCTGCAGGATCAGCCGGCGCAAGACCCTGCCCGCCCCAGCCTGACGGACCACATCCGCCTGCCGATGACCCGGTCGGAGATCGCCGACTATCTTGGCCTGACGATCGAGACCGTCAGCCGGATCCTGACCCGGCTCAAGACCATGGGCGTCATTCGCCTGCTCTCCCCGACCGAGCTGCAGGTCCGGCAGCCGGAGCGGCTGCGGTCCCTGTCCGACGGCGGTGCCTGACGTCGGGCGACCGCCGCCCGCCTTCGCCCTGCCTCCGGGATGGGCGCCCGTCCTGCCGCGCTGGACGCTGCGGGGCGCCGTCAGAAATGCGTCAAGACGTCTCTGGCCGAGCGGCACGGCCGATGATCCGAGGCTTGCGCTGGATCAAGGCTCCGCGACCGCAACAGGGCCACGGTCCTGTCGACGCCCAGCTGGCCGTATTGTGCAGCCGGACCGCGTCGTGGACCACCAGATGCGCCCCAGCAGCCCATTCCAGATCGCCATTCCCGGGGCCGGCCTGGCCGTACTCGCCCCGGTCGTCAGGAGGGTCTGACCATGCCGGAGGTCGCTCCACCCCCCATCCACGGCGGCGCGGTCGCCGCCGTCGTGGCCCTGCTCGACGCCCAACGGCTTTTGTCGCTCGCCGTCAATCGTCCTGACGGTTGGCCCCAGGCGACCACTGTGGGCTACGTCAACGAAGGGCTGAATCTCTATGTGGTCGTGGCGCGGACCAGTCAGAAACTGGCGAACATCAGGGCCGACTCACGAGTCTCCGTCGTCATCCGCAGCGAGGCGCAGCAAGGCGACGCCGTGGGCGTATCCATGGCCGCCCGGGCCGTGGAGATCACCGATCCGGTCCTGGTCGAGCGCCTCGACCAGTCCGTCCGGGAACGATATCCGGACCTGCACGTCTTCGGACCCGGGGGCGATTCCGTCGCCGTGATCCATCTGCGCCCCGAGATCATCTCGCCGGTCAGCGTGATCGCGGGGCGCAGCCACTCCCAGACCTTCAGCCTCCAGCCCGCCGATACGACTCCGCCCATCGTTGCGGCCCCGCGCGTGATTGACCTGATCTGACCCGACGCTTCGCGCATCGTCCGCGACGAACCGGGCCGGCTGAGAATCAAGAGAGCGGCCTGCTGGCGACGGTCCCGGGCCGACGCGCTCAGTCGCTGAAGCGGAAGGTTTTCGCCAGCAGACCGGCAACAGTCTCAGGCGCCTCGGAACCCGCCGCCCAGACTTCTCCATCCCGCGCCCGCGAGGCTGCGGCGTCGAACAGACGGGTCATGCTCCGGGTGTCGAACTTCAGCATGACGCCACGGCCGGCCGTGTCGGGGATCGAGGCGACCGCCAGCGGCAGGCCGGCTCCGGCGCAGAAGGTCGCAGTCACGCTGATCGCCTGCCGATAGGAGAACTGCAGCATGGTATCGAAGCTGCGCAGCAGGATCGTCGGGACGTTACTCGCCGTCGCCAGGGGCGCGGGCTCCAGGATGGTGTTGGCGATGACATAGACGCGACCGCCGCGCATCCGCCGCCCCGCCCCCTTCAACCGCAGCAACGCGTCTGGAAGTAAAAACAAGGGGGCCGCAACACCGCCGTCGACATGCATTTCTTCGTAAATCCGACCGCCGGACCGACAGGCGATCATGCGCGGCGGAAAAACCCCCGGCAGGCTGGCGGACGCGGCCAGGATCTGCCGAAAGAGAGTGATGGCGTTCGCTTCTCCGGCCTCGCGCATCTGGCTGGCGATCGCACCGAGATCCCAGATGCAGGCGCGCTGTCGATCCAGGTCGGTGGTCGCCACGAACAGGCGACGGCCCTCGGCGTGCGCGGCCGCCACGGCCTCAAGCAAGGGTGCATCAATGAAGGGCGCGATCAGGCCGTCGAGTGCGGCGGCGCGGAACAGGCCCGGCTCCAGGCCCGGGACCGCACGGCGCAGGGCGAAGAGCGCCGCAGCGTGACCGCCCGTGTAGGCGTCCTGGAGCCGGCCGTCCCAGGCGGAGCCAAGGAAGGCGAAAGGGGCGATCAGGGCCCCGGTGCTGACGCCGGTGACCAGGGCGAACTCCGGACGCCGCCCCGCCCGCGATAGACCCACCAGTAGCCCGGCGCCGTAGGCTCCGCCCGCCGCGCCGCCGGAAATCGCCAGGACATTGAACGGGACGCGCGACCAGGGCGCACGCGGCGCCGCGATGCGATCCATGGCGGAGGCCAGACCGTGTTCCGCCTCTTGCGCGGTGAGACGCACATCCCTGAAGCCGACCGGCTGGCCGGGGTCATCGGCCAGATCGCGCTTGCGGCGCAGGAAGGAGCGGGTCGGCGCGTCTGTCATGGACCTCGGTTCCGGCGGCGTTGCGACGCCGCAACGTTGACAGGGCTCTCACGACCGTTCTGATCCGATCCGCCCGGCCGATGCAAGGTCGGGTCTCAGGGGGCCTCTCAGGCAGGCGACGGCGCCGCATCTGATCTGGATCAAGGCCAAGCCGGTCAGATGCGCGTCCTCTCGTCCGTCGGCGCGCTCTGCGGGAACAAGAGCCGCGAGCCGCCCTGGGAGGATTCTTATGAGCTACAAGTCCATCGTCGCCCTGACCTTTGGTCATGCCGGCGACGCCTCGACACTCGGCTTCGCCGCCGCGCTCGCCGTCCTCAACAAGGCCAGGGTGGTCGTGTTTCCCGTGATGCCCGACCCGATGATCGATCTCGTCAGCTACGGCATGCTGCTCGGCAAGACCCTTCCGGATGAGACGACGTCGGCGATCCTCGCGAGCCAGGAGGCGGCGAGAGCCACGCTGGAGACGGAGTGTCGCCGCATCTGCAATGCGGCCGACCTGATCTTCGGAGACGGAGAGGGCCTTCCCCGCATGGCGTTGGCCACTCCCACGGGCCGGGCGGAGATCGCATTGAGCCACTGCCTGGCCCTGGCCGATCTGGTGGTGATCAGTCAGGAGAGCCTGACCACGTCCCTGATCGCCGAGGAGACCTTCGCCCAGACGCTGCTGCAGCGACGCGTCCCCATCCTGATCGCCCGGGGGGATCCTTCCGGCCTGGAAGGACCGGTCATGATCGCCGGGGACGGCAGCGCCGAAGCCGGCCGGGCGGTCAGGCAAGCCCTGCCGCTCATCGCCATGTCGTCCGCAACCACCGCCGTCCAGTGCGCCCGCGGTCTGGACCCAGTGGCCGCCAATCCGTCATTCGACCCTCTGCTCGACTATCTCCGCGCCCATGCGGTCGGAAGCGCCAGCACCGAGACAGTCAGGGGCGGGCCAGAGGGTCTCGCGCTGGTCGAGGCGGCCAAAAGGCTGAAGGCGGGAGTCCTGATCGCAGGGGGCTACGGACACAGCCGCCTGCGCGAGGCCGTCTTCGGGGGCGCCACCCGCGCCCTGCTCGACGATGTCGAGGGGCCGTCCCTGTTGATGGCGCACTGAGATGTCGATCCGCACCCTCCTCATCGATCTCAACGCCGCCGATGATTTGCCTCGGCTGGACGTCGTCCTGGCTCCGACAGCCGATCCGGGCACGGCCGAACGGACTGCAGTCGCGGCGGAAGGCGACACGCCGCAGGGCCACGGCGTTCCCGTCGGGACGGGCGTGATGCTCGTGCGAGAGAGGGAGATCCGAACCGACGTCCTGTCCTTCCCGGCCGATCCCGTCGCGCGCGTGGACGACCTGCGGCTGGAGTGGCGGGGCGATGTGACCGCCGACGGCCCCCTGCCCTGCCTGAGCATTCATTGACCGGCGCCCCGACCTGCCCGGTCGACCCGGCGGTGCTGCCCGGCTTTCTGCTGGCCATGGTGCTGATCGAGCTCACGCCGGGCCCCAACATGGGTTACCTCGCGGTGATCGCGGCCGGACGCGGCCGCCTTGCCGGCGTCCTGAGCGTTCTGGGAATCACCGCCGGGCTCGGCGTCTACCTCGTCCTGGCCGTGTTCGGCCTCACCCGCGGCCTGACGGACGCGCCGGTCGCGATGACGGCCCTGAGATGGGGCGGCGTCCTCTACCTGTTCGTGCTCGCTGCAGAGGCCCTGCGTCCTTCGACAGGAACGATCACCACAAATGGCGGCGCCGGCCGTCTCGTGGCGCGCGGCCTGCTCGCCAACCTCCTCAATCCCAAGGCCCTGCTGTTTTACGGCGTTCTCCTGCCGGGCTTCGTCCGGCCGGACCACGCGCCCCCCTGGGTCCAACTGCTCAGCCTGGGCCTAGCCCACATCGTGATCAGCGTCCTGATCCACCTCGGCATCGTTCTGGGGGCGGCGCGCACGACGGCCACCTGGGGCGCAGGCCGGCGGCGGATGCTGCGCTTCATCTCGGCGGCGGGCCTCGCAGCCGTCGCCCTTTGGCTCGCCCTGGCGAACTGACGAAAGGTGTCTTCATGCTGACCCTGACATTTCACGGCGCGGCCGGTTGCGTGACCGGCTTCTGCGCCCTGCTCCAGACGGACCACGGCCGTTTCCTCGTCGACTGCGGCATGTTCCAAGGCCCCAAGACCCTTCGGGCCCTCAACCACGAACCGTTCCCTTTCAATCCTGCGGCGATCGACGGGGTGTTCCTGACCCACGCCCACATCGATCACTCCGGCCTGCTGCCGAAACTGGTCAAGGCCGGCTTCAAGGGCTCGATCATCAGCACCCGGGCGACCCGGGACCTTTGCGAGGTCATGCTCGCCGACTCCGCCGACATCCAGCAAGGCGATGTCGACCATCTCAACCGGCGCAACCAGCGGCGCGGAATCGCCCCGGTTGAGCCGATCTACGGGCCAGAACACGTCGCACCGACCCTGGCCCTGTTTGAGACGGTCAAGTTCGGGGAGTGGCTGGATCCGGCGCCGGGCCTGCGGGTCCGCTACTGGCCGGCCGGCCATCTCCTCGGCGCCGCCTCGATCGAGATAGAGATCGAGAACGCCGGCGAGATCGTCCACATGCTGTTCTCCGGAGACCTCGGCTCAGGTGAGCAGCCCTACCTCGTGCGGCCGGACGGACCGGCCGGCGTCGACCACCTCGTCCTGGAATCCACCTACGGCGATCGCGTGCGCGAGGACATGGACCTGGCGCATCGGCGGGCTCTGCTGGCGAAGGAGGTGCGAGCCGCCCAGGCGGCGGGCGGTCCCCTGCTCATGCCGACCTTTGCGATCGGACGCGCCCAGGAGCTGATCCTCGACCTCCTGGCGATCATGGAGGCGGAGCCGGACCTCGCCACCGACATCTTCCTCGATTCCCCGCTCGCGATCGAGGCGACGGAGGTCTTTCTGCGGCGCGGCTGGAACGCCGACGCTTCGGTCAATCCCTATCTCCCGCTTCGGAATGCGCCCAGGCTCCACACCCTGTTGAGGCCCCAGGACAGCGACGGGCTGGAACGGCTGCGCGACTGGCACATCATCCTGGCCGGCAGCGGGATGTGCGACGCCGGCCGGATCCGTCGCCACCTCAAACGGCTGTTGTGGCGCAAGGAGACCACGGTGCTGATCACCGGCTTCCAGGCCGCCGGATCGCTCGGCCGCATCCTTCTGGAAACGCCGCCGCTGGTTCGGATCCAGGGGGACGACGTTCGCGTCAACGCCCGCATCCGGTCCCTCGACGTCTATTCCGGTCACGCCGACGCCGCCTCCCTGATCGACTGGCTGACCGCCCGCGAGCCGGTTCGAGGTCAGGTCTTCCTGGCCCATGGCGAGCCCGAGGCGCTCGAAGGCCTGCGCGACCGGATCACTGCGGCCGGTCGCTCAGGCGACCAGGTCACCATCCCGCGGCTCGACCAGACCTTCAGTCTGACCCCGACGCAGGTCGAGGCCCTCGACGGGCCCGCGGCCCGACTGGCGCCCGGAGCGGAAGCGCGGCCGGACTGGCACAATGCTCGGGCGGGTCTGCTCGAGACGCTCAACGAGGCGCTTCAGGCCCTGCCGACGGACGCCGAACGGGACGCGCTGCTGGCGCGCCTGACGGCGGCGGTCGCAACCGGGGCGGGGCAGGGTCGTCCGTGACCGAAGCGCCCTCCAATCATTTGCAGCGGGCCTCGCCTTCCTACCGTCTCCCCGCTCTGGACCAGGATTTCCTGCTCGGCGACTCGATGCGGGGCGTTCGGTTCCAGCTGGAGTTCGGAAAGGCCGAACTCGCCCTCAAGGCCTGGGGCGTCCGATCGACCCTGGTCGTATTCGGTAGCGCCCGCGTCAACGAGACGGGACCGGCGAACCACCGCCACTGGTACGCCCAGGCGCGCCGCTTCGGCGCCCTGGCCTCTCTGGAGGGCGGCGCGGTTCGAGGCGACGGGGACGTCAGGGACAATGTCATCGCTACCGGCGGGGGCCCGGGAATCATGGCCGCCGCCAATCGCGGGGCGGCCGAGGCCGGGGCGCCGTCAATCGGATTCAACATCACGCTTCCCAGCGAACAGGAGCCGAACCCCTGGACGACGCCTGACCTGACGTTCCGCTTCCACTATTTCGCGATGCGCAAGATGCATCTGGCGATGCGCGCCAACGCCCTGATCGTCTTTCCCGGCGGCTTCGGCACCCTGGACGAACTCTTCGAGATTCTCACCCTGCGCCAGACCGGCAAGGCCCCGCCTATCCCGGTGATCCTGTTCGACCGGGCCTTCTGGACCTCGCTGATCTCTTTTGAGGTCCTCGAAGCCCAGGGCTTCATCTCGCCTGCGGACCTCGGTCTCTTCACGTTCGCGGAGACTGCCGAGGACGCCTGGCGGGCCCTGCTGGACGGTGGCCTCGTTCCCGGTCGTCCCCTCGGTCCGAAGCCGGCGCTGTGAAACGGTCAGGCGCCCCGCCCTCGCATGCAGTCGAATCGCGTCCCGGACCCGGTTCGGGGCCGTCCGCACGACCGGCCGTCATCCTGACGCACCGCCAGTCCCTATGCGCCGTGATCGTCTCGGCCCTGCAGCTGGCGGCCTGCGCCACCCCGATCGCGGACGCGGCGGTCCGGCCCCTCAGGGACCTCAACCTTGTCCACACCGACCCGCCCGCCGCCCTCGTGGATGTCGTGGCGGCTCCCTATGCGCCCCCGTCTCCCGACGACTGCGAAGGCGCAGCGGCCGAACTCGCCGCTCTCGACGCCGCTCTGGGCGAGGACATCGATAGCGCGCCCTCCTCGACATCATCCGGCCCGACGGCCTTGCTGCAGGATGCGATCCAGGGCCTCGCTGATCTTCCCTATCGCAATGTGTTGCGGCAACTTTCCGGCGCCGCCGCCGCGGATCGCACCCGGGCGAAGGCGATCCTGGCAGGGATGGTCAGGCGCGGCTTCCTGAAAGGCCTGTCGCAGGGGCGCGGATGCCCGAACCCGGGACCGGCCTGACGGCTGGATTTGCGCCAGATCAAGGCGAGGCCGCCAGATTCGCCCATCCTCTCCACAGGTATGCAGTGGAGCGACCAGATGGGCCGTTTGACCGACAAGACAGCGATCGTGACCGGCGGAGCCCTCGGGCTGGGGCGGGCCATCGCCACCCGAATGGCGCAGGAGGGTGCGGCGGTCGCCGTTCTGGACACGCTTGAGCCCGAGGGCCGATCGCTGGTCGACGAGCTCACGGCCCAGGGTCTGTCCGCCGCATTCGAGCGGTGCGACGTTACGATGGAGACCGACGTCGCCGAGGCCTTCGCAAGGGTCGCCGCCCGCTTCGGGGGCTTCAACACCCTCGTCAACAATGCCGGGGTGGCCGGGGTGAACAAGCCGACCCATGAGATCACGGAGGCCGAATGGGATCGGGTGCAGGCCGTCAACGTCAAGGGCGTGTTCTTCGGGGTCAAACACGCGATCCCCCATCTTCGTCGGGCCGGCGCCGGGTCCATCATCAACCTGTCGTCGATCTACGGCCTGGTCGGCGCTGCCGACTCTCCGCCGTATCACGCCTCCAAGGGCGCTGTGCGTCTGATGTCCAAGACCGACGCCATGCTCTACGCGGGTGATCGCATCCGGGTGAACTCGATCCATCCGGGCTTCATCTGGACGCCGATGGTCCAGCACCATCTCGAGGCCTTGGGCGACTCAGCGGCGGCACGGCAAGCGGTCGCCGAACTGCATCCTCTCGGTCATATGGGCGAGCCCGACGACATCGCCTGGGGCGCCGTCTATCTCGCCTCGGACGAAGCCCGGTTTAACACGGGGTCCGAACTGGTCATCGATGGCGGCTACACGGCGCGGTGATCCTGATGACCGCCCGTGACCATCGCCCCCTCCGTCCGGTCTTCGCCATGACCGGTGACGAGGCCCCCGGCGGTCCGGCGAGCGTCGGTCGCGAGGTCGTGCGCGCGCGCGTTGAAACCGGATCGAGCCGGAGCGAGGCCGGCGAAGCCCGTCGGCAAGGTCGGCGACCGGGGAGTCGACGTCCGTGTCGCAGTTGAGATCCCTCCTCTATGTGAGCCGGATCCTGATCCCTCTCGCGGAGAGGCCGGCAGAAATCGACCGCATCGTCACGGTTTCGGCGGCACGCAACCGGACTTTGAACGTCACTGGGGCGTTGATCGTCACGAAGTCGAGGTTCGCGCAGGTGTTGGAAGGGCCGAACTCTGCGATCGAAGGGCTCATGGCGAGTATCCGGCGAGATCCCCGACACGGCGAACTGGCCGTGGTGTTCGATCGAGCCATCGCCGGACGCCGCTTCGACGGCTGGTCGATGGCCTACTCCGGAAACGCCGAGTATGTGACCCGGCTCGTTGATCCTCTCGGCGCGGTCTCTACGCCGCCAGGCGACGCGGACGCGCTGCGTCTGATCGGCTTCATGAAGGGGATGGCGGGATCCTGATCGCGCCCGCCCGATCCCCCGCACACCGTCGGGCCAAGGCCCTGCGGTTCCGGGCCGTATTCCGTTTCGATGAGTGGTTGGCGCCGCCGCCTTGATCCGCATCAAATCGCACCGCTGCACTAGGAGCCATAGTGTCGGCGAGGAGTCCGTCATGCGCATTATCCTGTTTGCCTTCTTGATCGCCACCGGCGGCTGCTCGGGATCGCGCGGACCGACCGAGCCGCAGACCGTCGCCGCTCTGGCGCCGGGCGGCCCGTGGGGAGTCACTGGCTCATCCGCGCGCGGAGAGGTGCTGGCCGAGATGCGCTGTTCCAGCTGTCACGCCGTGGGCCGATCCGGACCCAGTCCGATGCCGGCGGCGCCCCCTTTCCGCGGACTCGCCCAACGCTATCCGGTCGCCGACCTGCAGGAAGCCCTCGCCGAGGGCCTGGTCACGGCGCACCCGGCGATGCCGCAGGTCGAGATGGAGGCGGACGATATCGCCGATCTGATCGCCTATCTCGACAGCGTCGGATCGGCAAACGGACCACCTCCGTAGCGACCCTTAGGGGCGACTCCCGAATAACGCCCCCGGCGGCTTCGGCTTAAGGCTGTCCCTGTCATCAAGACAAGGACGCGGCCCGCCATGACCCTCGCCTTACCGCAAGGCCCCGTATCGAGCCCGCATCACGCTGACGCCTGGCAGGGCGCCGCGCGCCTGAAGTTTCGCCGGGGCGCCGAAATCTACGTCCAGGACGAAGACGCCGACCTCATCTATCAACTGGTCGAGGGCGTGGTCCGGACCAGCCGTCTGTCAGCAGACGGACGCCGTCAGGTCGGCGACTTCTACTATCCGGGAGACATCATCGGCATTGAGATGGACGCGGTCCACCGGTTTTCGGCCGAAGCGCTCGGCGACTGCGAGGTGCTCGCCCTGCGCCGCGCCGGATCGGCGGCCTACGATGCCGGCCAGCTTGACCGCCTGATCTGGCAGGCGACGGCCGCGGAACTCCACCGGGCCCAATCCCACATGTTGCTCCTGGGCCAGACGACCGCCTGCGAGAAGGTCGCGCGCTTCCTGATCGATATCGCGGCGCGCTTCAGGGGCGAGACCGTCGCCCTGCCCATGGGGCGTCAGGACATGGCTGACTATCTGGGCCTCACCATGGAGACGATCTCGCGCATGCTGGGACGGCTTCAATCCGACGGGCTCGTCGAATTCATCGGCGCCCGAACATACCGCATACGCCGGCTCGGCGCCCTTTCGGAGATGGCCGGCGCCTGACCGGGACGCTTCTTCCGCGGATCGCACGTGCTACGATCGGCGACGCGTCGTCGCACTCGCGATCGGCTCGGAGTGCGCCGATGCAGCTGACGTCCTCTATCCACCGGTCCCTGTCCCGTCGTGAGGGTTATCTGGCCGCCATCGTCGGCGCCGTCATCGCCGTTGGACTCCGCCTGGCGCTGAGCCCGGTCTTCGACCAGCGCAGCCTGTTCATCCTCTATGTCCCGATGGTGCTCGTCGCCGCCGCCCTGGGCGGGCGCGGCCCGGCGCTGCTGGCCACGGCCCTGGGTCTGGCGATCGGCGCCGTGACGCTCCAGGGCGCCCTGTGGTCCGATCCCGCCAATCTGATCGACGCCTTCGGCTTCGCCCTCCTGGGTCCCTTCATCGCCGTCGCCGGCGAGCGGCTGCGGCGGCGAAGCCGCGAGGCGGCGAGCCGCCAGGCCCATCTGCAATCCATCCTGGAAACGGTGCCCGAGGCGATGATCGTCATCGGCGACCAGGGCGTCATCCAGTCGTTCAGCGCCGCCGCCGTCCGGCTGTTCGGATGGTCCCCGGAGGAAGCCATCGGACAGAATGTTCGCATTCTCATGCCCGAGCCCTATCGAACCGAGCACGACCATTATCTCCACCGATATGAGCGAACCGGCGAACGTCGGATCATCGGCATCGGACGGATCGTGGTCGGCGAACGCAGAGACGGATCGACCTTTCCCATGGAACTGGCCATCGGCGAGGCCAGGGTCGGTACGAGCCGGTTCTTCACCGGCTTCATTCGCGATCTGACGGAGCGCCGCGATCAGGAGCGACGCCTTCAGGAACTGCAGTCGGAACTGGTTCACGTCTCGCGCCTGACCGCGATGGGCGAGATGGCCTCGGCCCTCGCCCACGAACTCAATCAGCCCCTGTCTGCGATCGCCAGCTACATGCGCGGATCCGTGACTCTGCTCGATGGGCCGGACCCCGATCTCGCCAAACTGCGCAAGGCTCTGGACAGCGCCGCAGGTCAGGCCCTCCGGGCCGGTGACGTCATCAAACACCTCAGGGAATTCGTGGACAAGGGCGAGACCGAACACACGCTCGAGGATCCCGCCAGGATGATGGAGGAAGCCAGTGCGCTTGCGCTGGTGGGGATCAAGGATCAGGACGTCCGGGTCGATCTGCGCCTGCCGCGCGATCTGGGAACCGTGATCGTCGACAAGATCCAGATCCAGATCCAGCAGGTGGCGCTCAATCTGATCCGTAACGCCCTCGATGCGATGGCGGGGTCGCCGCGTCGCCAGCTCGAGGTCAGCATTCGCGCCGACGACGACCACATGATACGGATCAGCGTCAAGGATACGGGCCCGGGCCTGGAGCCGTCGGTTCGTGAACGTCTTTTCGCCCCCTTCGTCACGACCAAGGCGACGGGGATGGGGGTGGGTCTCTCGATCTGTCGCACCATCGTCGAGGCCCACGGAGGACGGATTTGGGCAGACGACAATCTCGATGGCGGCGCGACCTTCTCCTTCACCCTGCCCCGGGCCGGGGATCCCGCGCATGACTGACCGCATCCATGTGATCGACGACGATGCCGGCTTGCGTGAGGCCCTTGCCTTCCTTCTGGACGTGAACGGCTTCGATGCGGCCTTCTACGCCTCCGCGACCGACTTCCTGGAGGCCTTGCCTGTCGCGGATGGTTGCGTCCTGACCGACATTCGCATGCCCGGGCTGACCGGGCTCGACCTCATCCGCGAACTGAGGTCGCGCGGCGAGACCCTGCCGGTGATCGTCATGACCGGGCACGGCGATGTCGCCCTTGCCGTGGAGGCCATGAAGGCCGGGGTCATCGACTTTCTGGAAAAGCCGTTTGACGACGGGCATCTGATCGGAGCGATCCGACAGGCTCTCTCGGTCCACCGCGCCAGGCCTGCTCCCGAAGCGGCCCGGCTGGAGGCGCAGGCCCGGCTGTCTGACCTCTCCCCTCGCGAGCGCGATGTCCTGGAGGGCGTGGTCGAGGGCAGGCTCAACAAGCAGATCGCCTTCGATCTGGCCATCAGCCCCAGAACCGTCGAGATCTACCGGGCCAATCTGATGACCAAGACCGGAGCTCGCAACATGGCCGAACTGATGCGGATCGCACTCGCCGCCGGACTCTGAGACTTTCAGGGCGTCGAGGGGCCCGCGATCTTGATCGCGACGGCGCCCACCGCCGCCCTCGGACTCAAGGCCGCGGCCGCTGGCGTCCCCATCGGGGACAGCCCCTCCTCGATGAGGCGCTGCCGGGTTGCCTGCAGGGTCTGGTTCGCGCCCGGGCGTTCTTGATCTGCGTCAGTGCACGGCGAGCCTGGAAGGGCAGGAGTCAGCGTTGCGAACACTCTCACCGCCTCGGGAACAGGCTCATGAAACACGTGATCGTCGCCGCCCACCCGCGCCCCGACAGCTTCACCCTGGCGATGGCGAAAGCCTATGCGGCCGAGGTTGAGGCTGCGGGCGATGTCGCTCTCTTGCGCGACCTCTACCGGATGCGGTTCGCCCCCTTCTGCACCCCGGCGAGTTGCCGGATCATCCCGGCTTTGCGCCCCGCTCCGATGTCGTCGAGGAACGCCGGGAAATCGCCGACGCCGACGTCTTCGTGCTCGTCTATCCGCTCTGGTTCAACGCGGCCCCGGCCATGCTGAAGGGCTATATCGACCGGGTCTTTGGCATGGGCTTCGGCTATTCGCCCCACAGCGAGGGCGGCAACCATCCGCTGCTGGCCGGCCGAAAGCTGGTCAGCTTCAGTTGCTCGGGCGCGCCCCAACACTGGGTCGAGGCATCCGGGGCCTGGAGCGCGATGCTGAATCATTTCGACAGCCATCTGGCCGCGGTCGTGGGGCTGGACGTGATCGGGCATCACAATCTCGGCGGGATCGTTCCGGGCCTGCGCGCCGATGTCGTACGGGGCCATCTCGACGAGGTGCGGCGCCACGCGCACGCCATCGTATCGGCCTATCGTTGACCGACGGCCACGAGGCACGCACCAGGCCAAAGGGTTTCGTTGATCCCCGCGATAACGGCGGCCGATCTGATCGGCTACGTCGTCCGGAGCTCGCCGGCGCCGATGTCGAACCGCCAGGCCGAAAGCGCCAGATGACCCGCCTTCTCGCCGTCCCGTATCCACGGGAAGGTCCGCAGATTGCTCAATGAAAGACCGAGGACCGCGGCCTCGACCGCTGTTTCCAAGGCCTCCCCCGACCCCTGCCCGGGCATCGGCCACATCACGGGTTCAGCGATGTCCATCCAGGGGCCGAGGAAGTCCCGGGCGTTGCGAAGCGGCCCATGGATCATGGCGTGAATGCCGTCGCAGTTGGCATGCCCAAGCACGACGATCCGGCGAACCTTCAGGATCTTGACCGCATACTCCAGCGCCGCGCTCGTCCCGTGACACCCGCCATCAGGGGCATAGGGTGGAACCAGGCCTGCGACATTGCGGATGACGAACAGCTCGCCCGGCTCGGCGTCGAAGATGGTCTGAGGATCGATCCGGGCGTCGGAACAGGCGATCACGGCCGCGGCGGGCTGCTGACGTCGCCGCGCGAGTTGGGCATAGCGCTGCGCCTTGGCGGGCCACACCCCCGTTCGGAAACGGTGATAGCCTGCGATCAGCGGGTCGTCTGGACGGACCGTCATGACGCAGCCGGACGACGACGGATCATGCGCTTGAGCCTGCGCCAGCGCGAACGCCATGACTGACTTTGCCGTCCGGCCGTATCCGGATCACAGGTTCCATGAACCCGCCTTCCTGGCCTGTCCGGCGCTCAGACACGGATGTCGAAGGTATGCCGACTGGGTCGGCGAATCCCGGCATCATCGCTGATGGCCCGCGGCGGATCGACGGGACGATCGGTGGGCGTGCTTTGATGGGACGCCACCCGACCCGTCATCTGGGAGAGCTGAAGAGCCCAGGCCTGGACGGCGGGGCTGGTTGATGTGCCGACCCTCATCCTTGCCCTCCTTCACCGGAGATCAGGTCGAACGACGCCGGATCGACGTTGAGGAGCGTGCAAAGGCGCAAGATCACCGCCCTCTCTTCGGCGTCAAAGCCCCCGTCGGCCTCGGCGACGGCGCAGGCGGTTTCGATCAAGGCGCGAGAGGGCCCGGATTGGCCTCGCAGGCGCGAAACGGCGACCTCCGCCGTCGCCTCGCCGTCGTCCAGATCACGCTCGAAGCGCAGGTTCAACGCCTCGAACAGGACGAGCACGTCGTCGGCGCCGAAGAAGGCGATGGCGGGGGAGTTGCGCATTCGATCGATCATGCGCGTCCGCTCGTTGAGCGTGACCCAACCGTCGGCCTGGGCCACCATGGCGCAGCCTGCGACGATGGCGTCCATCTGGACGACGTCGCCGGGGGTCCAGACGTCGTCCCGGTCGATCGGGGCGCGTCGTCTCAGTAGTCTGTTTGATCGTGGCATAGGGACCTCACGTCTGTCGCCGGTGGACGGCGACGCAAAATGATGTTGGGAAGCGATCGGGGTCGGCGACCGGGGAAAGCCGCCGACCCTTCTGGTCGCTAGTGCGACCCCGACGGCATCTGGCGGCCGTCGAAGACGGCGAGCCGGTCCTTGATGACCAACTTCTTCTTCTTGATGCTCGCGACGGTACGATCGTCGGGTCGCGGTCGCGCCCGTTCGTCCCTCAGCGCCATCTCCAGCAGGGAATGAAATCCCCGTAGCCGGCGCGCCAACACGATAGACATGGAGCCTCTCCTTCTCTGAAGGGGAAGCGCTCGACGCCGAAGCCGTCGGTTCGATGGGGGATTAACAGCCGGACCCCGTCATCGAGCGCACCCGATGCGATCCGACATCACGATCGAAATCGATCGTCAGAGGGGCCCGGGCCGCACACACACGCTGCACTTCTAACGCCAACCGCGCCAATAAGAAGTGCTTATACCGCTGATGATCAAGTATTATGAGAAGCCTGAAAGGTTCGCCAGGCCGACCTTAACAGACTGCGTCGCGGGGCCAACAGAGGATTGCTCGCCATGACGGCCGCAATCACTGGATCAGAGATACCAAAATCTTACCAGCTCTCGTCAAATGCTGCGCCATCTGTTGACGCGGTGCGACTCTGCCTTCATTACCGCCCCTCCACGGGTCCGGGCCCCTCTGGCAGCCGAGGCGTCGGCTGCGATGTCGGATCCCCGCATGGACGGCGTAACGCAGCGCCATTTTCATTATTCAGGGGTGCGGGATGTTTGAATTCCTTCCGTTTCTGGCTGCGACCTATGTGGGTCAGCCGATCTGGCTTTGGATCGGCTTCCTGGCCTTCATCGGCTTCCTGCTGTGGATCGACCTCGGGGTCGTGAACAACAAGGATGGCGTTGTATCGGCCAGGAAATCGGCCGCGATGTGGGCGTCCTTCGCCTCCATCGCCATCGCCTTCGGGGCCTATGTCTATTTCGTGTACGAGCCCGATGCGCGCTACTACATGAGTCCTGACAATCTCAATCAGCAGGCCGTTCTGCAGTATTTCACGGGATATCTGCTCGAGACTGCTCTCGCGTTCGACAACATCTTCGTCATCGGGATGATCTTCACCTTCTTCGCGGTCCCGCGCCAGTACCAGCACCGCGTTCTGTTCTGGGGCATCATGGGTGCGATCGTGTTCCGCGCGATCTTCATCTCCCTGGGCGCGGCGATCGTCAACGAGTTCACCTGGGTGCTGTTCGTCTTCGCCGCCTTCCTGATCTTCACCGGCTGGAAGATGATCTTCGGCGGCGAACACGAGATGGATCTCCACCAGAATCCGGTTCTGAAGTTCCTCAAGAAGCGGATGCACGTCACCGACACGATCGAGAACCACAACTTCTTTGTGAAACGACCCGATCCCAAGGGCACGGGCCGGCTCGTCCTGTTCGCGACCCCGCTGTTCCTGGGCCTGGTCATGGTCGAGGTGGTGGACGTCATCTTCGCGGTCGATTCCGTGCCGGCGATCTTCGCCGTCACAAAGGACCCCTTCATCGTCTACACCTCCAACATCTTCGCGATCCTGGGCCTGCGCTCGATGTATTTCATGCTCGCGGAGGCCGTCGCCCGCTTCAGGTATCTGAAGTACGGACTGTCGCTGGTGCTCGTTCTGATCGGGGTCAAGATCATCTGGAACTTCGGCCTGTACAAGGCGTGGAAGGACATGACCGGCGAGGCTCTGGTGCCCTACCTCGAGCCCCAATGGTCGCTGATCGCGACCCTGGGCCTGATCGGCGGCTCCATGCTCTATTCCTGGATCAGGACCCACGACGGCAAGGACGGGCCGTAACGCCCGACCCACGGAGCGTCCCGAACAGCGCGGCGTGATGGTGTTGGCCCCGTCGGACGGGCGTCATGACGACATCGGGCCGCGCTCCAGGGCGCGAAGAACCTCCTGGGCCAACAACCCGGCGGGTCCTCCCATGCCGCGCGTGGACACCAGGGCGATCTCGCTGTCGCTCAGCGGCGGCAGCGGGTCGCCGAGAACGGTCAGGTCACGCGGGGCCATGGCGGCCGGCAGGACCCCGACGCCAAGGCCGGCCCGCAGCGCCGCCATCTGGCCCGCGAGGCTGGGCGAGGTGAATGAGGCGCGAAAGGCGAGGCCGGCCCCTTCCAGCGCGCCCAGCGCCCGCTTGCGATAGATGTCAGGAGCCGGAGCGACGATCAGGGGCAGAGGAGACGCCTCCAGGATCGACGGGTCGAGCGCCACCCAGACCAGGGGCTCGCTCCAGACCCGAACGCCGAGCTCGGGCCCGACGGGCTCGCGCTTGATCAGGGCGAGATCAAGCAGCCCGCGTGACATCTGGTCGAGCAGATTGGCGGTGTAGTCGCACGTCACGGACAGCTTGATGCGGGGATGGCTGCGCGCAAAGCCACCGAGGATGCCCGGCAGATGCATCGTCGCGACGTCCTCCGGCGCGCCGAACCGTACCTCGCCCTCCAGATCGCCCTCGCCGAGCGTGGAAACGATTTCGTCGTTCAACCGCAAGAGCCGGCGCGCCTGCGGCAGCAGGGCGGCGCCTTCCGTCGTCACGGCCACGCCCTTGCCCGCCCGATCCAGAAGCGGTGACCTCAGTTGATCCTCCAGTCTGCGGATCTGCAGACTGACGGCGGGCTGGGTTCGCCCCAACAGGGCGGCCGCCCGAGTGAAGCTCCCCGTTTCCACGACCGCCACGAACGCCCGAAGGAGGTCGAGCTCGAGATTAACCAGGCGCGACTTCACGTCATTCGAATCCGTTATAGAGAATATTACTCTAATAAACTGGATCGGATGAATCGTCGAGGGCAGAGGACGCCAGCCTCATACGGACTCCCCTGAATGCCCGACCTTTCCGCCAGCCTCGCCCTGCTCACCTCGCCCGCGATCCTGTTCTTCTTCCTCGGCGCGGCCGCCGCTTTCGCGCGATCGGACCTGTCCATTCCGGAACCGATCGCCAAGGCGCTGTCGCTCTATCTGATGCTCTGCATCGGCTTCAAAGGCGGGGTGGAGGCGCGCGCGGCGGGGCTGAATGGCGATTTCCTGTCCGCCGGCGCCATCGGCATAGCGTTGAGCGCCCTGATGCCGCTCGTCGCCTTCGTCATTCTCAAACGGATGCCGAGGCTCGATCGTTCGACGGCCTGCGCCCTCGCGGCCACCTACGGGTCCGTTTCGGTGGTGACCTTCGCCGCCGGCCAGCAGCATCTTGCCGCCGTCGGTCTCGCATCGGGCGGCTATATGGCGGCTGTCCTCGCTCTGATGGAGACACCGGCCATCCTCACGGCGTTGCTTCTGCTGAACGGCGCCGGCCGGGGTGAGCCCGGGAAACGCAGAGCGGTCCTGAGGGAGGTCTTCTTCGGGGCCGCCACCATCATGCTGCTGGGCAGCTTTCTGGTGGGCCTGGTCTCGGGCGCGGCGGGGATGGCCAAGCTGGAACTGTTCGTCGGCCCCCTGTTCCAGGGCGCGCTGTGCTTCTTCCTGCTGGACATCGGCCTGATTGCCGCGCGCAGGCTAATGGAGGGCGGGCGCAAACTAAGCCCTGCAGTCATCGCCTTCGCTTTAGGGTTTCCCCTCCTCTCGGCAGGGCTTGCGCTTGGACTGGCGCGGCTCGTCGGGCTCGGCGTCGGCAACGCGGCCCTGCTCACGATCCTGGCCGGCTCGGCATCCTATATCGCCGTACCCGCCGCCATGCGGCTTGCGGCGCCCAAGGCGGACGCAGGCGTCTTCGTGACGGCGTCTCTGGCCATCACCTTCCCCTTCAACCTGACGGTCGGCATCGCCCTCTATACCGCTGCGGCTGTCTGGCTCTGGAGGTGAATGCGCCCTCGAATCGCCAACCCCCTTCATCCCCAGGACCATCCTCCGGAACTCGCCGGACCTCTCACGGAGCCAGTATGAACATCCTTTCCCTCGTCACTGCCGCCGCCCTGATTTCGACGGGTGCGCCGATGTCAGCCTGGGCGATGCCCACGTCCCAGACGACGCAGACCTGTCCGGCCGCCACGACGGCCGACATCGAAGCGCAGTTCGGGCGCTTCTCCGAGGCCTGGGCGACGCGCGATCCTGATGTCGTGACCGACCTCTTCACCGATGAGCCGGTTCTGTTGCCGACCGTCTCCAACACGCCCCGCACCACCCCTGCCGGCGTGCGGGACTATTTCGTCAGCTTCCTGAGAAACCACCCTGTGGGGCGGATCGACACCAGCACCATCGAGATCGACTGCCACACCGCCTCGCGGGTCGGGACCTGGACGGTCACCCTGACCGACGCCGCGACGGGTCAGACGCGTGACGTCCACGCCCGCTACTCGTTCATCTACCGGTTCGAGGACGACGCCTGGAAGATCGACCATCTGCACTCCTCGATGATGCCCGAGGCCGCGCCGGTCCCCGCGCTGCACTGAGGGCCCATGCCGTTCGTCGCCCGGTGCGGCGATTGCAATTCTCAGGCTCAGAAAACAGAGGAGAGGCTTACTTGGGCCAGAAAATCGATACGCCTTGCGCAGATCTGGAGACGATCGACGCGCGCATCCATTGGGTTCTGGAACATCCCGACATGAGCCCCTGGCTCAAGTCGGCCCTGAAGTCCTCACTGATCGAGGACCCGATCGACCTGACCAATGACCTCCAGATACTCGCGAATCTGATCGCGACCCGGAGTAGCCTCCTGATGCGTCAGTCGCCTCGCGATGACGCACGGTCATGATGCGATGAGCCTCTGCCTGACAGCACGGCCGGTCACGCAACCGGGGTGACGCCGGCAAGCCTCCAGGGCAGGGTCTCGCCCGCGTGGAACGGCACGACTTCGCCCTCGGGCAGCATTGTGATCCGCTGGGGCACGATGACATCGACCCGTTCGAGGACGATGCTGTCGGTGTTCAGCGGCAGGCCGTAGAAGCGCGGGCCATGTTCGGAGGCGAAGGCCTCGAGTTTGTCCAGCGCGCCGTCTTCGTCGAACGTCGCGGCATAGCTCTCGATCGCGAAGGGCGCGTTGAAGATGCCGGCGCAGCCGCAAGCGGACTCTTTTCGTCCGATCAGGTGCGGCGCAGAATCCGTCCCGAGAAAGAATTTCGGCGACCCTGACATGGCCGCGCGCCGCAGGGCGAGCCTGTGCCGCTCGCGCTTGGCCACCGGCAGACAATAGAAGTGCGGGCGAATGCCGCCCGCGAACATGGCGTTGCGATTGATCCGCAGATGATGGGGCGTGATGGTCGCCGCCAGGTTCGGGCCTCCGCTCTCGACAAACGCGACGGCATCCGCGGTGGTGATGTGCTCGAACACCGTTCTGAGCGCCGGGAAATCGACGGCGATCTTCGAGTAGACGCGCTCTATGAAGACGGCCTCGCGATCGAAGACGTCGACGTCCGGGTCCGTCACCTCGCCGTGGAGCAGCAAAGGCATGCCGAGCCGCTGCAGTCGCTCCAGGACAGGATAGATCTTGCGGATGTCGGTGACGCCGTGATCGGCATTGGTCGTCGCATGGGCGGGATAGAGCTTGCAGGCGGTGAACACCCCGGCCTCATATCCGCGCGCGATCTCATCGGGATCAGAATCGTCGGTGAGATAGCAGATCATCAAGGGTTCGAACGCGAGACCGGGATCCAAAGCCTCACGGATTCGCGCCCGATAGGCTTCGGCCGCGGCGACCATGGTGATCGGCGGCGTCAAATTGGGCATGACGATCGCGCGCCGGAACTGGCGCGCCGTGTGGTCGACAATCGACCCCAACATCGGGCCGTCGCGAAGATGAACGTGCCAGTCGTCCGGGGCACGGATCCTCAGCCGGGTCGCGTTTGATGGTTCCTGCATTCCGGCAGCCTAGCCTTGCCTGACAGAGAAGGTAAGCGCTCGGGGCTTGCCACGTAGAACTTGAGCCGCCCCACCCCACCGCCGTCGGTCATCACCCCCCGGAAACCCCGGCCATTAAGGAGCGGTTAGGCCAATGAGCCCGAGACTCAAGAGCCACAGAGAACCGACGCGAATTCGAAGTCGACGACGGACGCCGAACGGCTGTTAAATTCCCAGGCGCTGCGACGAGAAATGGAGCCAGGTCACACGCTACTGCAATGTCAAAGAAAATTGTCGGGCGGCATAGAAGGCTGGACTGTGCGTCGAACAAAAACAACGACTTGCCAACGCTGCCTGCCACTGAGCGCAGCCGCTTTCGCCACAAAAGACTGGACTAAGCCCTCCCGTCGCCAATGAAGCTTGGACTCAATGAGGCGTTATAGCGTCGATGTTGTCGACGATCTCTTTCAAGCGGTCACGCAAGCCTATCACGCTCATCGCTTGGACCAAGTGCTCTCGGCGTTTCTAATGCCCAACGCTACAGTTGAATGAATCGAGCGATAAATCCATCGCGTCACTGCCGCCGCCTTTCCGCCTGGAATGAGAAGGGTACTCGAAATGGAGGTTGAGCTGCACGTTGCGGATAAGGCCCTGTTCGTGATGCTCAACGAGCTGGTGTCAGTCGTGGACGGACTCACCGGCTTTTCCAACCGAGCGGGTCAGAGCCACGGCGACGGCATGCAGCCCGCGAAGTCTCGCGCTGCCCTCATTGTATCGAGCGCACGTGGCGTTGCTGGATTCGGCGCCGAGAGCGCCGCAATGCAGCTCGAGGTGAGCAGGTTTAGGTGCCTGTCCGGATGCGGACCCAGCGAACGTCGGCAATGAGTCAGAGCGGACCCCAAACGTGTCTCAGCGCTGGCAATACGGGAGGATGTGCAATCTTGAAAACGTGGGAAGCGCATCCGAGCCCGCGATGCGGGCCGATGAGTCCAATTTTCTCTGGCGGAGTCCAACATGTTGTGACGTCCGACAAAAATGGCGCGCCCGGAACGATTCGAACGTCCGACCCTCAGATTCGTAGTTTGGAGAAGAGTCGTATAGATTGACTATCTTAGTGAATATTGGCTGTAACAACCAACACCACACTGGGTCAGCAGCGCATCGGGGTTACAGATCGCGCGGGATGACCTCTGGCACCATATCTGCTCGCGCCAGAACCAGTCATTCAACTAGCTCGCAAAACGCGACATTCGGCCCACGATCAATGACCAGCCGAGCTGCGACCAGTCTCACAGCGCCCCGCCGCTATTCACCGACCGGAATCACAGCGGAGATGCTCTCCGCCAACTCGGCATTCCGGAACGGCTTGGTCAACCGCGGCAAGTCCTGCCCAACGGCGTCCACCTCTGCATAACCGGACACGATCAGTATCGGGAGTGTCGGCTTGATGGCACGCGCCTCCCGCGCGAGGTCCACTCCGCTCATTCCGGGCATGAGGTGATCGGTGATGAGGATGTCCGGCATCGTGCCAGTCTTGAGGAGTTGCAACGCCTCCTCCCCGGTCCCCGCCTCGACGACCTCGAACCCGAGGTCGATTAGCATGTCTGCGGTGCTCATGCGCACCAGCTTCTCGTCGTCCACGAGCAGCGCGACGCCACGACCGACGCGCGTTGCGGGAGTTGCGGCGGAAGCCTCTTGAACGTCGATCGCCGCAGTGCTGATCGGAAGCCAGAGCTCGATCGTCGTGCCTTTGCCCGGCGTGCTGTCTATTAAGAGGCCGCCACCGAGCTGCGCCGCGAGGCCGTGGACCATGGACAGCCCCAAACCGGTTCCCTTGCCGACGCCCTTTGTGGAGAAGAATGGCTCGATCGCGCGCTGGCGCGTTGCATCGTCCATCCCAGCCCCTGTGTCGACGACGCACAGCAGCACATAGTCCCCCGGCTGGAGACCCGAGGTGTGGCCCGGGCACACGCTCTCTCGCCTTGCCGTGACACTGAGTTCGCCGCCGTCCGGCATGGCGTCGCGTGCGTTCACCGCCAAGTTCAAGAGCGCCATCTCGAGCTGGTTCGGATCGGCCTTGGCCGGCGGCAGATCCGGGTCGATAACCACACGCACATCGATCGTCGGACCGAGCGTCGAGCCGATCATGCCGACCATGCCTTCAACGAGCTTAGATATCTCCACCGCGACTGGCTGGAGCGGCTGGCGTCGAGCAAAGGCGAGCAGACGCTGAACCAATATCTTCGCCCGCTCGGCCGATTGTAACGCGCCGTCGATCAGTCGACGCTCGCGCTCGCTACTGACGCCGCGGCGCACCAGCATGTCGAGGCTGCCGACTATCGGGGTGAGAAGGTTGTTGAAATCGTGCGCGACGCCGCCGGTGAGCTGCCCCATCGCCTCCATCTTCTGGCTCTGGCGCAGCGCCTCCTGGGTCTGTTCCAGCTCCGTCTGCGCCCGCACCCGGTCAGTCACGTCATAGGCCGCCTGAAACGCGCCGACCCGCTTACCGTCGCGGTCGCGCAAGGGGTGGAAACGCACCTCGTAGAAGGCACGCTCGCGCCTTGGATCGCCAAACTCGTCGAGAACAACGAACTCCTCGCCCGAGAGCGCGCGGTTCCAGTGGCGCTCGACCTGCACGCGGTGCTCCGGCATTGAGGCGAGCACGTCGAGCAAGTTGTCGCCGACCTTCGGGCGCACGCCGTAAAGGCGCTCCATTCCTCTAATGGTGGCGTCGTTGACCGCGAGAACACCGTAGTCGAGGTCGCAGGCGAGTACGGAGGCGTCCGTGCTGTCGACGAAGTTGGCGAGAACCTGACGCTCGGCGAGCGCGTCGGCGACCCGCGCTTCGAGCGACTTGTTAAGCTCGCGCAGATCGTCCTGAGCACGGGCGCGCTCGACCGCCGCCCAGGCGTGTGCCGCCACCTCGCGCACCAGCGCCTCCTCCTCAGCAGTCCAAACGCGCGGACGAGCCTGGTGGACGTGGAGGCCAGCCGCCCAGCGGCCGTCGCGGCGCAGCGGGACCGACAGGACGGCCGCAATGCCGGCGGCGGCGAACGCTTTCTCGCCTTCGACGCCGTGCGTGTCGTCAAAGCGCAGGACCTCGCCCGCGCGCAGGCGCGCTAACGTGTCCTCGCCGAAGTCGGCCAAGAAGTGGCTGCCGAGTATGCCGGGGCTCGCGTCAGTGCGCCACTCGTCGGTGACGACGAAACGGTCGCTGTCGACAAAATAGTAGTTCGCCTGGTCGACGCCGAGGTGCGGACCCAATCGCTCGGCGACCGCCACCATGATCCCGGAGGGTGAGGTCAGCGCGCGCAGGGCGTCGCTCAACTCGACGCGAAAGCGGTGGCGCGCCTCGCTCTCGTGCAGCACTGCTTCGGCGCGGGCCCGCTCGACCGCCGCCCAGGTGCGCTCGGCGACCTCTTCAACAAGGGAGACTTCGCCCGGTGTCCAGACTCGAGGGCTGGTTGAGGCGGCCACGATCGCCCAAAGCGGGTTGTTCTCGCCTTTGCGCAGGGTCGCAGCGATCAAAGCACGGATGCCGAGGCCGTCGAAACTGGCCTGGTCGCGGTCCGAAAGCCCCTCCATTTCCACGACATCGTCGAGCACCAGCGTCCGATCAAACGCGATCCGCAGCGCCTCGGGAAAATCGGACAAACGCACCTGAGCGGGCAACGAGGGCAGACGGTCGTCGTGCACCTGATGGGGAAAGTCACCTAGATCCTCCGCCAGCCGATAAATACCGACATAGCAGCGATCGAGCCGCATCTGCCCCGAGAGCATCCGGAGCGCTCGGTCCGTCATGGCCTCGGCGCTCGGCTCCGCCCGTAGCGCGTCGCCGAGTTTCAGCAGGAACGCCTGGTGCTCCTGTTCCTCCAACTCGGCTTCCTCGCCATAGTGGAGCTCCGTGACCCGCGTGACTTGGTGAATGATGGCGCTGATCTCGCCCGACCCATCGAGCATTGGCGCGTTGATCGCCTCCCACCAATGCGGCTCGAACCCGCGGTCGAGAGTGACGAGGTCGTAGCGCACGCGCTCCATTGCGTCGGTCGTCCGCGTCGTCAGGACACGGTCCAGCGAAATGGCGAGCGCATCGGACCCGAGTTGGCCTGGGCGGCTCGGGTCATCAGGAAGAACATCGAACAGCCTGCGTCCGACAAGACTTTCACGTGTCGTCAGAGTTGCGGCGAAATACGCATCGTTTGCTGCAATGATTGTGAAATCCGGCGCGTTCGGCGCAAGCACCATGAACGGCACCGGCGATGCGGCGAACAGGGCCTGGTATCGCGCTTCGCTTTCGCGCAACGTCGCCTCGGCGCGGCGAATTTCGGTAACCTCGTGACCTTCAAGGAAGATGCCGGTGACGTCGCCCGCCTCGTCGCGCATCGGTTCGTAGACGAAATCAAGGACAACCTCGCGGCCTTGCTGGTCGGGCGCTTCACGGAGCGTCACCGCAGTGCCTTCCGCGACGAACCGCTCGCCCGTTGCGTAGACGCCGTCCAGCATTTCGAACAGGCCCTGGCCTGCAAGGTCCGGGAACGCATCGCGCACCGTACGGCCGAGCAAGTCGCGCCCACCGGCGAGCTGGACGTAGGCCTCGTTCACGAACTCGAACGTGTAATCGGGTCCGGTCAGGATGGCGATGAACCCCGGCGTCTTTTCGAACAGCCGTCGCTGGCGTTCGGCTTGCTCTTTGAGCCGCTGCTCGGTCAGCACCTGACCGGTCGTCTCCGTCGCGGCGCAGAACAGGCCGACGACCGCGCCGTCTTCGTCGCGCACGGGCGAATAGGAGAAGGTGAACCAACAGTCCTCCGGGCAGGCGTTGCGGCGCAACACCAGATGAAGATTTTCCGACCAAGTCGCCTCGCCGCCGAGCGCGCTGTTCACCAGCGGCTCGACCTCGTCCCAGACTTCCGACCAGACCTCCCGGAACGGTCGTCCCAGCGCCCAAGGGTGCTTCTGTCCGAAAACCGGACGGTAGGCGTCGTTGTAGAGAAAGACGAGTTCCGGCCCCCAGGCGACGAACATGATGTGCTTGTTGGCGAGCATCAGCCCGACCACCGAGCGCAGCGACTGCGGCCAGTCCTCCGGCGGTCCGACCGGCGAAATCGACCAGTCGTGCGCGCGCATCAGCGCGCCCATCTCGCCGCCGCCGGTCAGGAACGTGAGATTGGAACGGCTGGCCGAAACACTTTCCAATCGCCGTCCCCTTCTTGTGGTCCCCTGCAACTTGGATGACCTACCCAAGACTTAGCGCGCAAGACCCGCCTCGTCGTTGGGTAAAGCAATCAACTTAAAAATATCATGCCGCGAGGCGTTCGACCCCAACAGCAGACATTGTGACGGACCAGACAACCCAGCCCTGAGCGATCATCTGGCCGATCGTCGCCGCGCGTCAGCGCCACCACGAGACCGGTCGGTTCTCCAGCTTGACGTAGCTCATCAGAACCAGAGGGCGAGCGCCGCAGGTGCGATCGGACCGTCGGTCTGGGATTCATTGCGGGTGTAGGACACGCGGGCGACCCGACTGCCGCAGGTGCACCGAAAGCGGCTGGATCGGCCTGCGACCGGCCAGAACCGCGCCGAGCCGAACAGGGGGCGAGGTTCCATCAGGACGGCGCGGCCACATTCTGGGCGGTCGCACTGAACCACTAGTCGGCGGCCGTGTTCAGACGCGACGTCTTCGCGTGCGATGCGCGTGCGATTGAGGTCGGACATTAAATCAGCCAGCGATGGCGGTGGAGCAGCCCAGGCTCCGAAGTCGGATGCCGGCGGCGGACCGCATGACCGAGCCGGGAACCCGCGCCTCAATACGGTCGAGCATCTCTCCAGCGGCGCGAACGGGGTCGGTTTTGCGGGCTAATTCAGCGTCTAGCTCGGCGAGCAAGCAGGCCAAGGATCGGTCGTTCATTCACTCTCTCCAGGTTGCCGACCCGGGGCACTTGTGACTCCGCCGGACGGCGGCACGCAAGCAAATGTTCCGTATTTGTTCTTAATTCTGTGGGCGCCGATGAAGGCGCTCAGTTCGGCTGGAACGCCCTGCCACGGTTGCCGATCAGCACCCAGCCAGCGTTCGTCGGCATGTATCCGCCTTTAGCCTTGGCGACGGCCAGCCCCAACACCGCCAGCTCTGGCCCCCGGCTTGGTGCCGCCGCGCGGGCGGGGTCCACCATATTGAGCAGGGCCTCAACGCGTTCGGGGTCGGTCATCATCATGAGGTCTCGGACGGGTTGGATGGGCGTGGCAGAGGGCGCGGCGTGCCTCGCTTTCTCTGCAGGAGTGGACTCTAGCAGCTCCCGGAGGAGTTTCAGGGGAGCAGATCAACGATACGTTCGCGCGCATGCTGACAGGCGTCTGTCGGGACCCCATATCGCCCCGCAATATTAATCAAATTCAATATGTTATTTCATATCGGGCGGGGTCTCGCTTTCAACGCCGATCAACAGATCGGACGGCGCTTGAGCCGTTGGTACCCGATGGCGCATAAGACAGCGATGGCGGTCAAACTCGTAAAGCTGCAATCGCTGGAGCGCGGCTACCTCACGGTCCTACGCGTTCGGTCAGCCCTTGGATGGCTGATCTTCGCAACGATGGCGGCGGTGGCTGACGGCTATCTGCAATGGCGTCTCGGCCTCACCCCGGGGGTCGTCGCTGGACCTGTCATTGCACTGGCCTTCCTGTCGATCGTCGTCCTCGTTCCGGGGCGCTGGCGTCGGTGGGGCTATGCCTTTACCGACAGAGAACTGCACGTCGCGTCTGGCTGGCTGACGCGCGAACACACGATCGTGCCGCTCTCTCGCGTCCAGCACATCGATGTGAGCCAAGGTCCCATCGAGCGCAGCGCGGGTGTCGCAACCCTCAGCCTGCACACCGCCGGCACCGAGAACAGCCTTGTGGTGCTCCCCGGCATAAGCCGCCAGCGTGCCGAGGAAATCCGCGATGCGATCCGCGGCCGGATCAGCGACGCGCCCTGGTGAGCGAGCCCGATCCTTCGAGCGTGGCCGAGACTCTGCCGCCGCGCCGCCTCGACCCGCGCACCATCCTCATCAAGGTCCTCCAGAACTCGCCCTCCATCCTCCTCGCCTTGCCGGCGATCCTGGTCGCATCGCGCGGCGAAAGCGCGGCGATCGGGCTGCTGGTCGTGGGGATGTCGCTGCTGGGGGGCCTCATTCTGGTCTCCAGCTGGCTTCGCTGGCGGACCTTCACCTACCAGATCCTGCCAGGGCAGCTCGTCATCGCAAGCGGCCTGATCAATAGGACCCGCCGATCGATCCCGGCCGAACGGATCCAGGATGTCTCGATCAAACAGGGGCCCTTGTCACGACTGCTGGGTCTTGCACAGGTCCGCATCGAGACCGGTGGCGGGGAGGCCGACGAGGGTCAGCTCGATAGCGTCAGCCTCTCGGAAGCGTATCGGCTTCGAGAAGTGCTCCGGGGCCTTCGAACGAACGGTGCCCCCTCGGAGGCGGCCGGCGGGGAAGCTGAAAACGAGGCCGAAGCCATCCTGTTCAGGTTAGGGCTACCCCGCCTGCTCTACTCCGGACTGTTCAGCTTCTCGCTCGTCTGGGTCGCAGCCATATTCGGCGTCGGCCAGTATCTGAACCAGGCGCTCGGTTATGGCTGGGACCGATGGCTGGACCTGCTCGGCGTTTCCGAGCAGACGCTGAGATCGAACATCAATGGACCGGTCGTCTTGGCTGCGGCTTGCCTGGCTTTCGCAGTCGGAGTGCTGGCCGGGGTCATCCGGACGACGTTGCAGAGCTTCCGCTTCAAACTCGCCTATGTTGAGGGCCGGTTTCGCTACAGCCGGGGCTTGTTGACACGCACCGAAGTGGTGGTGGCCAAGCGCCAGATCCAGCTCAGCCTGGTTGAGCGCGGTGCCGTGAGCGGTCGGCTGGGCTGGTCGACGCTCAAGGTCCAGACACTGGGCGGCAGCGATCACCTCTCTGGCCGCCAGGAACTCGTTCCTTTTGCGCGGCCTGCGGAACTGGCTCCCATCATCGCCCTGGCTGGACTTCCGCCCTTCGAGCGGTCACGGCTGCGGTCAGTCTCGCCCTTGCACGGTATGCGTGCCCTCGTCGCTTTCGTCTTGTTGCCGACCGTGATCATCCTGGGCGCTACCAGCGTCTTCCCGTTCGCCGCCCTGTTTCTGTTCACGATGCCCGCTCCGCTAGCGGTCGCGCTGCTGCGGCCCCGCTATCACCGGTACGCGCTCGCCGAGACCAGCGTGCAGGTATCGCGCGGGGTCCTCAAAGAGCGCGACTGGACCATCCCCTACGGCAATATCCAGGCTGTCACGGTGCGGCGCGGACCCATCCAGCGGATGCTTAGGATCGCCACGGTGCGGATCGACACCGCCGGTGGACGCGGCATCGACACTCCACATATCCAAGACATCTATATGGACCAGGCCTCAGCCTTCGTCCGCGACCTCCTCGAACGCGGAAACAATCTGGGAGGGACAAGTCACGGAAACGCGCAGTAGGTCAGGTAGACGGGCGGGCGTCCAACCCGGTCGGACATAGCGGCTCTGCGCCAACTGCGGACAGCGGGACACAGTCGAAAAGCAGACCTCCAGCGTTAGCTGCTGGCGCAGATGAAGCCTCACAGCCGCCAGGATGTTATCACTTAGCCAGCATGTCCACGCCGCGCCCTCTTCCCCCGGTCGTCTACCACCCGGCGTACAGCGCAACGCTTCCGCCTGGGCATCGCTTCCCCATGGAAAAATACGCTCGACTGGCTCAGGTGCTGGAGGAAGAGGGTCTGATCGGGCCTGAGGGGCTGCACACCCCCGAACCCGCCAGCTTCGAGTTGCTCGCCGCCGTGCACGACCCCGGCTACGTGCGTCAGGTGCTGGATGCCGCCGTTCCGCCGAACGTCGAGCGGGTCATCGGCATGCCGGTGACCCGAGGTGTCTCGGATAGGGTGCAGGCGGCGGTAGGCGGCACCCTGATGGCGGCGCGTCTAGCGCTTCGCTATGGCTTGGCCTGTGATACCGCCGGCGGCAGCCACCATGCGGGACCAATGAGCGGCGCAGGCTACTGCGTCTTCAATGACATCGGCGTGGTCGGCCGCGCGATGATCGACGCAGGCGAGATCCGTAAGGCTCTCGTCGTCGATCTTGACGTACACCAGGGCGACGGCACCGCCTTCATCTTCGAGCAGGAGCCGAGGGTCTTTACCTTCTCCATGCACGGTGAGAAGAACTATCCCGTGCGACGAGGCCCAAGTGATCTGGACATCGACCTACCGGATGGGACCGGCGATGAAGCTTACCTGGCCGAGCTGCGAGCGACACTTCCTGTCCTGCTCCAACGCGTCCAGCCGGAGCTCATCTTCTACATCGCCGGCGTCGATCCGCATGTGAGCGACCGTCTCGGCAGGCTGGCCCTGAGCGACGAAGGCCTGTTAGCGCGCGACGCCTATGTTCTGGAGACCTGCTTGCCTGTAGCGCCGGTCGTTGGCGTGATTGGCGGCGGCTACGACAGCGACATCGACCGGTTGGCGCGCCGCCATGCCACTCTGCACCGCGCTGCTGCTGACGCTTGGCGCAGCGGGCTGGCCCAGCCGGCCGGCTGAGCGATGTCCGACGAACACCCTCCCCTGATCGTCACGGCCGCCATGGATGACGGGGCGTTCGCCTGGTTTGAGGACTTGCGTCAGTCGCACTTCCCGCGGCACCGCAACAAGGTCCCCGCGCATCTGACACTCTTTCACGCTCTTCCGGGTGTACATGAGCGCGCCGTGGCGCAGACGCTGAAGGCGGCGTGCCAACGCCGCCGCCCTCTTCAGCTGGACGTGCGAGGCCCTTGGTCCCTGGGTCATGGCGTTGCCTACCGGCTCGCCTCTCCTGACCTCGAACGAATGCGAGCAGAGCTGGCGGAAGCTTTCTCACCTTGGCTTACGCGTCAGGATCAGGCGCCATTCCGGCCCCACATCACCATCCAGAACAAGACGGATCCTGGTGAGGCCCGCCTGCTGCTCGAGCACCAGCAAATGGAGTTCGAGCCATTCCACATCTTCGCCGAAGGCTTGCTGCTCTGGCGCTATCTCGGAGGGCCTTGGGCGATCGTCGAACGATTTGAGTTCGACGCTCCCTGAGCATGTGGGATCGCTCAGCGCCCAATTGCGCACCTTGGTTTCGCGCGCCGACCGCAGCATTCGAAATAAGCCGCTGGTAGTCCGATCAGCGTTTTCTAAAAAAGATCTGCACCTTCTACTCGGGCCCAGTTCTGGACGACCGAGAGATCGAAGAAGCGAAGAAGCGAAGAAGTTCAGCAGAGACTGGTCAGTCGATCGTCCTGAAGAATTCGCCTGTTAGGCTTGGAATTCAACTGACGTCATTAACTGTGGTTTTAACCTTGGACCACCCTAGCCAGGCCGAGCATTTGGCTCAGGACCCAACCTGAGATTCCGATGTGAGCAAGGGTGACGAGCACAGACAGCCCGTGAAGCCATTTGAATTTCGACTTGGCACCCGCGTCGGGCGCGCGATTGATGGCAGGCATCAACATTTGGCGCGTTGGCAAGACCGTTACAGCGATAGTCGCCAAGGCAGGCGAAAGAGGCAATGACAATGGCCATGTGAGGATAGCGGCCAGCGTCGCAGTCCCCATGACAAACAGGTAGAAGTGCGGAAAGGCTTGGCGAATTGTCGGGCCCGCTGTCTCAGGCGGAAGGGCCGTGAAGATGAAGGCCGCAAAGCCAAAGGAATAAAGGATCATGCCTCCGAACAAGAGCGCGGTGGCCAGCAGGGCTGCTGTGATCATTGGTGGGTTCCGGCACGGGATGAGCCCCCCTCATA
>NZ_JAFCWQ010000027.1:0-35503 GCF_049897665.1 Brevundimonas sp. TWP2-3-4b1 | reverse complement strand
GATCACCAAGCTCAAGCTCGTCAAACGCCAGATGTACGGCCGCGGAAAGCTCGATCTCCTACAGGCCAGGCTGATCGGCTCGACACCATGATCCCGTCACCAAAACTGCGTCAGAGCCCGTTTTGGACGCCGATCCACACTCAGGGCCTCGATCCTCGCGCGTTCGGCTCCGGTGGAAGTGTCGTCGCTGCTCACGCCGCCCTCCCGCTCGACGGCTTGGCCGAAGGTGAAAAGCCTTTGCGCGTCATGGTTCCCCACGACTGGCTGCGCCGCAGATACTGCCAGATGCCGCGTAGCCGCCACAGGCTGTTCATCTGGCGATACCCGAAATTCTCAAGCACCGCGATAAGGGTCAGGACCACCAGGTCCCGGGCCCGGGGAAAGCGCCGCAGCTCGGATTCCTCGAGCGCCAGCGCGCCCACCGAGATCACGACGCCGAAGGTGAAGCTGACTGCGATGAACGCCAGCATGTATTCGACCGCGAGAACGCCGGACACCCAGAACAGCGGGATCAGCACATAGCCGAGCAGGTCCACGATCGGCCCCACGACATCGACCAGCAGGATGTAGCCGAAGCCGACCACGGCCAGCCGGCCGTACCTCGGCTTGAGCAAGACGTCCCAGTGCCGCTCGAACGTCTCGAGCGCGCCGCGATGCCAGCGGGCCCTCTGCCGACCGAGCACCCGGAAATCTTCGGGGACCTCAGTCCAGCAGACCGGTTCGGGGACGAAGGCGATGCGGTAGGGCAGTCGCTTGTCGCGCATCAGGCGGTGAAGCTTGACCACCAGTTCCATGTCCTCGCCCACGGTGCCGTGGGCATAGCCGCCGGCCTCGACGACCCTCGAGCGGCGGAACAGACCGAATGCGCCGGAGATGATGGTTAGGGTGTTGATCCGGCTCCAGGCCAGGCGCGCCATCAGGAACGCGCGCAGGTATTCGACCGTCTGCAACAGCGCCAGCAGATTGCGCGGCAGCCCCACCTCGAGCACCCGCCCGTCGGCGATCCGGCAACCGTTTGCGACCCGCACGGTGCCGCCGACAGCGACCGTCCGTTCCGGATCCTCGACGAACGGCCGCACCGCGCGCAGCAAGGCGTCAGGCTCCAGCAGGGAATCGGCGTCCATGGAGCAGAAGATCGGCGCGCGTGAGACGTTGATGCCCGCATTGAGCGCGTCCGCCTTGCCGCCGTTCTCCTTGTCCACGACGATCAGCCTCGGCTGATGGGCGGCGCCATAGACCGCGCGGATGGGTTGGTGCGTGATAGCCAGTTCAAAGTGGCGCTGAACCGGACGCAGTTCAAAGGCGTCGATCAGGACCTGAAGGGTCGCGTCCCGGGACCCGTCATTGATCACAATCACCTCGAAGCTCGGGTATTGCAGCGACAGAAGCGACTGGATGCTTTCGGCGATCGTCGCCGCCTCGTTATAGGCGGGGGCCAGCACGGCGATCGGCGGCGACGCATCCGCATAGCGCCGCCACAGCAGGTTGGTCGAAGCGGTCGGCGGCCTCTCTATGAGGGCGGCCGCGGCGAGGGCCAGCTGCATGAGGTAGACCAGGTTCTGCAGCAGGCCCACGCCGATCACAAACAAGGCCAGAATCGCCGCCAGGTCCCCCGGGCTCAGGGTTCCCGTGGTGGTCATGCCGCTTCCGCCGTAAAGCTGCTTTCCGCCAGGACCATGGAAGCCGTTCTGCGGGAGAGGTCGCCGCCAAGCGCGACCATCGCCCGCAGTCGGGCTCGGCCGGCCGGGCCCAGCGCCGCCAAGGCTTCGCCGGCCCGGAACCTGACCCACCATACGGGGTCGTCGAGCTGGGTTTCCAGCCAGGGGAGGGCGGCGTGCAGGCCGATGCGGCCGGCCGCCTCGCACGACGCCGCGCGCACGATCCAGCTCCGGTCCTGCAAACCAGCCAGGATGGTCGCCTCGGCGGCTGGATGACCCAGCGCGGCGAGGGCCCGGATGGCGGCGATGCGCAGCTCAACATCGGGCGCCCGGGCCGCGACGCACAAGGGCCGCAGCATCCGGTAGTTACCGCTTGCGCCGAGCGCCTCGGCGAGGACCACGCGCGCCTCACCTGCAACCCGCGGATCCCCAAAGGCCCTCAGTGCGCTCATCGGATCGTCGGCGACCAGCTGGCCGATCAACGGCAGGTAGAGCAGGGAGTCCGATCCCCGACGCCCGCTGAGGTCGGCCAGCGCCTCGCGCAGGGCCGGCGGGGCTCCGATTTGGGTCAACGACCGCATGAGGCTGACGCGAAGTTCGCTCGCGCGGGCTTTCCCAAGAGCCTGCCGCAGCGCCGAACGGGTGCGTTCGCTCGGAAAGATCGACAGGACCTCGGCCGAGGCGATCCGGCCTGCGACGGAGCCCCGGGACAAGCAGCGGCGGAAGATGTCGTCGATCCCGAAGGCCCCCAGCGCCGAGACCAGCCGGTCCCGCTCGCCGCCGCCCCGGACGAGGGCGATCACTTCCAGCAACGCCTCGGCCATCAGCCTGGGGCGCCGCTTCACGCCGCCAAGTCGGCCCACGGCGACGCATGAACTGTTCATGATGTCGAGAAAGGCCTGCTGGATCATGCGCCAGTCGCGCCGTCGGCGGGCCTCTCCACGTTCCCGCAAGACCCGCGCGACGATCAGGCCGATCATCCAGATCAGCGCGACGGCCGCCAGCGCGCCCGCCGCCGTCCAGATCAGCAGCAGCCCGCTCATCAGAAGCGCCACCGGAGCGCCAGCGACAGCTCGTTGCGGTCGTAGGCCGCCCGATCCTCGGACAGAAGACCGACCCGGAGCATCAGGCACCCGGTCAGGGTCACCTCAGCCCCGAGGTTCCAGGCTTGCACATCGACGGTCGCCCCATCCGAAGACTCCGGCGCGTCAGCATGCCCCGCCCGGAACGCGACCCGGTCGGTCGCCCGCCATCGACCCAAGACCGCATAGCCGCTGCGGTGGATGCCGGTTTCGTCCCGGACGTTGACCCACCGCGCCGACAGCTCGATCCGATCGCCGGGCAGGCTTGCCCGCAGGCCGGGGTGAAGACCCGTCACCGTGCCGGTCGGGTATCGGGCCACCGAGGCGTCCAGGGTGGCGGCGATGCGATCCGTCAGTCTTGCCTCTCCGCCCGCGACGACCGCGATTTCCGGGCGATGGTCGGCGTCCGGAGCGCCGCCAAGGCCGACATAGGCCCCACCGCCGGCGACTCTTCGGTCCAGCCGCCCCGCGAAGTAGACGTCGGTGTTGTCGAATCGATCCGTGACCTCGACCGCCGCGGTCGCGCTCCAGCCGTCGCCCAGTCGTCGCGAGGCGGACACGCTCGCCTCGGTCCAGTCCGGGAGGCCGCCCGACAGGCGGCTCCGCGCGACCGCGATATCGACACGCCATGGCGGCGGGGGCGCCAGCGAGGCCTGAAGCGAGCGAACCTCGGCGCTTTCGGGCGCAAGGCGTGCGGCCTCCGCCGCCCGGCGACGCGCGGCCTCGAGGTCGCCGCGACGTTGATCGACCCGCGTCAGCGCGATCCAGGCGTCCGTATAGTCGGGGGCCTGACGCGTCACCGCCAGCAACTCGACCTCCGCCTCCCCAAGGCGGCCGATGGCCAGCAACGCCAGACCTAGGTTCAGCCGTGCATCGACGTCATCGGACCGTATCGCGAGCACCTGCTCGAGCTTGGGCACGGCGTCGCCGGGACGCCCGGCGAGACGGTCGGCGACAGCGGACTCGTACATTCGCTGGGGATCCGCCTGTACGACGGCGGCGACGGGTTCAGGCGGGGCGTCGATCACGGGCGCCTCCGGCCGAGGGGTCCCTCGACTCCAGCAGGCGTCTGACGCGCTGGCTCAGCTCATTCGGTATGAACGGCTTGACCAGGTAGTCAGCGGCGCCGAGTTGAAGGGCGCCGACGATGTCCTGCTCACGCTTGAGCGCGGTCAACATGATCACGGGCGTGTCCGACAGCCCGCCGGCCTTGAGGCGGCGCAGGACCTCAAACCCGTCCATGACGGGCATAAGGGCGTCGAGAACCACAAGATCCGGTCGTTGTCCGGCGATCGCCGCCAGCGCCTCACTGCCGTTCTCCACCGTCGTCACGTGGTAGCCTTCGGCGGCAAGCCGATGGACGAGCAGGGCGCGCAGGAGGGGGTCGTCGTCGGCGACGAGGATGCGGCGTGGGGTCATGGGGGGTCAACTACTCTTACTAGCCCCCGGATAGGCCTGGCCGGGGAACCACGAACGAACGCTTACGGAGACCGAAGTATCCGTAGCCCGGTCACCGGACAGATGGGAAACGAGCGAACTTGCGAAACGCAGACGCATTCGCCGCAAGGAACCCTCGTCGTCGAGATGGCGCCGAAGTGGCGGCGGCAGGGGGCCCACCCCCTATGAGGGGTCGGGAACGGTCCTTGGTCTTTGGGCGTAAACCCGAGCCCGGGGCAGTTGGCTGGATAAGTGGGTCATGTTCCTCGGGCTCCTCCTGCTGAGAGCCATCCAGCCCGGACCCACGGACTTCCCAGTGTCACGGCTTTCCCGCCGCTGGAGCACTTTGCGACCTGATTGAATCGTGGGGGATTCCCAAGGCGTCCAGGTTCTGATTCAACCTTCATGCTGGGGCCGGAGGCCAGCATGAATGAGCAAGGCGCTTTCGGTGGATTTGCGGGATCGTGTGATCGCCGCGATTGAGGACGGGATGTCGTGCCGTCAGGCGGCGGCGCGGTTCGGGGTCAGCGCGGCCAGTGCGATCCGCTGGCGCTCGCGGGTCCGCAGACAGGGCGACGTGCGGCCGGGGCCTCTGGGCGGGGATCGTCGCTCTGGGCGGATCGAAGGCCGGGGCTGTCAGTCTAACGCTAACTCGTCTCCACTGCAGGCGGCGTAAGCCGCTGATGGGGATGATGTTTCGTGAAGTCGATTTCGTTCAAGCGTCACCGCTTTCCCGCCGATGTGATCCGCCGTCTGGCTGTACTTCCGCTTTGGCCTCAGTTTTCGTGACGTCGAGGAACTCCTGGCGCAGCGCGGGATCCACGTCAGCTATGAGACGATCCGCTGCTGGACGATCAAGTTTGGACCGCTGATTGCCCGGCGGCTGAAGAAGCGGCGGTGGCCCCCGGCGCCGCGATGGCATCTGGACGAGATGGTCTGTTGGATCGGCGGAAAGCGGATGTATCTGTGGCGGGCTGTCGATGACGAAGGCGAGGTCCTCGACGTCGTGGTCCAGCGCAGACGGGATACACAAGCCGCATTGAAGCTGCTCAGGCGGCTCCTTCACAACCAGCCGGTCGAGCCGCAGAAGATCACGACCGACGGCCTGACCTCCTACGGCGCGGCGCTGGATCAGCTGGATCTGAGGCACCTGCACCGGCCGGGTCGGCTTCGGGAGAACAATCGGGCGGAGAACTCCCACCTGCCGATCCGACGACGAGAACGCCAGCAACAGCGGTTCAGATCCCAAGCCTCAACCCAAAGATTCCTCACCACCCACGCGGCGATTTACGACACCTTCAACATCCAGCGCCATCTGATCAACAGACCCACCCTTCGGCTTTTCCGGGCCGATGCCGATGCCGCTTGGGTGGCAGCCGTTGCCTGATCGGGCCCGAGGTAGAGCGCTTCTCAACCTGGCGCGGTTAACCTGACGGTGCCGGTCAGGGTGCGGCTTCGCATGAGGACGCCACTGGCGTGAGATCCAGACAGCGTCCGTCGAGGTCGGCGGGGGCTTGCACCGCCAGGACATTCGCCAGGGTGGGCGCGATATCGACCGTACGGACGGGAAGCGGACGTTCGTGCCCCGCTATCTCGGCCGTCCAGAAAATCAGGGGGACGCGTCGGTCGTAGTCCCACGGTGTACCGTGGCCGGCCAGATACCCGCCGACCGCGCCAGGGAAGGGCGACATGCCGGGCTCGAGGACAAACATTACGTCCGCAGACCGCCCAGCGACTGCGCTCAATCCCATGCGTTCGCGAACAGTCAGGTCTTCGGGGCGAATATCCCGCGCTGCAATGGGAAGTGCGATGAGCTCGTCTATCGAAAAAGCGTCCACGACTCCCGGCTCAGATTTCAGCAGCTCCACAGCAGCGGCAGCTACGTCCGACCGGAGGGGCTCAACGAGCGGGCGGCCGCCTTCTCCCACCAAATAGACATTCGACCCGTCGGCCTTCATCGGGTCGACGGCCAAGACGAAACGATCGCGCAATTCAGTGTTGAGCCTCGTGATCATCATCGGATCGGCCCGCTGCGCTTCGGGGTAGCCGCGGGCAGCCAAGCGTTCGACGAAGTCAGATCCCCCATGGTCGGCAGTGAGAACCACGAGCGCTCCGGGCACCTGCTTTACGGCATCCAGCAGTCGAGCGAGAGCGGCGTCCATCCGATGCATCTGCTGGCACATCTCCGGACCCTGAGAGCCATACCGGTGTCCGATCCGGTCGGTTCCGGATATGCTGATACCAAGAAGATCAGTGCCGGATCCCAAGCCAAGCCGCTGCTCCTGCAAAAGGGCAACTGCCGCCTCCACGGTCAGCTCATCAAGGAGGGGGGACGTGTCAACGGTCAGGCGGGACGGGGGTACGGCTGAATGGAAAACGCCGCCGCCGATGGTCCAGTCCCCGGCGAGCGTGGCGCACCGGGAGTTCGGGGCAGGGACTTCCCACAAGGTCGGTCCGGCTGTCATCCGTGCGCGAAGCCCGGCATTCAATTCCTGAACCGGAGAGAGTCTTTCTTCCGCATTCTCACCAGGACGCAGGTACGTGGTGAACCCGAAGCCGTCTAACCACCAAAATGCGCCATCCGGACTGGCGCCTGCCAGGTTGATCGCGCCTCGGTCTTTGCCCGAAACCGAGAACACCCGATTTTGTGGATTGGCTGCTTTGAGCCAGTCGCCGAGCCCTGTGGCTCTGAGCTGATCGGGGCCGACCGGCCCGTTTTCGCCGTGCCCCCCATCGGCCAAGCTGTTGGCGGGTGCGGCGAGACAATAGACATCTTCGCCGGACGTCCGGTCGATCCAGTCGTTGCCCGCGATCCCTGTGCGATTGGGGTGAACGCCAGTAAGCACCGTCGAGTGCCCGGGGCAGGTCTCGGTCATGCCGTGCGTCTGGTATCCGTTGGCGTAGACAATGCCTTCACTGGCGAGCTCGTGAAGGCCGCCGGTGAATTCAGACCGGTACTGATTGAAGAGATTACTTCCGAACTGGTCGATCACGATGACGACGACAAGCGATGGACGTGAGACGGCTTCGGAATTCTCCGCCGCTGCCGCCCACGCCATACTCGAGCCAAGCACAGGCGCGAGCAAGGCTAGCGCCGCAGTCCATATCCAACGTCGCATTGTTTACCCTCGGCCGCCGGGATTCTAATCGTCTCCGGAGGCACCCTCGTAACGTTGGTAAGCGAGCGCCTAGCCCGACTCAAGTTCCACGTGCATGGTCGGGAATACCGAGTCTGAGAAGCTGGGTGCAACCGCAATCCGAACGACGGCGTGAGAGTAAAATGGATTCAAGCGATGCGGCGGACCTGATTGCCGAGGTGGCTGAAGAGGCATCCCCGGGCGCGAGTGCGGATCGCTTCCGCAACCGAGCCGCCCTTCTGATCGCAACTTTAGCGGCGGTCCTGGCGATCGGAGGCATGGGCGGAGGCAACGCCACCGATGACATGATCTCGAGCAATATCGCAGCCAGCAATACCTGGGGCTTCTTCCAGGCCAAGAATATTCGCCAGACGGTTTATGAATTGGCCGTTGAGGATATCGATATCGCACTCGTGACCGAGCGAGATTCCGCCGTCCGCCGTCAACTTCAGGATCGCCGGGACGAGCATCTGGCTACAATCGCCCGCTATGACAGCGACCCTGATCCCGCCGCACTCGGTGATCCGCTGCGGGGGGAAGGAAAGGCGCAGCTCAGCGCAAGGGCTGCAGATTTTGAGGCCAAGTTCGAACAGGCGTCCCGTCGCGACAATAACTTTGACCTTGCAGAGGTTTGTCTCCAGCTGGGGCTAGTCTTGGGCTCCGTGGCTATTTTGGCGATGAATCGACCTACACTGTATGCCTCGGTCGCCTTAGGCGCCGTGGGCACGCTGCTCACGCTGAACGGCTTTTTGCTGCTCGTTCCGTTGCCGGGGTAAATCAGGATGAGTCATTTTCCGACGTTGCTTCGCGGCGGAGTGATCTCGGTCGGCGCGCTCTTGGGAGTCGGCTGCACTGAGGGCGGGGTCGACAGCATCCGAGACCCTCAACAAAAAGCCGAGTTCAACTGTCGCTACGTTCTAGAACGGGCGTTGGCGACACCCGAAGAACGTTCGGCAGACGACGTCCTGCGTCGACAGATTGCTGTCTTCGCGGCGCCGGCGGTTCAGCGAGAAAACGACCAAGTTCGCTTCACCTGGCCCGCAGGATCCATAACCCGACTCGGGACGGGCTCATCCCATCAGGGCGCGTGCGTGATGGAAATTGGCGACGGGCAGCAACGGCTGGTCAGCGCCAGCCTGGATGGTCGCACATTGCATTCCGGGTTCAGCTTCTAAAGCCGCTAGCGGGGCGGGCAGGTTTGCCCGGTTGCGTAGACCTCGGTCTCTCCCGGTTCAGCGGGATCGTAGCAGATCGTAACCTGGGTCCCTTCTGGGAAGATTCTGCTGACATCATCCGGCTTTGATGACTGATCGGCCAGCACTTGGCCGGCGACGGCGTAGTTGTAATGCACGATGGTCGTGGCGTCGTCGCTCTCCGCGTCCGTTTGGACAATGACCTCTGTCACTTGGCCGCCCGTACTGCTCGTCAGACGCGCGAGGCGATCTTCTTCCGAGGCTACAAGATAGAACACGAGGGCTGCGAGGCCGCCGAGAAACGCGCCTATGATGAGAATACGTTTCAACATTCCGAGTGCCCGATCTGGCCTGCACCCGGTTTCGTGGACGCCCGGTTAAGCTACAACCGTCTGCCTGTCGAAGTCCATCAGGCTGAGATAGCCGAGGGTCGAGTGGCGGCGGGTCGGATTGTAGAAGCGCTCGATGTGATCGAACACCTCGGCCCTGGCATGATCGCGCGTGTGACGTGACCCCCGTTTCTCATCCAGCCATAACGAGGGTCCCTTGGTGATCTGAGCCGTGATTGGCAGGGGTGGCAAGAGGCCGGTCTGCGCAGCCATCAACCAGCGCAGCAGGCCGGCCGATGTGTCCGGTGAGCGCCTCGGCGTAGGCCTCGGGCGTCAGCCATCCCAGCTTCGAGTGCGGCCGGGTTTCGTTGTAGTCGCGCCGCCAGGCTTCGAGCACGACACGGGCGTGCGGCAGGGACCGGAACAGCGTCTCGTTCAACAGCTCGTCGCGCAGACGACCGTTGAAGCTCTCGTTGAAGCCGTTCTGCTGGGGCTTGTGGATCGGCGTCCAAAACGGGCTCTGACGCAGATTTAGTGACGGGATCATGGTGTCGAGCCGATCAGCCTGGCCTGAAGAAGATCGAGTTTTCCGCGGCCGTACATCTGGCGTTTGACGAGTTTGAGCTTGGTGATCTGACCCTCGGTCTGGCCGTTCGACCAGCCGGAAGTGATGGCGGCGCGAACGGCGTTGATGTCCCGATCGACCCCGTTGGCGAAGGACGCCACGAGGCTATCCCGGCCGCGCTCGATCCAGTTGGATAGGTCGTCCTTGGTCTTCAGGCGGATCATCAGGTGGAAGGCGGCGATGATCTCGCGAGCTTCGATCAACGCCGGCACGCCGGCCTCGACAGCAGCGACGGTGACGGTCTCGGCCTTTGTGAGCGTGTCGCGCGAGGTCGTCATCAGTCGGCTTATGGTCCGGGCCGACGGAATGCGGCTCAAAGTATCAGCGTTGATCTGATCGGCGCGCCGACGCCGGGTCGCCCACTCAGTGACGACCCGAAGCGAGCCACGAAAGCCCTGCGATCTGAGAGTCTGACTCATAATGTTTCTGATGGATATCAGGCTCTTGCCAGTCTGCGGGTGAGCAGGCGGATATGGGCGACGAAGACCCAGGCGGTGGCGGAGGCGATGGTGGCCTCGAAGTCCTTGGCCAGCCGGCGGCAGCGACCGAGCCAGGCGAAGGTGCGCTCGACCACCCAGCGGCGGGGCAGCAGCACGAACGCCTTGGCCTTGTCGGATCGCTTGACGATCTGGAGGGTCCACTCCCCGATCCGGGCCAAGGCGTCGCGCAGCTTGTCGCCCGCGTAGCCGCCGTCGGCGAAGACGTGACGCAACCACGGGCACAGGCCCCGTATCGAAGCCAGGACAGCGACCGCTCCGTCGCGGTCCTGGATGTCTGCGGGGTGGACCACCAGACCCACCAGATGGCCTTCAGTGTCAGTGACGATGTGGCGTTTGCGGCCTTTGATCTTCTTGCCCGCGTCATAGCCACGGGGGCCACCAGCCTCGACGGTCTTGACCGACTGGCTATCGATCACCCCCGCACTTGGGCTCGCCTCGCGCCCGGCCCGCTCGCGCGCGGCCATGACCAGCACGTGGTTGATCTGGGCGAAGGTCCCGTTCCTGGACCAGCGGTAGAAATAGCCTTGAACGGTCGAGCAAGGCGCGAACTCGCGGGGAAGCTGTCGCCACTGGCAGCCGGTCGAGGCCATGTAGAGGATCGCCTCCACCACCCGGCGCAGCCTGACTTCACGCGGCCGACCGCGTGACGCCGGAGCCGGCATCAACGGCTCAATCAGCGCCCACTCCGCGTCGGTCAGATCGCTTGCATAACGCAGGCCAGCGCGCCGATACTGGTGGCGGGTGGTTTCGGTCCAGGCCATCGTGGTCTCCATCGAAGCTTCGCAACTCCGACAGAATCACAACGAACTGAAATCACCCAACTTCTTTTTCGTTCAGGCTCTGAGGCGTCGCCAGAGCTCGGCCCCGTTGCGCCGCCCTTCCGACCATTCGGCGTCGAGCCATGGCAGATACCCCTCCAGCGAGCTTTCCCGCACCCGGAAGACGTCGTTGCGTTGGCCACGAACGATCTGGCGCACCAGACTACGACTGTGGCCGGTCCGTCGAACGATCTCCTTGATCGCCATGCCTTCTTTGGCCAGGGCGAAGACTACGGCGTTGGCTTCTTCGCGCCTGAGGTAGCCCTCGTACTGGAGGCGCTCCGCAGCGCTCAACAGGGCTGGATTGATGGTCATGGCGCCAACGGCGCTTCGGATCTGGCGCATCGACTTGCGAACCGCGTCAAGAAAGGCGTGGCTGGCGTTTTCCATCAAATGCCAGCGGTCGGCGACCTGGACGGCATTGGGGAGCGCCCTGGCTGTAGCCAGGCCATAGGCACCGCCCCGATCGCGCGCGACGATTGCGATCTGGGGCTGCTCGCTCAGCCACGCCTGGGCCGTGGCCGCTTCGCGGTCGGGGAGCAGGCAGATGGGACGCCTTCGCTCCAGATCGCAGATAATCGTTCCATAGCGATGGTTGCGCCGCCAGGCCCAGTCATCAATCACGATCACTGTAGGCGGAGGGGCCTGAGGACAGCCGCGCCGGTGGACCACGCGAAGCAGGGTGTCGTTGCTGACGGGCAGCATAAGACGTTTGGCGAAACTGGCCCCAGGGCGACCGCCAAGCGCCAGGCCGAGGTGATGGACCAGGCCCTCCAGCCGCGCTGTTCGTCGCGCCCATGGCGTCAGCACGGAGGCATCGAACCGCCCGGCGAAAATGCGCCTGACACAGGTCAACAACTCACAACGGAATCGTCTCACGCTTGCCTGCAGCATCCCAGACCTGCCCGCGATGGGCAGATCAAACAGATGGCGACTGTAGCGGCTGTGAACCCGCCGGCTCGCGGTCCCGCAATCTGGGCATCGACTGTTTGGACCCACGCTCCGGATGTCGATGATGGTGCGATCACCGCCGGACCAAGCGCCGGTTAGGACGAAGCCTGCTGGGATGAGGCTGGAAGGAAAAAGGGCTTTTGCCATGACGCTGATCCGGATGTGAGCATCACGCCAGTTAACCGGCCAACTTCATCAAAACTGAGTCAGAGCCTGTTTTGGACGCCGATCTACAGACTGCGGTCGACGGCTTGATCGCCGAAGGAACATCTGGGTCGACAACGCAGGCTATCGCTGCCCTCAGCGCAGCCTTTCCTGCTTCGGCTCTCAACAGCGACCCCGAGCTCAAAGCCGCTATGGACCGCGCCAAGGCTGCTTACGAAACGGCCAGCGTCGCAGACAGAGCCGGGGCATACGCCAACCGCCTGAACACTTTTTGGACGGTCCAGCTTCGCGACACGCCCACGACGCCACCTACGACCCCGGCAGAAATCTGGAGCCGTGAAAACGTATTTGCGGACATCGCCCGAGAGCTGGAAGAGGGTGCTGCATTCCGGGGCAACCCCGGTGCAGCCAGCTCAATGGCAACGCTCCGACAAGCCCTAGTCGCCAAACAGACCCGCATCTTCCCTGTGCTCCGTCGGGGCTATGGGGATGTTATGGGTCGGGCAGTGTGGGAACAGGATGTCGAAATCATCGTGCAGGGTACCGGAGGCCATACGATCCGGTTCATTGCTGGGATGTTTGCCGCAAACCGGAACGTCGCGTCAGCCCAGGCCAACGCCCTGTAGAACATCCAAAAGCTCAGGTTCGGCCGGTCACAATACGAATGGTGTCGCGGAAGCGAGTACCAATATTACACCCTGGAAACACTTTTGGATGGCGCGGTGGGCTATTGGGGAAACGCTCGGTTTGTCGAGGTGGAATGATTGACCAAGGCGCGTGGTGGCGCTCCACAAAGGTGTGACACATACCCGCTCCACAAAGGCAGCCAGTCCTATACGATACAAGGGCTTACGGAGGCTTTCAGTGCGACACATCCTTTCCTGTCGGGTGCGCCATTTTCCTTCCGACAACCGTATGGTCGCTCCGATGGGAACCTCTCTACCGCGCCGCCGTATCGGGTTAAGCGCACCTGCAACCGGGTGTGATCTGACTCCTCGCCCTCGTGCGACTATCTCACGGGCGGACTCAGAGGGATTCCCATGTTGAACCGCCAGGCCTATCCCTCTTCACGTAGATTGTTTCTGGCTATGGCGGCGGCGGGATTGGGAATGTTCGCGAGTAATGTCGTCGCCGCGCCGCGGATCTCGTCGCGCAAGTCGGAGGCCGACCGGGACCGGGTCGATGCCCTGATCGCGCGCATGACGATCGAGGAGAAGGCGGGTCAGCTGAACGTACTGGCCGACCCGTTCCGGTTCCGGCCACAGAACGTCAATCCGCTGGATGGCCAGGGCGATCCCGCGCGTATGACGCAGATGATCCGCGACGGTCAGGTCGGCTGCCTGTTCAACGGCGTCGGGGCCGAGGCCGGGCGTCGGATCCAGACGATCGCGGTGGAGGAGACCCGGCTGGGCATCCCCCTGCTGTTCGCCGCCGACATCATCCACGGGCTGAAGACGGTGTTCCCGGTGCCGCTGGCCGAAGCGGCCGCCTTCGATCCCGACCTGGCCATGCGCACTGCGCGGGCCGCTGCGGTAGAGGGCGCGGCGTCAGGCATCCACCAGACCTGTGCCCCCATGGTCGATGTGGCGCGCGATCAGCGCTGGGGTCGTGTGGTCGAGGGCGCGGGCGAGGACGTCTGGCTGAACGAGGTTCTGGCCGTTGCCCGCGTCAAGGGATTCCAGGGCGACAAGGGCCTGGCCGATCGCGACGCCCTTCTGGCCACGCCCAAGCATTTCGCCGCCTATTCCGCTGTGCTGGGCGGGATGGACTACAACACCACCGACATGTCGGACGCGACGTTGCGGGGCACCTTCCTGCCGCCGTTCAAGGCCGCGTTCGACGCGGGCGCCCTGTCGGTCATGACGGCTTTCAACGACATCAACGGCGTACCGGCCAGCGGAAATCCCTATCTGCTGACGCAGATCCTGCGCGAGGAGTGGGGCTTCGCCGGATACGTGGTCACCGACTATACGGCCGATCAGGAGCTGATCGCCCACGGCTTCGCCGCCGATGGCCGGGACGCCGCCCGCATCGCCCTGATGGCCGGGGTTGACGCCTCGATCGTCTCGGGCCTGTTTCTGGAGCATATCCCCGGCCTGGTCGCCTCCGGCGACGTGCCGATGGCACGGGTCGATCAGGCTGTGCGTCGGGTGCTGATGACCAAGGCGGCGCTCGGCCTGTTCGACGATCCCTATCGCGGCTGCGATCCGGAGCGGGAGCGGCGGGTCGTCGGCTCGCGCGAGCATCGCGATCTGGCGCGCGAGGCCGGGGTGAAGTCCATCGTCCTGCTGAAGAACGAGGGCGGCCTGCTGCCGCTGAAACCCTCCGGCCAGAAGATCGCCCTGATCGGCCCATTCGGCGCCGACGTCGACAATGTCTTCGGCCCCTGGACCATCTGGGGCGACGAGACACGCCGCATCTCGCTGGAGGCCGGCTTCCGCGCCGCCATGGACGACGAAGCCGACCTCGCCGTGGTCATGGGCTCCGACGTCGAGACGGCCCTGCCGGGCGGCATCGCGGCGGCGGTGCTGGCGGCGAGCCAGGCGGACGTGGTCGTTCTGGCCATCGGGGAGAGCGCGCGCATGTCGGGCGAGGCCCAGTCGCGCACCGAGATCGACATCCCGGCGCCCCAGCGCGCCCTGGCCGAGGCCGTCGCCGCGACCGGCAAGCCCGTCGTCGTCCTGCTGAGAAATGGCCGCGCAATGGAACTGTCCGGCCCCATCAAGGACGCCGGCGCCATCGTCGTCACCTGGTTCCTGGGCGGGGAGATGGGTCACGCCGTCGCCGACATCGTCTTCGGCCTGGTCTCGCCGTCGGGCCGCCTGCCGGTCAGCTTCCCGCACCGCTCGGGGCAGCAACCCTACAGCTACGATCACAAGATCACCGGCCGCCCCGCCAACAACGCCCTGTCGTCGCAGGAGTATGTGGCCCGCTATCGCGAGACGACCAATACCGCCCTCTATCCGTTCGGCCACGGCCTGACCTATGGCGCGGTGACCTACGGAGCGGTCACGCCGGCAGCGGCGACGCTGGCGTGGGATGGCGAAGTCGAGGTTTCGGTGGACATCACCAACGCCGGTGACCACGCGGTCGAGGAGACGGTCCAGCTCTACATCCGCGACCGCGTCGCCGACCTGACCCAGCCCGGCCGCCGCCTGCGCGACTTCAGAAAGGTCGAGTTGGCGGCCGGACAGACCAGGACCGTGACTTTCGCCCTGCGCCGCGAACGTCTGGAATACGTCGGCGCCGACGGTCGCCCGAAGGTCCAGCCCGGCGCCTTCGACATCTGGCTGACGTCGTCGGCCCAGGCGGGCGACCCGGCGACACTCAACCTTATGCCGTCCTAGTCGAGCCCGTCCTCGGTCACCACGAAGGCGCGGCCCTCGGCGCAGGCGGCCGCGGCGAGCTGGTTCTGGACCAGATGCCAGCGGCGCAGGCGCTCGAAATCGATCGTGTGTTCCGGCGCCGCGTCGAGCCAGTCGGAGAAGACCCGGCGGGCCTGACGGTATTGCGGAGCCGTCGGATCCGGCACGGGCGGAACCGTGGGAAGGCGACTGGCGACGTCCGGCGGGATGGGAAAGTCGCCGGAACTCGTGGAGAGGATCATCGGGCGCGGCTCGTGGGGGAGGAGAAGAATTCCCCATTTAACCTCGCCATGGGGCCGGGCGCCACCTTTCGGCGCAAACGACGTTCCGGCAACTGCGCCGCCCTGATATGGCCAAGCTCCTCAGGCTGGAGTCGAGGGTGGGATTGCGAGAGGGAAACGAGATGATGATCAGGACCAGAACCCGGCCGGCGTGGGCCACGGCCCTGGCCTTCGCGCTGGCGGCAGGCGCGGCCCAGGCGCAGAAGCCGTCCGCCCAGACGCGGCCGGCGGATCAGGCCGACCAGCTTCTGAGCCATGCCGTGCCGACCCAGGTTCTGCCGTCCGTCAACGACGGGGAAGCCTACCACCGGGCCGACGATTCCGAGCAGAGCCCCGAAGAGCTGCGCGTGACCCGGGCGCTCAACGACGAGATCGCCTCCCGCAACCAGCTGGCCGAGAACCAGGAGCGGGCCGACCAGGCTGAGTTCGCCGCCCGGCGCGCCGAGTACGAAGAGACGGTTACGGCGGCGACCCGGGCCCAGCTGGCCTATGAGGAAGACGTTCGCCGGTCCGAGGCCGCGCAGCGTCAGTGGGAAGCGGACCGCGCCCGCTGGGAGGCCGATGTCCGCGCCTGTCAGGCCGGCGACCGGATGCGGTGCGCCCCTCCGCGCTCCTGATCGATCGGCACCACAGCGCCCTTCCGGAACGCCCATTGCCGTGATGCGGGCGCGGTGAGAGGGTAGGCTGAACGGGGACGAGCGATGACGGATCACGGGGTCGCCGACACGGTGGACGATCAACGTCCGAAGGGCGAGGCTGCGCGGCCCCATCGTCACGCCGACCGGCCTTTGACCGGCGGCCGGATCGATACCTGGCGGCTGGAGCGGCCGCTCGGTTACAAGACGCCCAAATATATCAAGCGGATAGAGCTGGCCGAGAGCTTGGCCCACATCACCGACGGCAAGGGCGGCTACTGGGAACACCGCGGCTATCAGTGGTACGCCGGGATCTGACCCGTCGCCATGAACGAAAAGGGAGATGGGCCGTTGGACTGGCTCGCATCTATCGGAGACGCAGGCCCATCGCAGACACCCCCAACATCGCTGCGACCAAACGCTTTGGCGAGATCATCAACACCGGCGACCTCGACGCCTTTTCCGAGGTCGTCGCCGATGGTTGCGTCGATAACGATCGGGCGCGGGATCAGGGGCCGGGCCTGAGGGCTTCAAAACCTTCTTCACCGGCATGCGCGCCGCCTTCCCCGACCTGAAGGTGGAACCCAAGACCTTGGTGGCCGATGGCGATCAGGTGGCATTCGCCTACGAGATCGCCGGCACCCACAAGGGCGACTTCAACGGTGTCGCGGCCACGGGCAAGCCCATCAAGGTGCGCGGCATGCAGATCGGCCGGTTCGAGGATGGCAAGATGGTCGAGCGGTGGGGCAGCTCCGATGAGCTCGGCATTCTCAAACAGATCGGCGCCGCCCCGGTGTGATCGGTCAGCCCGCGACCATGCTCATGTCGCGGCGGGCCATCATCTTGTCGAACTCGCCCCAGACGCCTTCGGCGCCATGCCAGGCGCCGGTGGTGGCGGCCTTGGAGTATTCCGTGGCGCGGGCCTCGAAGAAGTTGGCGTGTTCTACGCCCGACAGCAGGGACTGCAGCCAAGGCAGGGGATTTTCCTTCACGCCGTAGAGCTCGGGCAGCTTGAGCTGGCGCAGGCGCCAGTCGGCGATGAAGCGGATATATTGTTTGATGTCATCGGGGGTCATGCCGTTCACGTCGCCGGCCTCGAAGGCCAGGTCGATGAACTTGTCTTCCAGGCCGACCACGGTGCGGCAGCATTCGACGATGTCGTCGGCGACCGACGGGGTGACGCAGCCCGTCTCGGCGTTGAAGGCGTGGTAGAGCTTGATGATGCCGTCGCAGTGCAGGCTCTCGTCGCGGACCGACCAGGACACGATCTGGCCCATCCCCTTCATCTTGTTCTGGCGCGGGAAGTTCATCAGCATCGCGAACGAGGCGAACAGCTGGAGCCCCTCGGTGAAGCCGCCAAACATGGCCAGGGTCCGGGCGATGTCGGCGTCGGTCTCGACCCCGAACTGGCCCATGTAGTTATGCTTGTCCCGCATGGCCTCGTATTCCATGAAGGCACCGAACTCGCTCTCGGGCATGCCGATGGTCTCGAGCAGCAGGGCGTAGGCCGCGATGTGGATCGTCTCCATGTTGGCGAAGGACGACAGCATCATCTTGACCTCGGTCGGTTTGAACACCCGACCGTATTTTTCCATATAGTTGTCGGCGACCTCGATGTCCGACTGGGTGAAAAAGCGGAAAATCTGCGTCAGCAGGTTGCGCTCCTTGTCGTTCAGGTTCGCCGCCCAGTCCTTGCAGTCCTCGCCCAGCGGCACCTCTTCGGGCATCCAGTGGACCTGCTGCTGCTTCTTCCACATGTCGAAGGCCCACGGGTAACGGAACGGCTTGTAGGCGGCAGACGGGGTCAGCAGGCCTGCCCGGGCGGGTGTGATGATTGTGTGGGCGTTCATGGGGGAGCTCGGGAACTGGCGCGGAAAGGACTGGAGCCAATGAACTCCAGAATCGCACCAATTGCTACCTGTTGAGGGTTAACGATCCCCAGCATCAACATCTTGTGTGAAGCGGGGGATGGTTTGGTGCGGCGACACACCCGGGGGTGACGCCACGCGCCATTCAGTCGGGCCACTCCCTGGCCCTCGGTCTTCCCGGAACCGATTGACGGCCTCTCGTTCAGGAGCGCTCGGCAGAGCCTAGTCCTTGATCTCGGCGACGAGGGTCTTCATTCCCACCGGATTCAGCGCGGCCCACAGGATCAGGGCCGTCAGCAACGGGGCGATCGACTGGGCCACATAGCGGCCGATGATGACGACTTGGGCGGCGAAAGGATGCAGCGGCGGCTGGTCAGGCAGGGCGGCGATGGACATGCCTGCGCCAGCGAGCTCGGGGCTGAGCATGGGTGCCAGTGCCCCCCAGACGGTCACGACGACACAGACGGCGAAGACCAGGCAGAGCACGGGAATCGAGATGGCCGCCGCGCGCCAGGGCCGTACGGGGCGCGGCGGGGCGCTCAGGAAGGCCAGGGTCAGGGGGAAGCCGAGCAGCAGGCGACGCAGCCCCTCCTTGGACATCCCGTAGTTTATGGGCTCGCCGCCCTGGGTCAGGTAGGTGCCGATGGACCAGTCGCCGCCCTCGAGGACGTCGATGCGGCCGGTCAGCCCGAACAGGCGCAGTACAAGGCCGACGACGGGACGCAGGAGCCCCGCCACGACGTCGGCGCCCCACATCCACCAGAGCGGCAGCAGGACGACGAGGGCGAGGCCGGCCCAGACGCCGAACCGGCGGCGCGCGGCCTCTTCGGGCGTGCGGGCGGCGAAACGGGACAGCAGGCTCACGCTGCGGCCTCCCCGGCGCTCCGGTCGGCCGCCTCGCGACGCGACTGCCAGCGGGTCCAGAAGAAGAAGATCAGCAGGCCCTCGAGCCCGATCATCGCGTCCCAGACGTAGTTGTGGAAGAACTCGAACACCTCCTGGGACCCGCGTGACAGGTAGAGAAGGCTGATGATGCGCAGGAGATTGATCGCCTGCAGCGCGACGATGCCGGCGGCCGCGCCGATCAGGCCGTATCGAATCTTGCCCGGGAAGGCGAGGATGGCGGCGGCGAGCAGGGCGCAGACCTCGACCGCGTTGCAGCCGGCCAGAACCTGGACCGCGCCGCGTCCGTCGGTGAACTGCAGGACGGCGGCCACCGCCTCTACCCGGTCATCGAACAGGCCGATCAGGAAGGCGCAGGTGTGAACCAGGCTGCGAGTGAACGGGCCGACGAACAGCCGCTCCGCCCATGGAGTCGCCAGGACGCTGAACAGCGCGACGGTCAGGATCAGGAACAGGCCGAGGTAGCGCAGCGCGGGTGATTTCAGCATGCCGTCCCGTCCATGGATGCGGTCGCGACAGGCGCGCCGGATCGCTCTTTCACGACAGGCTTCGGCAAGCAAGGGACGTATCGGACGCGCGACCGCGAACCTCCGCCCGGCGAACGGGGGTTTTCACCAGTGCCGGCCCAGCGTCGGAGGTCTCGGCTTGCTGAGCGCCCTGGGAGGCCAGCTGGCCCGCCCTCCCCTCCGGACGGCGGGGCTTCATGTTCAGGGCGTTCGAGGGCTAGGCGGCCTTTTCATCAGCCGCCTCATCATTGCCGGCCATGACGGCGTCGATGGCGGCGAAAAGGCTGGCGTGGGTCAGCGGCTTGGCGACGTGGCCATCCATGCCGGCGGCCCGGCAGCGGGCCGCGTCTTCGGGCATGGCGTCGGCGGTGACGGCCAGGATCGGCATGCGGGAGAACTCGCCGTCCAGGGCGCGGATCGCTTTGGTCGCAGCCAGGCCGTCCATGCGCGGCATACGCACATCCATCAGGATCAGGTCGAAGTGCGCGGCCGAGGCCATCTCCACCGCCTCGAACCCGTCGACGGCCTCGAAGATGTCGCAGCCGAGCGGCGCGAGCATCAGGCGGGCCACCTCGCGATTGGTCGCATGGTCGTCGACGATCAGCACCCGGGCCGCGCCACGGGTCTCGGTGATGGCGGGGCGGGCGCAACCGGTCGTCGTATCCTTGTCCGCCAGGGCCAGGGGCAGGCGGACGACGAAGGTCGAGCCGGCGACGGAAGTGCTCTCCAGGGCGATCTGGCCGCCCATGGCGCGGGTCAGGCGACGCGCGACGGTGAGACCCAGGCCGCAGCCGACATGGGTGCGGCTGATGGAATCGTCGGCCTGGACGAAGGCGTCGAACAGGGTGGGGATCAGGTCGGGATCGATGCCGGGGCCGGTGTCGGAGACCCGGAACACGGTCAGGGGGCCTTCACGCGCCACGCTGATGTCGACCTCGCCCTGGGTGGTGAACTTGATCGCGTTGGAGACCAGCCGGTGAAGGATCTGGCGCAGGCGGCGGTGGTCGACGAGGAGGAAGGCTTCGGCGCCCGGAAGGACGCGGACATGCAGCGGGAGGCCTTTGGAGGCAGCGACGTCGCGGCTGGCGGCCGCGGCCTGGGCCAGCAGTTCGACCGGGTCGATCGTCTCCGGACAGGCGTCTGCCTCGCCGTGCGACACCTCCAGCAGGTCCTCGACCAGCGTCAGCAGCGCCGCGCCGGACCGCTGGATTTCCTCCACCTGATGACGGGCGTCGCGGGGCAGACCTGATCGACGCGACAGGATCTCGGCATAGCCCGCGACGCCATGCAGGGGGGGTGCGCATCTCATGGCTCATCAATGCCAGGAAGCGGGACTTGGCGGCGTCCGCAGCCTCGGCCTGGCCGCGGGCGATCTGGGCGGCGCGGGTACGGGTCTCCAGTCGTTCCATCATCCGTCGGCGCTCGGACACGATCGTCGAGACCGGCAGGGCGATCGCGACCAGGGTCAGCAGGAAGCCGTAGAAGACGTTCAACTGGCGCACCAGGTCCGGGATATGGGCCAGCTCAGGATCGACGGCGAGCCGCTGGAGCGTGACAGGGCCGTGGCCGGTCAGGGTGGCGACGCCGCCGATCAGGGCCACCAGAAGGACAGCCAGAGCCGACCCGGTTGTCGAGACGCGGAAGACCAGCAAGACCAGGGGCGGGAAGATCAGATAGCTGATCGGCGCGCTGGACTGGCAGAAGACAGCAAGGGTGACAGCGGTCAGCAGGCTGAACAGGGCGACCGTCTCGCGGGGACCGTCGTTGGAGCCCGTCCCGGCGAACCGGTGGCGGCGGGCGAGCAGCAGCAGGGCCGGGGTGACGGTCAGAAGACCCAAGGCCTCCATGGCGAAATAGCGCTCGAAGGTGAAGACGTAGAGTCCCGGCGAATAGTCGTGCACGACGGCGGCCAGGCTAACCATGAAGGCCGTACAGATCAGGACGGCCGGGGTCACGGCCGCCACGGCGAAGCGCAGCAGGCGGCGGGGGCAACGCAGGTCCAGGGCCGCGCCGCAGACCCGCCGGGCCAGGACGCCGGCGATCAGGACCTGGGTGAGGTTCAGCACCGCGTTGAGCCACAGGAAGGGCATGGGGTCGCCCCGCACTACATTGGTGACGAGATTGATCGCCAAACACGCGGCCAGGACAGCGATGGCCTTGCGACGATGCAACTGGAGGAAGGCGGCCAGCAGGATGCCGTTGGCCGGCCACATCACGACCGCGCCGAACTGCTGCACGCTCCACAGACCGATGAGGAGGCTGGCGCAGAACAGCGCCACATAGGCCCAGGCAGGGGGGCCGGTCTCACGTCCTGTTTCGTGGCGGAAAATCCGCCAGTGGCCTTGCATCAGCGTCATTCCTTGCCGCGCGACAGATTCGTCATCCCACAGAAAGGGTTAATTCAGGGTAGTATCGGTATCCGTAGTTGCCCTTACCGGGCGATCAGACCGCGACCAGCATCCACAGACCTGTCGCGGCGAAAGCAGCGGCTGCGGCCATGCGAATGTATTTGAGCGGCAGACGTTTGGCGGTCGCCTCGCCCAGCAGAACCGCCGGGGCGTTGACCAGCATCATGCCCAGGGTCGAGCCGGCCACGACCAGCGGCAGGTTCTCGAACCGGATGGCCAGGCCGGCCGTGGCGATCTGGGTCTTGTCGCCCATCTCGACCAGGAAAAAGGCGGCGGTGGTGGTCCAGAAGACGCCGGCGAATGTCTTTTCCGGCCCCTGATCGTCCTGCACGTCGAGGGTGTCGGGGATCAGGGCCCAGACCGCGAAGCCCAGGAAGGCGACGCCGACGATCCGCTTCGTCCAGGGGCCGTCGAGATATTGCGCCGCCAGGGTCCCGGCGAGGGCGGCGAAGGCGTGGTTCGCCAACGTCGCGGCCAGGATGCCGAGGATGATCGGCGCGGGCCGCCGCCAGGCCGCCGCCAGCGCGATGGCGAGGAGCATCGTCTTGTCGCCGATCTCCGCCAGGGAGACGAGGCCGACAGAGATCAGAAAAGGTTCCAAGGGCTCACCGAAAAGGGCGACGCGTGTAGCGGTGGCCACACCACGGGGCAAGCACGACAGTGACGGTAGACAGGTCGAAATGGTTAATATAACGCTGATTGAGCGGCTCGCCCGCCCGTTTCAGGGTTCGCCTGACAGGGGAAAAGCGAGGTCTCGCAAGGACTTGGGGAGCTGAACATGGATCCGATCACTTCGATCGTGGCCGCCATGCTGATCTCCGGCGCCGCGGCGCCGGTGGATGGTCATGGCTGTCCCGAAGCACCGCACTATGGCGACGTACCCTGCTCATGCACGAGAGTCGTCGACTTCTACGGCCCCTGGACCGGCGGCGGCGCCGGCTGGCCGGGACCGGGGGGCTGGGGTCCGCCGATCAACAATCCAGGCCCGCCTATTCATGTCTCATCGCCGGGCGTTCGCGTGATCGGCCGTCCGATCAACGTCGCCGGCCCGACCATCTACATCGACGGACCCCCGGTCTATGTCGACGCGCCGCCGATCCGCATCGCGCCGGCCCAGATCTACGTCCAGCGTCCCGAGGTCCATGTTCGGCCATCGGAGATCCTCGTCGAGCCGCCGGAAGTTCACTTCTCGGACTGCACCGAAGGCCCCACCTGCACGCCAGCGGGCGGCTACTGAGCCGACGATCCGCGACTAAAATGACGGAGGGCCCCGGCGGAAACGCCGGGGCTCTTTTTCTTCGTTCTTCCCTTTCGTCGTTCTCCGACGAGCGCAGCCTGCCGGGGGATGACGAAAGAGAAGTCAGTTCGGCGACGTTTGGTCCGCCTCGGCGTTCGACGACGCAGCTGTCGCGGAGCGCGCTCCGCCCGCCGGTGCGGCGCAGTAGTCGCGGGTCTCCCGCGCCAGGCTGAGGTAGCCGCCGTCCAGGGCGGCCTTGATTGCCGCGTCGCAGTGGTTCTCGCTCAACAGCCGGGTGACCTCGCGGCGCACGGCGAGATAGGCGTCCTGCTTGTCGCGCAGTGAACGGGCGGCGCGGCGGTCGTCGGGCAGGCACAGCGATATCCAGCCTGCGTCGGCGCAGCGGGAGACCAGCCGCGCTTCGCGCTCGCTCAGGACGCCGGTGTCGATCGGCCGGACCGGGCCGGGATCGACGGGGACGGCGAGAGGCGGGCCTGCGGGTTCGGTGACGGTCGTTGATGGAAGGGTCTCGGGCGACGGCGCGTCGACGGTCGCGGCCGCGCCGAGGATGGCGGCGGGCGCGTCGGTGACGATGTCGCTGCCCGGGATCGGCACGATCTCGATGTCGGGCACGGCATAGCGGCAGACCCAGCGGCCGCCTTCCATGGAGCAGGACTGCAGCGTGGCCTGGACGGCCTGATCCGCCGCAGCCGGAATCGGGCCGGCGAGCAGGGTGAACATCAGGCTGATCATGGAAGCCTCCTGCCGCGAGGCCCGGCGACGGACGAGTCCCACGGGCGGTCGGTCAGCCCGGATATTAACGCTTTCGGCGACGGCGGGCCTAGCGAAATCTCAACCTTCGGCGACCGGCGTTTCGTCGGCCAGACGGGCATGGCGGCGCGTCTGCCTGCGCTCGACCGCATAACTGACCAGCCACAGGGCCATCGCCCAGGCCGCGCCGACGCACCATCCGGCCATGACGTCCGAGGCCCAGTGGGCGCCGAGGTAGACGCGGGTCAGTCCGACCATGAGGGCGAAGACCATGCCGACGCCCAGGACGTAGGCCTTCAGTCGACGCCGGGGGAAGGCGCGGGTCATCATCACCGCGACGGTCAGGTAGAAGACCGTCGACAGAAGAGCGTGGCCGGAGGGGAAACTGGCGTTCAGCGTCTCCACCGCCTGGAAGGCCGCAGGAGGGCGTTCACGCTGGAACAAGGCCTTCAGCCCCTCGCTCAGGGCGACCCCGCCGGCGAGGCCGATCAGCAGCAGCAGGGCCGAAAGCCACTTCCTGAGGATCAGCAGCATGCCCAGGGCGACGACGGCGAACAGGGTCAGGACGGCAATGCCCCCCAAGGAGGTGATATCGGCCGCCGCCTCGTGCAGCCACCAGGGGCCGCGCGGCTGGCCGGCGACCGGCTGCATCCAGCGCAGGACCATCTGATCGAAGGCCTCACCGTCGGCCTCGGTCATGTCGTCGGCGATCTCGACGAAGGTCACGGTCCCCAGGGTGACGATGGCCAGGGCGCCGAGGGCCGCGAACTCCGCCCGCGCCACGGTGATCGCGCGACGCAAAAAAGGGAGGAGATCGGAGGATTGCATCGCTCGCTAACGGCCAAGCTGGGATGCCGTTCCCGATCACGGCTTCGTGAATCCTGTCACAATGGTGCGTCGCACGGCCGTCGCGGCTTTTGCACAGGCTCATCCCCCGTCTCGAAGTGATTCGAGACGAATTCCGGCGTCAAGCCCGTTGACCATTGGTTAGGCATCTGCGCCCCATATGTTGGTTCGGGGAGCGCTTCGGCCACTAGATGCAGTGGTTCGAACGCAGGCGGCTTCACTTCGATTTTAGTTCAGGGCGATGACGATTATGGCTGGCGGCGAAGCGTTGAAGACGGTGGAATTCGAGGGCCTCAAGGCTGCGCCGAGCTCTGAGAAGCCCCATCTGACGGTGGTGCGGAGCCTCGAACTGGACCGGACCCGCGACGACCTCCTGACCGACTTCGGCAAAAAGACGCTGGAAGACCGCTACCTGCTGGCCGGCGAAAGCTATCAGGACATGTTCGCCCGCGTCGCGACGGCCTACGCCGATGACGCCGACCATGCCCAGCGCGTCTATGATTACATGTCGAAGCTGTGGTTCATGCCCTCGACGCCGGTGCTGTCGAACGGCGGCGCCGATCGCGGCCTGCCGATCTCCTGCTTCCTGAACTCGGTGCAGGACAGCCTGGACGGCATCCAGCGCGTCTGGAACGAGAACGTTTCCCTGGCTTCCAACGGCGGCGGTATCGGCACCTACTGGGGCGGGGTCCGCTCCATCGGCGAGAAGGTCAAGGGCGCGGGCCAGACCTCGGGCATCATCCCCTTCATCCGCGTGATGGACTCCCTGACGCTGGCGATCTCGCAGGGGTCCCTGCGTCGCGGGTCGGCGGCGGTCTACCTGGACGTCCACCACCCGGAGATCGAGGAGTTCCTGGAAATCCGGAAGCCCTCGGGCGACTTCAACAGAAAGTCCCTGAACCTGCACCACGGCATCAACATCACCGACGAGTTCATGGAGGCGGTGAAGGCCGGCGGGCCGTTCGGCCTGCGCTCACCCAAGAACAACGAGGTGCTGAAGACCGTCGACGCCCGCAGCCTGTGGCAGAAGATCCTCGAGATCCGGCTGCAGACCGGCGAGCCCTATCTGATCTTCTCCGACACGGTGAACCGCCAGATGCCCAGGCATCAGCGGGAGCTGGGGCTGAGGGTGAAGCAGTCGAACCTGTGCAGCGAGATCATGCTGCACACCGGTCCCGACCACCTCGGCATCGACCGCACCGCCGTCTGCTGCCTGTCGTCGGTCAACGCGGAGATGTTCCTGGAATGGCGCGAGGAGCCGCGCTTTGTCGAGGACGTGATGCGCTTCCTGGACAATGTCCTGGAGGACTTCATCACCCGCGCGCCGCCGGAAATGGCCGCCGCCGTCTATTCGGCCAAACGCGAGCGTTCAGTGGGACTGGGCCTGATGGGCTTCCATTCCTTCCTGCAGTCCCAAGGCGTGGCCTTCGAAAGCGCCATGGCCAAGTCGTGGAACATGCGGTTGTTCAAACACCTGCGTCGCGAGGCCGACAAGGCCAGCGTCAAGCTGGCCGAGGAGAAGGGCGCCTGCGAGGACGCCGCCGAGCGCGGCATCATGGAGCGGTTCTCGCACAAGCTGGCCATCGCCCCGACCGCCTCGATCTCGATCATCTGCGGCGGGACCTCGGCGGGCATCGAGCCGATCCCGGCCAACATCTATACCCACAAGACCCTGTCGGGCTCGTTCGCGGTCAAGAACCCCTACCTGGAGAAGCTGCTGGACGGCTACGGCGCCAACACCGACGCGGTCTGGTCTTCGATCCTGGAACACGAGGGCTCGGTCCAGCACCTGGACATGCTGAACGACGACGAGAAGGGGATCTTCAAGACTGCCTTCGAACTGGACCAGCGCTGGGTCGTCGAACTGTCCGCCGATCGCTCACCGGAAATCTGCCAGGCCCAGTCGATCAACCTGTTCATCCCGGGCGACGTCAACAAATGGGACCTGCACATGCTGCACTGGTCCGCCTGGGAACGCGGCGTGAAGTCGCTGTATTACCTGCGTTCCAAATCGGTGCAGCGCGCCGCCTTCGCCGGCGCCGAGGACAAGGCCGAGGTCGAGATCGATCCGAACCAGCCGGACCTCTTCTCCGCCGCCCCGACCGACTACGACGAGTGCCTGGCCTGCCAATGACCCGAGACGGGTCGGCCTTGAAATCGCGCTGATCTTGACGAGCGCCCCCCCCCCCCCCCCCCCCCCCGGGGGGGCGCCGCTCGTTTCGCGTCTGCAGGGGCCTTTAACCCCGATGACACCCCGGATGGGGGAACCTGTGCAGCGAAAGCCACGTTGGGCGATCATGTCAGGAAGGTGTCGCAAGAACGCGGTTGGATCTGACGCGATTCCGGTGCAGGATGGGCTCTGTTAACGGACTGTGAGGGGACCGTTGATCCGTCTGGATAGCCTGTTTCTGAGCGTACTCGCATTGGCGGCCCTGGCCGTTCCGGCAAGTGCGCAGACGTGGGTGAACCAGAACTGGTCCGATTCCCAGCAGGAAACCTCCGCCAGCATCACCGCGCAGCTGAACCGCCAGGCCAGTTTCAATGTAGCTGCGGGGCGCGAATTCGGGCCAGCGCTGGAGTTCGCCACCGACTATGCGCCGGCCGAGGCGCGCAACCCGTTCGCGGCCACGACCACCCGCGACGTCTGGCGCGAGGCCGATGGCTTCACCGATCGGCTGAGGTTGCGGACGCGGGGCGAACTGCGCCGGGCCGACGGCTCGCCTGTGCCGCCGACGCCGCTCGACCAGGCGATGTTCGACGCCGACGGCTATGAGGTCAGCTACACGCGCGGCTGGACGACGGCGCGCGGCTATACGGCCTCCGGGCTCGAGGTGACGCTGACGCCGCACGTCGGCATCGGCGCGGGCGACCGGGGCGGCACGGCCGAGGCCGGCGCCACCCTGCGGATCGGCTCGACCGCGGACCGCATCCTGCCGGAAGGGGCCGAAGCCTTCGGCGAGCGGGCCCGCTGGTACATCTATGCCGCCGGGTCCGGCACGGCCGTCGGCTATAATTTCGCGCGGACGCGGGACGGCGAGTACGCCCGCTCCGGCTACAGCCGCGACAGCGGCACGTTCCTGGGCGACGCCTCGATCGGGGTGGCCCTGCGCCGGGGCGACATGCAGGGCTCGTTCGGCCTCGTCTATCGCGAAATCGAGGCCGAGGGTATGCACGGCGGCGACGGCATCGACAACGACATCTCCGAGGGCCTGGTCGCCTTCCAGCTGTCGATCAAGCCGGAGTGGTGAGGGCGGACTAGATCCAGCCCCTTCGCCGGAAATACAGCAGCGGCGCGGCCGCCGAGATCACCATCAGGCCTAGGGCCATCGGATAGCCCTCCATCCAGCGAAGCTCGGGCATATGCTCGAAATTCATGCCGTAGATGGCCCCGATCAGGGTCGGCGGCATCAGCACCGCGGTGAAGATCGAGAACATCTTGAAAATTGACGACTGCTCGATGTTGATCAGGCCGAGCGCGGCCGAGAGCTGGAAGTTGATACCCGAGGCGACGGCCTGATTGTGCGCGATCAGGCTGGTGGCGTCACGGCTGAGCGAGCGCAGGTGCTCGCGCGGCTCGTCGGCGTGTTCGAACCAGTCGTCGACGGTGACGAAGGCGAAGACCCGGGCGAGACCGGCCAAGCTCTGTTCGATGCGGGCGCTGGCGATATGCGCCCGGCCGAGCTTGGTGATCAGGTGTTTGAAGCCGACGGTCTTGCCCTCGGAAAAGACGTGCACGCCGAAACCCTCGACCTTGGCGCCCAGGCCCGACAGCACGTCGGAGGCCCGGTCGATGATCGCCTCCATCAGGTTCAGGAACATGTCGGCGCCGGTCTGGCAAAGCGCCGGCTCACGCTCGAGCTTGTCGGTGAACATGGTGAAGGGGCGCGGGTCAAAATAGCGGATGGTGACCATCGGCCCCGTGGTCAGGACGAAGGTGACCGGGTCGATGCCGGGCAGGTCGTCGTCGCCACGATGCAGGATGTCGGCGGTGACATAAGTTGCGCCGCCCTCGCGATAGAGCCGGCTCGAGGCCTCCAGTTCGCTCATCTCGGCGCGGGTGGGAATGGAGAGGCCCAGGGCCCGCTCGACGGCGGCGTCTTCACCGTGACTGGGTTCGATCATGTCGATCCACAGGGTGTCGGGCGGCATTTCCCATCCGCCGATGACGTCGATCTCGACCGCCTCGCAGGCGGCGCAGCCCGAACGATAGAGGCGGATCATTCGGGGCGGGCTCGGGGTGTGGGGGTCAAGTCGGGGTTAGTTGGTCGCGGTGGTTGTGGCGTTCGCCGCGACCTGGCGGCCGGCGTCATAGGCGTCGCGGGCGCCGTTGTAGATGAAACCATAGGTCGGATAGACGGTCGAACCGAGGTCGCGGATAGGATTGTACCAGACCTTGACCTCGGACCAGTCGTTCTGGCCCGAGACGTCGACGACGGTGACGTTTTCCTCGACGCGGCCGCGGCTGCCGCCCCAGTTGGCGTGGGTCACGCGGATCACGCGGTCGGTCAGAATGTCGGAGACGACGGCGACGTGGCCCCGGCTCATGCGGCCTTCGGGACGGAACACCAGGACCGAGCCGGTCTCGGGCGCACGGCCGGTGCGGAAGCGGTCGACGGCCTGATTCCACCAGGTCCAGGCGTCGCCGAAGATGTTGATGCCGGAGAACATGCGGGCGAAGGTGACGCACTGCCAGTACGGATCGTCGGCCTTGGCGGGGGCGGGCGACAGGGCGAAGAACCCGAGGCACGCGGCAACCAGAGCGGCGGTGATCCGTTTTGTCATACTGAATTGTTTCTGCCTGTTACGCCCGCACTATCCCTAGACGATAGTTAGCGGAGGGTAAAAGCCCCTTTTCAGGCGAGTTGCGGACCGCCTGTGCGGGCTTTCTCCCGCTCGGCCCGCCGCTTTGCGAGGTTGCGCAGCGCCCGTCGGGCAGGGAATTCGACCAGGTGGTAGGACACGGCCGCCACCAGCGGCAGGGTCAGGAACACAGCCAGCCACACGAAGAGTTGAAGCTTTTCGCCCCCGCCCGTGAGCTTCGACGCCGCGTTCACGGCCAGCAGTTTCCACGGCACGACGACCATATAGACCGAGTAGCTGATCTCTCCGAGATAGACGGCGGGCCTCGACGCCAGCCAGCCGGCGCGGGCGTTGGGCAGCGAGGCAAGAGCCACGATCAATGCACCGCACAGGGGCACGATCAGCGCGTCCGGGGCCTGCAGCGAACCGGCCACAGCGATGGACGCCGCGACGCCGGCGGCGATCCAGCCGGGACGCGGGAGGCGGATCTTGCGATGCATTAGATACAGGGCGCAGCCGAGGGCGAAACAGGGAACGATGCGCAGGGCGCCCCAGAGGATGGTGGCCTGGGTCAGGGGGAAGCCGGCCAGCATCTGGAAGACGACGTAGAGCGCCACGAGGAAGCCCACTGCGCCGATCACCGCAGCGATCGGCCTCTCGCGCAGCCGCCAGGCGACGAAGGCGAAGGCGGGGAAACAGAGATAGGCGAACCATTCCGCCGAGATCGACCAGGACGGATGGTTCCAGCCGGCCACGGGGGCGAAGCCCCAGGCGTGGACCATCAGGAGGTTGGCGGGCAGGGCCGCCCAGCTGAGGATGTTGCCGTTGATGTTGAGGCCTGCGGCGACGGCGCCGAAGGCCAGTGCGCCGACCCCGATCAGGGTGGCGATATGCAGCGGATAGACTCGCGCGAGCCGGGCCCACAGGAAGCTGCCATAGCTGAACCGCTTCTCGCCATGCGCCGCCAGATAGACGTGGCACAGGATGAAGCCCGAGAGGACGAAGAACAGTTCGACCCCCAGATAGCCCTTGGCCACCAGGTTGGGCATGAAGCCGACGTCGAGGTCGGGCCAGAAGGCGAACAGGGCCACCCAGATGGCGGCGCCGAAGCGCAGCGCGGTGAGAGGACGCAGATCCTGCGGCGTTTCCAGCTGGGTCATTCCTCCCCTATGCAGCCGACGCGGTTCCAGAACCGTTAAGTGAACGATGAAAGATGCAGACGTGACCGCAAAGACCCTGACCTTCGATGATGTCGCCTGCGCCGCAGCAACGCGGGCGGGGCTTACCGAGGCGCAGGCCACCGCCGCCCTGACCGGGGCGCTGGGCTTGCTGGATCGCCATGCCGGGCGCGAGCCGCTGGCGGCGCTCTATGCCGCCGTCGACGGAGCGGAGACTGCGGCGCGCTCCAGGGCCGCCGAGCGTCCGAAGCGCGGCCTGTTCGGCGGGATCATGGCCTCGGCTGGAGGGGTGTCGGGCGCGGCGGTGGCAGAGGCCATGGGCCTGCTGGATCGTCTCTTGAGCGAGGGCGTGGACAAGGCGGCGCTCAAACGGCTGCTGCCCGCCGCGCGCGACCGGGTGCGGGCGGCGACCGGACGTGACCTGCTGGGCGAGGCGGTGCGCAGCGTGCCGGGCGTGGGGCCTTTGCTGGGCGACAGCTAGGGCGCCGGCTGGCTCTCGAGGAAGGCGACGGAGGCGGCGCAACCGTTCAGCGTCTGCTCACCCAGTTCGACGCGCGCGGTCAGGGGATAGACCCGGTCGCTCATGCCGTCCGAACAGTCCGTGGCGATCAGGGTCACGACGAGGGTCGCGCCGTCCGCCCCGGCGGCTGCATAGACCGCCGTGGTGCCTTGAAGGGTCGGGCCGGGGTTGGTCACGCTGAAGCCCGGATTGTCGACGGCGGAATAGGTCAGGGTCCCGGGGGTAATCTCTACGCCCCAGAAGGGCTCGGTGCCGATGGCGCGGAGCGGCTGGCCCAGATCGACGCCGCCGAGGACGGCGGACGCGGCCAGCGGAGGCACCTCGGACCGGGGCGTTTCGCCCGGGTTGGAACAGGCCGCGACAGCAAGCAGGGCGAGAGCGAGAAGGGGCAGGCGCATCGGATCGGCTCCGGGACAGGTTCGTGACGACCATGCAGGCGAACCCGTCCGGGTCAAGTTTCGTCGGTCTCGGCGCGACCGGGATCCAGACTGTTGTCGACCTGATCGTCCCACCCCTCGCGGTTCGACTTGAAGGCCAGGGCCATCAGTCCCCAGGTCAGGCCGACCGTCCCGGCGACCCCGAGCCCCATGGCGATCCAGCCGTGCAGCGGCAGGCCGCCCCCGCCTATGGCGACCCAGAACAGGCCCAGCCCCCAGGTCGCGACGGCCGAGAAGGCGAGGGCGATCAGGGCGTAGATGCAGAAACGCTGAAAATGGTTGGGCATGGCCAAGCCATAGCACGCCTCAGGCCGCTACGCTGCTCCGGCGGCGGGCGCGGCGCATCTGTCGCGCAGCCCGGGGGCAGGCGAGCGCGAGCCGGTGCAGGGCGGCGACGACCAGGCCGGTGAGCGCCCACGACAGGAGGATGTCCGACAGGAAATGGCCGCCGAAGGCGATCCGGTTGAGCGACAGGGCGGCGGCATAGGTCATGACGGCGGGCAGGGCCCAGCGACGCCACGGCGCCGGGACCATCAGGACGACGACCGCCACCATCCAGGCGGCGGACGAGGCCTCGCCCGAGACGAAGGAGCAGTTGGACAGGCAGTTGTCCGAGACCTGCCAGGCGCGGGTGAAGTGAGTGTCGCCGCCGAAGGCCTCGATCTGGATCGGCCTGGCGCGGCCCCACATCGATTTCAGAACGCCGTTGACCAGGAATCCCGAGGCGATGACCAGACCGACCAGCAGAACGGTCGCCCGACGACCCCAGCCCTCGACACGGCGGGGATTGCGGCGCAGGGCCAGGACGATCTCGCCGGCCAGGCCCAGAAGCATCAGTCCGAGTACCCAGGTCGAGGACCTCCGCAGCCCCTTCAGGACCGGATTGTCGGCCAGGGCGAAGCCCGCGTCCGGGCTGTAGAACAGGGCGCTGACCGCCATATCGACGCCCGGCAGAAGGGCGAAATACAGCGACAGGACGATGAGCGTCACGAAGGCCAGGGTCACGGGCTCGTCGGCGCGCAGGCCCGACGCCAGCGAAAGCTGCAATCGCGTCGCGGCCCGCCGAAGGGCGTGGATATTGAACAGACGGCGCGCGCGCCGACCCCGTTCGCCGATGGCTGTGACCTCCGTCATCGATCCCCCAATCGAGTCGTGAGACAGCCATGGCTGACTCCTGCGGCGGGCGCGTCACGGAAACATGGGGGTTGGGCGGAGTTTCCGTGTCGGACGCGTGTAGAGACGTCCGTGGCCGTATCGCTTATGGCGTCGCCGACCCGACTTCACCCTGGCGCGGGGACCGGCTAGACGGATGACATGCCTGAACTTCCCGAGGTCGAGACGGTCCGACGCGGCCTGGAGCCGGTGCTCGTCGGGGCGCGGCTGACGCGGCTGCGGCAGAACCGCCCTGATCTGCGCTTTCCCTTCCCTGACCGGTTCGTCGAGCGTCTGGAGGGGGGGAGCGTCGAGCGGATCGACCGGCGGGCCAAATATCTGCTGGCCGCGCTATCGACCGGGGAGACCTGGGTGACCCACCTTGGCATGACCGGCCGGTTCACTGTCGACGGTGAACAGCTGGGCGAGTTCGAGGAGCCCGCGCCGATCGCCGGCAAGCATGAGCATATGAGCTTCTGCGCCCTGAAGGACGGCCGCGCCACGCGGGTGGGGTTCGCCGATGCCCGCCGGTTCGGCTTCATGGGTCTGATCCCGACCGACCAGGTCGAGACCCACCCGTGGTTCGTCGGCATGGGGCCGGAACCGCTCGGCAACGGCTTCTCGGCCGCCCATCTGGCCGAGGTCTTCGACGGCAAGAAGCAGACCATCAAGGTGTCGCTGCTGGACCAGCGCAACGTCGCCGGCCTCGGCAATATCTATGTGTGCGAGGCGCTCTACCGGGCGCGCATCTCGCCCCTCATCGCGGCGGGCAAGCTCTCGAAGCCACGGCTGGAGACCCTGGCTGCGGTCATCCGCGACGTGCTCAACGACGCCATCGCGGCCGGCGGCTCGACGCTGAAGGACTTCGCCAACGCCGAGGGCGGCCAGGGCTATTTCCAGCACCGGTTCGACGTCTACGGCCGCGAGGGCAAGCCCTGTCTCGGCGAGGGCTGCACCGGCCTGGTCAAACGTGTCGTCCAGGGCGGTCGGTCGACCTTCTACTGCCCCTCCTGCCAGAGGCGCTGATGACCCACCGCATCATCCTGTTCCGGGGCATGAACACCGGCGGCGTCCGCGCCCCCGTCGGCGAGCAGCGGGTCATGGCCGAGGCGATGGGGCTGAAGAACCCGCGCACCCTTCTGGCCAGCGGCAATCTGGTGGTCGAGAGCGATCGCGATCCGGCCGCGCTTGAGACGGATATCGAACTCGAGATGGAGCGCCGCTTCGGTATCAAGGTCGCCGCCATGGTCCGCACGTCGGAGCAGTGGGCCGAACTCATCGCCGCCAACCCCTTCGCCCGGGAGGCCGCAGACCAGCCGGCGAAGGTTCTGGCCATGGTCATGAAGGACGGCATCAAGGCCGGGGCGCTTGAGGCGTGTCGCGCGTTGGCCGAAGGCGGCGAGGCTGTCGAGGGCCGGACCGGGCCGGGCGGCGACGTTCTCTATTTCTGGTTCCCGAACGGTCAGGGCGAAAGCGGCATCTTCAAGAAGGCCACGCCGCGCATGCTCGGCATGGGCACCGGCCGGAACTGGAACACGGTGCTGAAGCTGGGAGAGATGGTGGATGTCTGATGGTTTGGACGTGGTGTAAAAAATAATGGACATTATGTCTTTGACAAACCCGCCGCAACATATAGTGTTGCCGATGACAGGCCGGTACAAGTGGTTGGATTTGATGCGGATTTATGGGAGATAGCGGGGCGCTAAGTTCGGAGTGGAGCATGCGCAGATATCAGCGTTCTGACATTTCGGTTGAAACTTATGCGCAAGTTGACTAGTTGTCACTTGTCTAAAAGGCGGGACCGAGTGCGTTTGGGCGAGAGTCCGGTTGAAGGAACATTTGACGGTTCCTGGGAATCTCAGTCGCAAATCGGAAGGCGCTCAACCAGCGCTTGATAGGGATTCGCTCCTATCTACCGTTACTTTTGATAGATGATCGGCTGCTTGCACCAACGGAATGGCAGCGCCGTCAAGACCGACCAGTAGGCCCCGGTCCAGTTCAGAACAATAGCCAGATCAGCGCCCTGCTGAGGCCACACAGCGATGATGCGCCCATTTGGCGATTGGTGCAGTCGTTGCCAGTTAGCCGCTACATCCCAGATATAGTTCTGGCAGCTGACGAAGCCCCAGCCGTTGATTGCTTTTACGCGTGACGCGTTGGCCGTGATGTGACGGAGCCCAAAGCTCTTTTCGTGGGGATAGCCGTATTGCAGGCGGATCGGCCCCTCTGAGAGCTGGATTGCGGCTGCTGCGGCCGCATCAATCCACCCTAGGTCCTGCTCCCCGGCGTGGTTGGTGAGTATGCGTTCGGGGTCGTCGTTCTCAGTTTCGGCCAAAGTTATTCCTTGCCCTCTGCGCGAGGGCGGGGTGGGCGCTTTGCGGACGCGACTTTTGCAACGCTCGTCTCAAAGCGCTCTTCGCTCTCATCGGCCTCGACTTCGCGAGCCATGTCCTTGAACTTGTCGGCTTGGGGTCGTGCGTCGTCGGTCATCCGTCACGCAATATTGTTTGGGGTGGGCGCGACTCGCCCCCAGCAAGTCGCAGCAAGCGATAGCCTATAGTGTGGATCGGCGTGGAAAAGGAACCCCGTTAGCGGGGTGATCGGCGTCGAATAAGGACCCCTCATTCCTGATGTCTAACGATGGCTGCTTGGCGGATGTCAGGCGGCGAGTTCGGGATGTTGGTGTTGGAGACGGTGTTGA
>NZ_JAFCWQ010000026.1:0-36434 GCF_049897665.1 Brevundimonas sp. TWP2-3-4b1 | reverse complement strand
CAGGCTCACCCACGGCCTCAAAGGGCCAAGGGGCACACGGGTTCAAGGCCGCGGCGGGCGGCTGCGCGAACAGCCGCCCGCATCCGCACTCTACAATGAAAGCAAAGACACAAGGGGTTTTGCTGCTGATCGGTGAGATCGCGTGTCACCCCTCACCCGACCGCGCCAGAACGACGGCTATCGCCGCCGTGCGCAATCTCCCTCTCCCGCAAGGAGAGAGGGACTAGACCAGATTGCGCTTCCCATACCCCGCCATCGCCTCGGCCATCCATTCGGCCAGACCGGGCCGGGCGGCGTCGTATAACGCCTTGAACTCAGCGTTCTCGACGTAGAGCCGACCCAGACCGGCGTAGGCCTCCGCTGTCGGCGAGGTCTTCCAGCTCTTCGTCACCCACGCGTGGTGGCGCTGCAGAAGGGGATCCAGCGCCGGATCGTCGGCCGCCGTTCCGTGCCCCATTGCGAAGGCGAAATCATCGCGCAGCGCCATCGACTCGGCGCGCCAGTCCTCACGCTGGTCCGCCGACATGGCCGCCATTGCCTCCCGCCCCATCTCGATCCGTTCGCGCGCCGGCTCGCCGTATTTCTCGATCGGCCAGGCCTCGTATTCGGCCTGTTTCTGCGGGCTGAAGCCCTCGTACAGTTGCTTGTCCATGATCGTCGTTCGTCCTTCCAGTTCGGCGATCGTGCGGTCGATCGTCCGGGCCAGACGGCGATAGCGGTCCGCTTCCTGTTCCAGCCGCGACCGCTGCTCGCGCAGGGCCGTCAGCCGGTCGAGGTCCTCGGCGTCCAGCAGGGCCGGAATGTCGCTGAGCGCGACCCCGAACTCGCGATGGATCAGTATCTGCTGCAGGCGCAGCAGTTCCGTTCGCCCATAGTAGCGGTATCCATTCTCGCCGACCGTCGCGGGCTTCAGCAATCCGATGGCGTCATAGTGGTGCAGCGTCCGGACCGAAGTCCCGGACAGCTTCGCCAGCTGGCTGACGGTATGGATCGTGTGGCGCGCGTCGTTCCGCATGGACAGACCTATGGGGCCTCACGCCACGTGAGGGTCAAGGGGTGACGAACGACGCCGCTCGACGTATTCTCGGCGCGTCGGGTTCTCCGACCTGGAACGCCTATGTCCGAGATTGCGCGAAAGGCCTGAGGCCGACCGTCGCTGACTGTCTGAGCCTCTGATCACCCGTCGGCGTGAATGCGCCGGCGCGAGCCTTCACGACATCACGGACATTCTCCAATGAACATCTCCCGTGCGGAGCAGCGGACGCTGCACGCCCTGGCGCAAGGCGGCGCGATCGTGCTCGAGCGCGATCCCGACGGCCAAATCCTCAAGGCCGACTGTTTCACCCGCGACGGCTTCCAGCTGGCCGACTGCATCCTGTCGGTGTGGAAGAAGCTGAAGACCAAGGGGCTGATCCAGTCGCTCGACGGCGGGCCCTATCGGGTCAACCGCGAGGGGCTGGCGCGCATGCGCAGCCAGCTCGACAACCGCGTCTCAAGTCGCGGCTGGTGAGCGCCTGAGGAAGAGGACGCGCGCGGCGCCGTAGTCGCGCGCGTCCAGCCTGTCGTAGCCGGGCGTGTCGATGTCCGGCTCGTCCGAGCCGCGCTCGAAGACCACCAGGGCGCCGGGTTTCAGCCAGTCGCCGTGCAGCAGTCGTTGCAGCGACTGCTCGCCCAGCCCCTTGCCGTAGGGCGGGTCGAGGAAGGCGAAGTCGAACGCCTCGCCGTCCGATCCCGGCCGCACGCCCATCTCGATCGCGCTGCGCCGATGCACCCGTGTCGCCCCCATGATGCCGTAGGCGTCGGCGTTCTCGCGGATGGCCCCGCGCGCCTCGTCGTCGATCTCCACGAAGACGCAGAAGGCCGCGCCCCGGCTCATCGCCTCGAAGCCCAGGGCCCCCGATCCGGCAAACAGGTCCATGACCCGCGCACCCTGCAGCGGCTCGGCCCATGATGCATGTTCCAGGACGTTGAACACGGCCTGACGCGCGCGATCGGAGGTCGGGCGCGTGCCCTGTCCCTCAGGCGCCACGATGGCGCGACCTTTGAGCTTTCCGGCGACGATCCTCATGGCCTGCCTCTGGACCGAAACCGCGACGCAATGCAACGGTAAGTCATGTCCCCGTATGAAGCGCTCGTCCGTGCCGTTCCCCTCGCGCGCCGGTCGCCGATGATCACCGGCTTCGAACCGCAACGGCCCTGGCTCAAGCTGGGCGGCTTCATCGCCCTGGCGATGCTGCTGATGGTCGTCGTCACGATCGTCCTGGCCATCATCGTCCGCATCATTCCCGGAGCGACCGATCAACTAGGCCTGTCCGGGCCCCTGCCGGTGACGCCCCTGCGGTTGATCGGCGAGAGCGTGAGCACCCTGCTGCTGGCGGCGATACTGGGCAGTCTGGCCCTAGCCATTCTCGCCGCGGCGTCCATGATCTACCTGCGTCCGCTGGCGGACTTCCTGTGGCCCGGCCGCAGGTTCAATGCCGGAGATCTCGGCGTCGGCTTCCTGGCGATGGCCTGTGTCAGCGTGATCCTGTTCCCCTTCTATCTCATGATGGGCGCAGAATGGACCCCGCCGCTTCTCAGCCCGACCTATGCCGACTAAACGCGGCCGGTCTTCGTCGTGGCCAGCATCGTCGGCCTGCTGGGCGCGGCGGCGGCGGAGGAGGTTGTCTGTCGCGGCGTCCTGCTGCGTCTCACGACCCAGCTGACGCGGCATCCCGTCGTCCTGTGCCTGATCAACGGCCTGCTATTCTCGGCCCTGCATCTCGACCCCGATCCCGTGGCCTATGTCGCGCGGGCGCTGTCCGGCGCGATCTGGACCTGGGCCGCGATCCGGCTGGGCGGGCTGGAATTCGCCATCGGCGCCCACCTGGCCAACAACCTGATGATCTGCCTGTTCTGGCAGCCGCTCTCCGCGAGCGAGGTGGGACGCGATTCGGACTGGATCGAGCTGGCGCCGGAGGTCTTCGTGGCCATCATCATGCTGGTCGTCATAGAGCGGCTGGCCGACGGACCTCGCGACTGGCGCCTGGCGCGACTAGCCCCGCGAGGGGCCGCGTGATCCGCCGGGCTTGCCGCCCGTAGGACGAGGACCGCCCGGGCCAGAGCGGGGCCCGCTGGAACGCGGCGCGCCGGCGCCGTCGCGCGGCTTGAAGTCGCGTTTGGGCTTATCCCCGTCACGAGCCCAGGTCGCCGATTTCGGCCCGATGATCTTGTCCTCGCGTGGTTTGAAGACCCGGGCGGGCCCACTCCTGGTAGACGGGGCGCCGCCCGCGGCGCCCTCTTCGCGAGGCTGCCACGGCTTCTTGGTCGAGGGACCGCGCGGATTGGGCGCGCCGGCCTTGGCCCAGCCGGCCTTCTTCGGCGGCCGGTTGGCGCGTTCGACGCCCTGGACATGGGCGTCCTCGGCGGCGCGGACGCGGCTGGGCTTGCGCGACGGGTCCGACATGGCCGAGCCCGAGACGCCCGCCACCTTCGGCGTGCTCGTGCGGCGACCCGGCACGGGCGCGGGCGTGGCGACGGTGTTGCCCTCGGGCAGATTGTCGGGGCGGATGTGTTCGCCCAGCAACTCGCGAATCACGCGGGGGCCGATCTCCTCGACCGAGCCGGTCGCCAGGGTCCCCAGCTGGAAGGGTCCGTAGGCCAGCCGGATCAGCCGGTTGACGGTCAGGCCGACCGATTCCAGCACCTTGCGGACTTCGCGGTTCTTGCCCTCGGCGATCTGGACGCTGATCCACAGGTTGGCGGCCTGCGAGCCGTCCTCCTTGGTCGTGGCCTTGTCTATGGTCGCCTCGACCGGGCCGTAGCGGACGCCGTCGACGGTGACCCCGTCCTTCAGCCTGTCGAGCTCGGCCTGGGTGATGCGACCCCGCGCCCGCGCCCGGTACTGACGCACCAGCGCCGTCTCAGGCAGCTCCAGAGCGCGCGACAGCTCGCCGTCGTTTGTCAGCAGCAGCAGGCCTTCGGTGTTGATGTCCAGACGCCCGACCGAGATCACCCGCGGCAGGCCGCTGGGCAGGGCGTCGAACACTGTCGGCCGCCCTTGCGGATCGTTGTGCGAGGTCAGCAGGCCGACCGGCTTGTTGTAGCGCCAGACCCGCGTGGCCTGGGCCGCCGCGATCGGCTTGCCGTCCACGGTGATGACGTCGTCGCGCGTCACCAGGGTCGCCGGCGTGTCAAGGATGCGGCCGTTTACCGCTACCTTGCCCAGGCCGATCAGCCGCTCGACCTCGCGGCGCGAGGCGATGCCGGCGCGCGCCATGGCCTTGGCGATCCGCTCGCTGCGTTTCGGCTCGACCGGCGCGGCATCCTTGCCTGGCTTGCCGCCCGGCTTGCCACCGGCGCGCGGGCCCTTCGGCTTCGGTTCCGGGCGTGCGCCCTTGTCCGGCGCATAGGCGCGTCCACTGCCTGAGCTCCGGCCGCCTTCAGGGGCCTTGGTGCTGGACTGGAACAGGGCGGCGGAGGCCGAGCCGGGTCGCGCGGAGCCGCTTTTCGGGCGGTCGCCGGGCTTATGCGCCCTCGGGGCTTGACTGGGCCGGGGCTTCTTGTCGTTGTCGTCTGTATGGCGGGCCATGATGAGCGGTTCATGCGCATGGCATTGGACCTGGCGCAAGCGGCGGCGGACGCCGGAGAGGTGCCTGTGGGCGCCGTCGTGGTCGATGAAGCGACCGGATCCGTCGTTTCCGTCGGCGCCAACGGCTCCATCGGAGGCCTTGATCCCACGGCTCACGCAGAGATCGAGGCCATTCGCGCGGCGGCCCGGGCGACCGGAAACTATCGTCTCACGGGCCTGACGCTTTATGTGACGCTGGAGCCCTGCGCCATGTGCGCCGGGGCCATCAGCCATGCCCGAATCGGCCGCGTCGTCTGGGCGGCGGACGATCCGAAGGGCGGCGCCATCATCCACGGTCCCCACCTGTTCGAACAGCCGACCCTGCATTCGCGCCCGACGACCGAGGGCGGCCTGTTGGGGGAAGAAGCGGCGGCGCTGCTGCGCAGCTTCTTCCGGGAACGCCGGTCCGTCCGGCCCGTTAGCCAAGCCTGACCGTAACGCCTAGAGAGACTGATGCGTCATCTGATCCTGATTGCGGCCGCGACTTCGGCCCTCGCCGCCTGCGGCCCAAAGCCCGCCAAGGCCCCGACTGACGGCGAGGCCGTGCGCCAGCGTGCGATCGACGCCCAGACCGCGCGTCGTCGCACGGGCGCCGAGGTTCAGGATCGCGCGGTCAACCGCGTCATCCGCACCGTCTATCTTTGCGACAACGGTGAACGCCTGTCGGTCGATTTCGACAACCCCCGCGCCATGGCGACGGTCCGCAACTCGAACGGCGAGGCCGTTGATCTGTATCAGGAAAGAGCCGCCGATGGCATCTGGTACAAGGCCAGCGCCTATGAGCTGCGCGGCAAAGGCATCCTAGCCACCTGGTCCGCCGACGGCCGCCAGCCGACGGAGTGCCGGGCGATCGACTAGGCCGGCACCGTCAGCCGGGCATCGAGGCGGCTCCGGACATCCGGCCAATCCCGGTCCAGAACGGCATACAGCGCCGTATCCCTGACCCGGCCGGTCCAGGTGATCTTGTGATTGCCCAGCACGCCCTCGAACCCCGCGCCCAGCTTCGTGATCGCCGCACGGCTGCGGGCATTGGTTGCATCGGTCAGGATTTCGACCCGCACGATGCCCGAGGCGAACGCATGCTCCAGCATCAGCCGCTTGCAGGCCGGGTTGACCACGCCGCCTCGCGCGTCCGGCCGATAGAAGGTCGCCCCGATCTCGCAGCGCCGGTGCTCGGGCCGGATCTCATAGAGGCTGGAGGTGCCGACCACGACGCCGTCCGACAACCGCCGCACCGCGTAGGCCACCTTGGTCCCGGCCTGCATGTCCCGCAGCGCCGAGGTCCAGAACCGGTCGAAATGCTCGCCGTGCGCCGTCCCGACCATGACGGCCCAGCTGTCCGGATCGACGTTCAGCGCCGCCCGCACCTCCCCCTTCAGCCCGGCCGCATAGGGCTCCAGCCGCACCCAGGCGTTTTCCAGCGGAACGATCGGGATCACGCCGCGCCTTCACTCTTCAGGAAGTCGAGGATCGGCGCGGTGTGGTCATATCGCTGCACAAAGGCGTCGCCGATCCGACGCGGGAGGATCAGGGTCACGCCCCCGGCCTCCGCCTTCTTGTCTCCCGCCATACGCGCCAGCAGCGCCTCGGCCGAGAATTGACCCGCCTGCGTCAGCCGGGTCGGCAGACCCGCCGCCGCGATCACCGCCTCGACCCGTTCGGTGTCCGCCGCCGTGCACAGGCCCTGGGAAACCGAGAACCGGAACGCCATGCAGCAGCCCAGCGCCACGGCCTCACCATGGGCCAGCGCCGCCTCCTCGAAGCCCAGTTCCGCCTCGATGGCGTGGCCGAAGGTGTGGCCGAGGTTCAATAGGGCCCTGCGGCCCGCCTCCTTCTCGTCCTCGCCGACGATGGCCGACTTGATCTCGACCGAGCGAATCACCGCCCGCTCCAGCGCCGCCGGATCGCCCCTGGCCCCCGCTGCCCCGTCTTCCGCCAGCCAGTCGAAGAAGTCTGCATCGCAGATCAGCCCGTGCTTCAGCACCTCGGCCCAACCCGACCGCAGTTGCACATCCGGGAGGGTCGCCAGCACCTCGATATCGGCCAGCACCAGCCGCGGCTGGTGAAAGGCCCCGACCAGGTTCTTGCCCCGGGGCGTATCGATCGCCGTCTTGCCGCCGACGGAGGAGTCCACCTGGGCCAGCAAGGTCGTTGGAACCTGCACGAAATCGATTCCGCGCATGTAGAGGGCCGCCGCCAGACCGGCCAGATCGCCGACGACCCCCCCGCCCAGGGCCACCACGACGTCCTTGCGATCCAGCCCCGCCGCCAGCAGCCGGTCCATCAGCCGTTCCAGCTCGGCGAAGGACTTGGACGCCTCGCCCACCGGCACCGCCACGATCTCCGAGCGCACGCCCGCCGCCGCGAGCGACGCCTGCAGCGCCGGCCCGTGGAGCGCCGCCACGGTCTCGTCCGAGACGATCACCGTCTGCCCGCGCACGAGCGGTGCGATCCGCGCGCCCGCCTCGGCCAGCAGCCCGCGCCCGACCACGACGTCATAGGCGGCGAACGATCCGCCGGAGACCGCAACCACCGTCATGCCGTCGCTCCGTTCGCCCAGTAGTGGTTCAGGGCCGCGACGATCGCGTCCACCGCCTGGGCATGGGCGCCCGCGCCGACGTCCACGGTCAGATCGGCTGTCGCCTCGTAGACGGGGTAGCGCACCTCGGCCATCGCCTTCAGCGCCACGAGCGGGTCCTTGCCGCGCAGCAGGGGCCGGGTGTCACGCCGTTGCACCCGCTGGGCCACGATCTTCAGATCGGCTCTCAGCCAGACCGAGGTCGCATGGGCCTTCATCAGCTCCCGCGTGTCGGGATTCAGCACCGCCCCGCCGCCGGTGGCCAGCACGATCGGCGGTCCTTCCAGCAGGCGGCGCATGACCCGCGCCTCGCCGGCCCGGAACTCGGCCTCACCCATCCGGGCGAAGATATCGGACACGGTCATCTGCGCCGCCGCCTCGATGGCCTCGTCACCATCGACAAAGGCCAGGCCCAGCCGGTTGGCGAGGCGACGCCCGACCGTCGATTTGCCCACGCCCATCAGCCCCACCAGCGCTATGGTGCGGGTCGGCGCGGGAATCGCGGCGGCCGAGGCGCGTGCGCTCACGGTCGGTCTCGGCGGGAGGAGTTACGGCAAGGCATGGTCGCTCCAGTCTCTACACCAAGCGCCGCCGCTCGCCAGCGCCCGTCTGACGGCGCCCGACAATGACCACGCCCCAGGTCGAAGCCTTCCTGGAGATGATGGCTGTGGAGCGGGACGCCTCGCCAAACACGCTGTCGGCCTACGCCCGCGATCTCGCCGATGCGGAGGCGGCCCTCGGTGCGCTCGGCCTGATGGCCGCGGACGAGACCGCGATCGAGGCCTGGTTCGCCGGACTCTCGCTTCGGGGCCTGTCCGCCGCCACGGCCGCGCGCCGTCGCTCGGCCGTGCGCCAGTTCTACCGCTTCGCCATGGGCGAGGGCTGGCGCGCCGATGACCCCTCCCGGCGCCTCGACGCCCCGAAACAGGGCCGCTCCCTGCCCCGCACCCTGAGCCGCGAAGAGGTCGTGCGGCTGCTAACCGCCTCCGCCGCCCGCGACGGCGCCTCGGGCGTGCGCATGATCGCCCTGGTCGAACTGGCCTACGCCTCGGGTCTGCGGGTCTCGGAACTGCTGGCCCTGCGGGTCGAGGCCGTGCGGCGCGATCCCGCCTACCTGATCGTGCGCGGCAAGGGCGGCAAGGAGCGGCTCGCGCCCCTGAACGCCTCGGCGCGGGAGGCGGTGAAGGCCTGGCTGATCGTTCGCGACGCCGCACGGCCCGAGAAGGCGCCCGACAGCCCCTGGCTGTTCCCCTCAGGCACGACCGCCAGCCATCTGACCCCGCGCCGCTTCGCCCAGATGCTGGATCAGGCGGCGCTGGACGCGAACATCGACCCCGCCCGGGTCAGCCCCCACGTCCTGCGCCACGCCTTCGCCACCCACCTGCTGGAGGGCGGCGCCGATCTCCGCGTCGTCCAGACCCTGCTCGGCCACGCCGACATCGCCACGACCCAGATTTATACGCACGTGGCGACCGATCGCCTGACGCAGGTGGTCAACCGGCACCATCCCCTGGCGCGGGAGGATTAAGGGGTTCGGTCAGGAACTCGCGTTCCGCCACGGATACCCGTCGTTCCTGAAGCGTCATCGCCTCGGATGCGCCTTGCCGGCGGCGGTTCCCGCACATCCAGCACGAGCAAACCTTCAGATGTTCGGCGGCGCGCGCTTTCGGATCATGGGGATAGATGCGCCGAGCCTCATCCCGCTTTCGCGCGAGGTCTCTGCGCCGACGAGCGCGTTTTGATTTCGGAGTTTCCACGATCTGCCTCCACCTAGTGCTCAAGTGTGGCTTAGCCCCGCGCACAAGTGCCGGGGCGGTTGGGACGCCGCGCGTCCAGGGCCATGATGCTCCGCCCGCCCACTTCCTTCAAGGACCAAGCCTTGATCCTGCCCACCGCCTCCCCTAGCCTCTGACGCTCACCTCAGACGAAGGCCCGCGCCGACCATGTGATCCCCTCCCGACCGCAACCGCCTCTCAAAGCCTTGCATCGGGAAAGCCATGTCCGCCTCCATCGTTCTGCACGATCTCGCCTGGGCCCCGCCCGGCGGATCGCCTCTCTTCTCCGACCTGAACCTCGCCTTCGGCCCTGAGCGCACCGGGCTCGTCGGTCGCAACGGCGTGGGCAAGACTACCCTCCTGCGCCTCATCGACGACCGTCTGACGCCTCAGGCCGGGAGCGTGAGCGTCAACGGCCGCGTCGCGCTTCTGCGCCAGACCGTTCAGGTCGATGAGATCGAAACCATCGCCGACCTGTTCGATGCGACGGACGCCCTCGCCCTCCTCGGCCGCGCCGAGGCGGGACTGGCCGACGCCGACGACCTGGCGGGCGCCGACTGGACGCTGGAGGCGCGCATCGCCTCGGCTCTCGGCCGGCTGAGCCTCGACGCCACCCCGGCGACACGCCTTGCGACCCTCTCGGGCGGCCAGCGCACCCGGGCCGGCCTCGCCGCCCTGCTGTTCGCAGAGCCGGACTGGCTGATCCTCGACGAGCCGACCAACAACCTCGACCGCGAAGGGCGACAGGCGGTGATCGACCTGCTGGCCGACTGGCGCTCCGGGGCCATCGTGGTCAGCCACGACCGCGAACTGCTGGAGACGATGGACGCCATCGTTGAGCTGTCCACCCTCGGCGCGATCCGATACGGCGGTAACTGGTCGGCGTATCGCGTCCGCAAGGCGCTCGAGCTCCAGGCGGTCCAGCGCGAGCTCGCCGATGCCGACAAGCGCCTGACCGACCTCGCCCGCACGGCGAGACAGACCGCCGAACGCAAGGCCCGCTCCGACAAGGCCGGTCGAGCCGCAGCCGCGCGCGGCGACCAGCCAAAGATCCTGCTTGGCGCCAGGAAGGACCGCGCCGAGGACACCGGCGGCGAGCAAGCCCGCCTCGCAGAGCGCCGCCGGGACCAGGCAGAAGGCGCGGCGACGACAGCCCGCGAACGGATCGAGGTGCTCCAGCCGCTGACCGTTACCCTGCCCCCGACCGGCCTGCCCATCGGTCGAGAGATCCTGGCCCTCGACAGGGTGTTCGCCGGCTATGTCCCCGGCCACCCCGTGCTGACCGGCCTGTCCCTGCGCATCGCCGGTCCCGAACGTGTCGCGATCACCGGCCCGAACGGCTCGGGCAAGACCACCCTGCTCAGCCTGATCACCGGCGCCCTCGCCCCGACGTCGGGCAGGGTACGGCTATCGACGCCCGCGGCCATGCTGGACCAGCAGGTGGCGATCCTCGATCCGGCCCTGTCGATCCGGGACAATTTCCGCCGTCTGCAGCCGGACGTGGACGAGAATGGCTGCCGCGCCGCCCTCGCCCGCTTCATGTTCCGCGCCGACGCCGCGCTCCGGATCATCGGCGATCTATCAGGCGGTCAGCGACTGCGCGCCGGCTTGGCCTGCGTGCTCGGCGGCCCCACGCCCCCGCCCTTCCTGATTTTCGACGAGCCGACCAACCATCTCGACATCGACTCAATCGAAGCGGTGGAGGCGGGGCTGCGGGCCTATGACGGCGCGCTTCTGGTCGTCAGCCACGACGAGGCCTTCCTCGACGCCATCGGGATCACGCGCCGTATCGACCTCTGTTCTCCTGAACCCCCGCTTGCCCCGGCGCGTTGACCTGTCTAGGTTCCGCCGCCTTGCGACAGGGCCGTTTCGCCCGCCCCTTCCGGACGCCCCATGGCCACCCACTATCTCGAATTCGAAAAGCCGATCGCCGATCTGGAGGCCAAGATCGAGGAGCTCGGCCTGCTGTCGGCCACCTCCGGCTCGTTCGAGACCGAGATCGACGGCCTGCGCCGCAAGGCCGAGCAGCTTCGCAAGAAGACCTATGCCGAGCTGGACCCGTGGAAGAAGACCCAAGTCGCCCGCCACCCCCAGCGTCCGCACTTCATCGACTATCTGGACGCCCTCTTCACCGACTATGTCGAGCTGCGGGGCGATCGCCAGTTCGGCGACGACCAGGCCATCCTGGGCGGTCTCGCCCGCTTCCGGGGGCAGGCTGTCGTCGTCATGGGCCATGAGAAGGGCCACGATACGGCTACCCGCCTGACCCATAATTTCGGCATGGCGCGGCCGGAGGGCTATCGCAAGGCCGTGCGCCTGATGGACATGGCCGACCGCTTCGGCCTGCCGGTCTTGACCTTCGTCGATACCGCCGGGGCCTATCCGGGCCTGGGCGCCGAGGAGCGCGGCCAGGCCGAGGCCATCGCCCGCTCGACCGAGCGCGGCCTGATTCTGGGGACGCCGATGATCGCCACGGTCACGGGCGAAGGCGGATCGGGCGGCGCCATCGCCCTGGCCGCCGCCAACCGCGTCCTGATCCTCGAACATTCGATCTATTCGGTCATCTCCCCGGAAGGCGCCGCCGGCATCCTGTGGCGCGACGGCGCGCGGGCCAGGGACGCGGCCAACGCCATGAAGATCACCGGCCCCGACCTGCTGGCTATGAAGATCGTCGATCGGATCATCCCCGAACCGATCGGCGGCGCGCACGCAAACCGCGAGGCCGCCATGGAGTCCGTCGGTGACGCCGTCTGGGACGAACTGCAACAGCTCCTGCCTCTGACCCCGGCCGAACTGCGCAAACAGCGTTCAGATCGGTTCTACGCCATCGGTCGCCAGACCTAGGCCGCGCTGCGCGGCTGCGTTCACTACCCCGCGTTGTGACGCGTCGAGCTCTGCCGTTAACGCTACGTAGAGAGGAAATGGCCATTTTCGGCCATCATCGATCCAGGCCTCCCCATGCACCCTTCGATTGCCCGGACCACACGGCGTCCATGAGCGCCGCCGAAGAGCCGCTGCGCGAGAGCGCAGTCTTCAACCTGACCGAAGCGGTCACGATGGTCGTCGACGATTCGCCGTTCAGCATGGAGGTGACCATCCAGGCGCTCCAGGGCTTCGGCATCCGCACGAAACACACGCCACGCAGCACGGCCCAGGCGATGGAATTGCTGAAGCTGCACCCCGTCGATCTGCTGTTCATCGACTGCGAAATGGAGGGCTCCGACGGTCACGGACTCGTCCGCTGGCTCCGCCGCTCCGGCCTGGAGCCGAACGCCTTCGTCCCGGTGATCATGACCGCCAGCCATGTGCGACGCTCCAAGGTGGCGGACGTTCGCGACTGCGGCGCCAACTTCCTCGTCACCAAACCCTTCAGCCCCGCCGTGGTTCTGGAACGCATCATCTGGGTCGCGCGTGACAACCGGGCGTTCCTTGAGGCCGGGGACTATTCCGGCCCGGACCGCCGCTTCGCCCCCGCGACGCCGCGTAACGCTGGCGAACGGCGCGCCGATATGATCCGCCTGATCTCGCACCTGGCCGACAGTGCCGCCGCCGCTTCCACCGAGGCGCTCTCATCATGACCGCCGTGATGTGGAAGCCCCGCACCTCGCGCCTGTCGACCATCATCGACCAGCCCGGCGGCCTGAGTGTCGGCGTCGCCATGGCCCAGGCCCGCGCCAACCTCGACAACCTGAAGGCCGAAAGCCAGACCATCGTCGCCGAACGGATCGCCCGGCTCGCCGCCCTTCAGGCCCCGCCCGCGGATCAGGACCCCGTTCTACGGTTGAACGAGGCCTATGAGATCGGCAGCGCGATCATCGACGCGGCCGGCCCGTTCGATCGCGACGACCTGTGCAAGGCCGCCGCCGGCCTGTGCGACCTGATCGACGCGGCCCTCCCCGGCGCGCCTTTCGACTGGCGTATCGTCACTGTCCACGCCCAGGCGCTTCAGCTGATCCTCGGCCTGCCCGAGGATGCGGAGGAGACCCGCACCGAGATCCTGGCCAATCTGCACCAGATGGTGGCGCGCAAGATTCCGGCGGCGGATCAACCCGCCGACTGACGGTCCGCGTCGAGGCCGATCCGCGCGCCGCGCGTCTGCTTCTTCCACAGAGCCGCGTATTCGCCGCCAACCCGGGCCACCAACTCATGGTGCGCCCCGCGCTCGACGATCCGGCCGGCCTTCAGCACCAGGATCTGCTCCGCATCGGCGATGGTCGACAGCCGGTGAGCCACCACCAGGGTCGTCCGCCCCGCCTTGGCCTTGCGCAGAGTCTTATGGATCGCGGCCTCGGTGCGGCTGTCCAGCGCGCTAGTCGCCTCGTCCAGGATCAGGAAGCAGGGATCGGCCAGCAGGGCCCGGGCGATGCCGACCCGTTGACGCTCGCCGCCGGACAGCTTCAGACCCCGCTCGCCGACACGCGTCTCCATCCCGTCCGGCAGACTGCGGATAAACTCCGCCAGTTCCGCCGCCTCCGCCGCCGCCCAGATCGCCGCCTCGTCCGCCTCGGGGCGGGCGAAGGCGATGTTGACCGCCAGTGTGTCGTTGAACAGGGCCACGTCCTGCGGCACCAGGGCCACGGCGCGGCGCAGCGAGGCCTGGGTCACGTCGCGCACGTCTGCCCCGTCGATCACCACGCGTCCAACCTGCGGGTCCAGCAGCCGCAGCGCCAGTTTGACGATCGTCGACTTGCCCGATCCTGAAGGCCCGACCAGGGCCGTCGTCGTGCCCGGCTGAACGGTGAAGGACACATCCTCCAGCCCGTTTGCGCGCGCGTCGTGACGGAAGGACACGTCCTCGAAGGCCAGCGCCCCCCCGCTCTGCCCCTCGGGCCGGACGAGATCCGCAGCGCCGGGCGCATCGGCCACCTGCGGCGTCTGGCGCGTGACCTTCAGCATCTCCTCCATGTCGATGAAGGACTGGCGGATTTCCCGATAGGCGAAGCCCAGGATGTTTAGGGGCGCATACAGCGAGATCAGGATCAGCACCGCCGCCGTCACATCGCCCGGCCCCATCCGCCCGGCCGCCGCCTCGAACCCGGCCATGACCGCCATGACGCCAAGACCGATATTCATGATCAGGGCCTGCACCGCGTTCAGCAGCGCCAGCGAACTGTTGGCCTTCAGCGCGGCGTCGTTATAGGCGCCAAGGGCCCGGTCGTAGCCCAGCGCCGCCCGCGTCTCGGCCCCGAACGACTTCACGGTCTCATAGTTGATCAGGGCGTCGACGACCTGGCCCGCCGCCTCGGTATCGGCCGTGTTCATCGTCCGGCGATGCTCGATCCGCCAGTTGGAGATCGAGAAGGTCAGGATCGAGTAGACGACCACCACGACCACCGCGACGGCCGCGAATCGCCAGTCGTATTTCCCGCCCAGCACCGCCGCCGCCAGGATCAGCTCCAGCCCGGTCGGCGCGAGGTTGAACGCGAGAATCCTCAGCAGGAAGTCGACCGAGCGCGACCCGCGGTCGACCGTCCGCGACAGGGCGCCAGACCGCTTTGTCTGGTGGAAATCGAGCGACAGGCTCAGGGCGTGGGCGAAGGTCTCGGTCGCCGCCGTCCGCTGCGCCGCCGCTCGCACGGGCGCGAAGACCACGTCCGAAAGCTGCGGCGCGCTCGACGACAGGAACCGCACGATCGCCCAGCCGACCGCGAAGCCCGCGAAGCCCAGTCCGACCGAAACGCCCGCCGGCTGATCCGCCGCCAGATGGTTGACCGCCGCGCCCAGCACCAGCGGCGCCAGCACCCCCAGCCCCTTGCCCGCGATGGTCAGCAGTATGGACACGGTCAGACGCAGCTTCAGCTGCGGTGCGCCGGATCGGGCCACCAGCCGGATCAGATCCATCAGAGCCGGGATGGTTTTGGGATCGACGGGCGCCTCGGCCGCGGCGCCGGCATTCTGCGCCTTGGCCTCTATGCCGCCCCCGCCCCGCTGTCCCGATCGTTCACCACGCGCCATGCGACCGATATGGACTGCGCCGGGGTCTCACGAAAGGCCCGCGATCGCCTCGATGATTTCATCCACCGCCGCCTCTTCCGTGGCCCATGAGCAGACGAACCGCACCGAGCCGTCGTCGAAGCGGTAGCAGGCCCAGCCCACCTCATTGAGACGCGCATGCGCCTTTAGGGGCATGCGCACGAAGACCGCGTTGGCATCCACCGGATGGGCCAGAACAAATGGAGAGCGCGTCGCGATGCCCTCCGCCAGCCGCGCCGCCATCCGATTGGCGTGGGCGGCGCCGTCCTCCCAGGCGTTGGACTCCAGCATCCCCAGGAAGGGCGCGGCCAGGAAACGCGCCTTGGACGCGATCTGGCCCGCCTGCTTCAGCCGGTTGTCCACCCTCCGGGCCAGGGTCTTGTCGAACATCACGATGGCTTCGGTGCAGAGGCCGCCGGCCTTGGCTCCGCCGAACACCAGGACATCGACGCCGAGCCGCGCGATCTGGGTCAGGTCGAACCCCGCCGCCGCCGCGTTGGCGAGGCGCGCGCCGTCAAGATGAACGCCATACCCCCTGGCCTTCACCGGCTCGATCAGGTGGCGCAGTTCCTCCTCGGTATAGACCGTGCCGTATTCGGTCGACTGGGTCAGCGACAGGGCGGCCGGCGGCTGGCGGTGTCCGACCTCCGGCTCGTCCAGCGCGGCTTCCAGCGCCTTCTGATCGATCTTGCCCGACGAGCCCGGCAGGCCGATCAGGCCCAGGCCCTGGCCGAAGAATCCCGGCGCGCCGGTTTCGTCCGTGCAGATGTGAGCCGCGTTGTGCGCCAGCACCGCCTCGTGCGGATAGGCCAGCATGGACAGGGCGATGGCGTTGGCGGCCGTGCCGGAAAAGACGAACCGGATCTCGGCGTCCGCATCCAGTCTCGCCCGGATCTGCTCGGCCGCGCGGGCGGTGACATCATCCGCCCCATAGGCCCGGGCGAACCCGGCATTGGCGTCGATCAGCCCCTGCAGGGCGGCGGGGGCCATGCCGGCGGTGTTGTCCGATCCAAAGTCGTAGCGCATCGCGGCTCAGGCCTCGTTCTGGTCGTCGTCGGGACGGGTGTCGAACCCCGCGCTGCGGGGATTCGTCCGGCCGCGCAAACCCTGCACGCCCTCCGTCGCCAGAGGCAACGGCGCATAGTCGTCGCCATAGGGCACGGCGACCTGGTGCGGGAACGGGATCTCGATACCCGCCGCGTCCAGCGCCTCCTTCGCCGCCTGAAAGACATCGGCCCGGGCCTGCCAGTAGTCATCAGACGTGGTCCACGCCGTCAGGGTCATCTCCACCGAACTGTCCAGCAGGTCGGTCACCCCGGCCCAGGGCGCGGGATCGGGCAGAACCGCATCAATGCCGCTCGCCGCACCGACCAGCGCCTCCTTGGCGATGTTCAGGTTGTCGCCGTAGCCGACCCCGAGTTTCAGCTCCATCCGCCGGTTCTTCTGGCCCGAGAGGTTCAGGATGATGTCGCCGAACACCTTCCCGTTCGGGGCCATGATCTTCACATTGTTGGCGTCCGACAGCTGGGTGAAGAACAGGTCCAGCCGCTGCACCTTGCCGACGTTGCCGCCGATATTGACCAGATCGCCGACACGATAGGGCCTCAGCACCAGCAGCATCACCCCGGCCGCCACGTTCGACAGCGTCCCCTGCAGCGCCAGGCCGACGGCCAGGGAGGCCGCGCCCAGCACGGCGATGATCGATGTCGTCTGCACGCCCAGCCGCTGCAGCACAGCGATGAAGCCGATCAGATAGACCAGCACGCGCACAACCTGCACCGCGAAACTCATCACCGTCGGGTCGTGGCGGAACCCCCGCACGCGACCCAGGGCCTTGCGAGTCGCAGACGACGCCCAGCGCGCCGCGAACACCGTGGCGGTCAGAATGATCAGGGCGACCGACAGATTGACGGCGAAATCGCCCGCGATCTGGGTCAGCCTGGCCAGCATCACCGCATCGACGGCGACCGCCTGCTGTCCCGTGGCGAGGAGTGTGTCGAAAGTATCGAGCGTCGAAGACATGAGCGGGGTCTAACGCCTTGGTCCCGATTTGGAACCCCGCCTGTCAGGAACTCTGCTTCGCCACCCGTCCACCGCCGCTCTCCAGCGAGTCCAGCAGGTCCATCACGTCGTCCAGCGTATTGGCCTCCCGCGCCGGCTTGTCCCAGCGGATACGGCTGACGCGGGGGAACCGCATCGCCACCCCTGACTTGTGCCGGGGCGACCGCTGCAGGCCCTCGAACGCGATCTCCAGCACTAGGCCGAAGTCCCGCTCAGCCCGGACCGACCGCACCGGTCCGAACCGCTCGACCGTGTGGTCGCGCACGAATTTGTCGAGCTGTTTCAGCTCCTCGTCGGTGAAGCCGAAATAGGCCTTGCCCACCGGGGTGAGCGCCCCCTCGGACGTCCAGACGCCGAAGGTGTAGTCGGAATAGAAGCTCGATCGCTTCCCGTGCCCGCGCTGGGCGTACATCATCACACAGTCGACCGTGTGCGGATCACGCTTCCACTTGAACCACGGCCCCTTGGGACGCCCGGCGACATAGGGACTGTCCCAGCGCTTGAGCATCAGCCCCTCGGCCGCCGCCCCCACCGGCGGATCCGCCCGCAAAACGCCGAGCCCCTGCCAGCTGTCGAACGCCACCACCGGGGAGAGATGCAGCCGCTCGCCGGTGTGGCCCGCCACCACCGCCTCGAGCCGCGCGCGTCGTTGGAGCAGCGGAAGACCGCGCAAATCTTCCCCCGCCTCCCTTAGCAGGTCATAGGCATAGAGCGACGCCGGATAGGCGGCCATCAGCTTCGCATCCACGGTCTTGCGGTTCAGCCGCTGCTGCAGGTCCCCGAACGGCGCGACCTGCCATTCTCCCTGCGATCTGGCGCGCATGACCAGCAGCTCCCCGTCGATCGCCGCCTCGAAGGTCAGGGCGTCCATCAGGTCGGGGAAGGCGCTGGTGATCTCGTCCCCGTGCCGGGAATAGAGCCGCGCCACCCCGTTCTCGCGCACCGCCTGCACGCGGATGCCGTCCCACTTCCATTCGGCGGCGTAGTCGGCGGGATCGAGCCTGTCGAAATCCACGGCCTCGTCGATGGCGACGGCCAGCATGACCTGCCGGAACCGGCCCGGCGCCTCGGTGTCCGGCCGCTGCGCCCGCCCCTCGACCCAGGCGAACAGCTCGGCATAGGGCGGTTCGACGGCATGCCACACCTCGACGATGTCGGCGGCGGTCAGCGGCTCGAGCGATTGCGTCGCCTCCCCGCCCCCCGGCTCCGGCGCCCTGGTGACCGTCTCGGGCCGCATCATCGCCACCGCCGTACGCGCCAGCTGCGCCGACAGTCCGACCCGCATCCCGCCCGTGACCAGCTTCAGCAGCGCCCACCGCCCCTTGGGGGCCAGAGCGTCCAGCCAGCCCTCGATCAGCCCCTGCACCTCGCCGCGCTTCGCCAGGGCCAGGGCATCGACCACCTCGCCCAGCTCCGGCTCCCGGTTCGGCCGATGGTCCGGGCTCCCCGGCCAGATCAGGGCCACCGTCTCCGCCAGGTCGCCGACATAGTCGTAGGACCAGCCGAAAAGCACCGGATCGACCCGGGCCTCCACAGCCTTGCGGATCATCGCCGGCTTCGCGGCATCGAAGGTCAACTCACCGGTCAGGGCCGCAAGGGCCCAGCCCCGGTCGGGATCGGACGTGGCGCGCAGATAGTCTCTCAGCAACACCAGCTTGGCGTTCCGCGACCCGGTCAGCGCCAGGCGGTCGAGCAATTCGGCGAAGGCGCGCATTGTTCTCCATGGGAAGAAGCCTGAAACCTCTCACCACTCCGTGCACCGCAGCGAAGGCCGGGGTCCAGATGCAAACTCCGAAGATGCCGATTGGTCTCCGGAATGCCTACTCACGACGAACATCGAATCCGCGGTCCGGACCCCGGCCTTCGTCGGGGTGCACGGTGATTGATCGCGCGAAAACGCCCCGGAAGTGTCCCTCCGGGGCGCAATCATCAAGCGGGGATCAAACTAGTTGAACAGACCCGCGATTACGGCGGCGATCAGGCCACCGGCGACGGAGGCCAGGACCACGTCATTACCCGAGCGGACGTATTGGTATCCACGCGGCGGCGCGCGCAGGCCGTAACGGTTGTAGTCATTCACGACATAGCCTCGCGAATAGTAGCTCGGAATGCGCTGGCCATAGCTCCACTGACGGACCTGATAGCCACGCGGCGGGGCATAGCGACCGGCGTTGTAACGGCGCTCCGACCGCTGCCAACGGTCATAGGCTCGAACGTCCTGACGGTATTCGCGACGGTCATCACGGTTGTCCTGGCGCCATTCCTGACGGTCGTCACGGTTGTCCTGGCGCCATTCCCGACGGTCGTCACGACGATCCGAACGATCATCGTGTCGGTCGTCACGACGATCATCGTGGCGGTCCTGACGGTGTTCCTGACGATCCTGACGGTCGTAGCGCGACTGGGCGTCGGCGGCCGAGGCGACACCCATGCTGCCGGCCGCGATCAGGGCGGCCAGTGCGACGGTGGTGAACTTTTTCACGGCGAACTCTCCTAATGGTCGGGGACTTCCGACTTCCCCCCACATTAGTATCCGGCGTTTGAGCCGGGCCTGAACGACGCCGCTCACCTCAGGTTCAGGCGGCCGCCGCCGTTTCGCCCGATTCGGCCACCTCTGCCGCCGCGCGCACACCGGTCCGGCCGCCGTGCACCTTTTGCATCAGCCGGGCCAGGGCAGCGAAGTCGATCGGCTTGTTCAGATAGGCGTCGGCGCCGGCTTCGAGGCCCGCCTGATGGTCCTCGTTTCGCGCCGAGGCGGACAGGACCGCGATCGGCGTCTCCGCGTTCGGCCCCCTGGTGCGAATCAGGCGCGTGGCGCTCAGACCGTCCATGACCGGCATGTTGACGTCCATGATGATCAGGTCGAACCGCTGCTGGCCCGCCATGTCGACGGCGATCTGACCGTTCTCGGCGGTGACGGTCGCGTGGCCCGCCGAACCCAGCCAGGCTTCGAGGATCATGCGGTTGACCGGGTGATCCTCGACCACCAGGACGTTCAGGCTTTCCCCGTCGCCGACCTCGGCATCGATGGCCTCGGCCTCGGTCAAGGCCTGCCATTCGACCACGTCCGCCTCGACCACCAGGGTGAAGGTCGAGCCTTGACCCACGGTGGAGGTCACGGTGATGTCGCCGCCCATGATGTTGGCCATGCGCCGCGCGATGGTCAGGCCCAGGCCCGTGCCGCCGAACCGGCGGGTCGACGAGGCGTCGGCCTGGGTGAAGGGCTGGAACAGACGTTCGAGATCGGCCTCGGCAATGCCCGAACCACTGTCGGTCACCGAGAAGGTGAAGGCCACCCGGCGGTCGTTGATGCGGGTGGATTCGGTGCGAAATTCGATCACACCGGCGTCGGTGAACTTCACGGCATTCGACAGCAGGTTCTGGAGCACCTGGCACACGCGCAAGGGATCGCCCTTCACCACGGCCGGCGTTTCGCCGACGAAGGTAGAGCGGAACTCCAGCCCCTTGGCCTCGGCCTGGGCCACGAACGGGCCCGTCACGCGGCGATGCAGATCCTCGAGCGAGACGTCGATGCTCTCGAACGTCATCTTGCCGGCCTCGATCTTGGTCATGTCGAGGATGTCGTTCAGCAGGCTCAGCAGGTTGTCGCCCGAGTTGCGGATGATCGACAGATATTCCCGCTGCGTCGTCTCCAGCCGCGTCGCGCCCAGCAACTGGGCCGCGCCCAGCACGCCGTTCATCGGCGTGCGCAGTTCGTGCGAAATGACGCCGAGGAAGTTCGACTTGGCCTGGTTGGCGGCGTCGGCCTTGTCGCGGGCGCCCTGCAGTTCCTCGATCAGGTGGGCCTGATGCTCCTGGAAGGCGCGAATCCGCTCCTCGCGCAGCATGGTCATGGTCACCAGAACGAACATCCCGGCCGAGGTGAAGGGCAGGATGGCCAGGAACGGCCAAAACAGCGGCCCGCCCCACAGGCTGGCCGCGATGATAAGCGCCGCCACCGTATAGGGCGACGAGATCACGATCGCCTGTTTCGGCGAGCTTCTCAGCTGGGCAAAGACGAGCACATAGCCGCTGACCAGCAGGGCCACGGCCAGCGGATGTCCGAACGGATGAGGCGAGAACCACGCCATCAGGGGCGCGGAGGCCCAGGCGGCGGTGGTCACGGTGGCGACAGCGGGGAACAGCAGGCCCCAGCCCGCATCAACCCGACCCGCCATGCCCTTTTCGACCTTGCCGCGGATCGCGCCGGCGCCGATCGTACCGATGAACCAGATGATGGCCTCGACCCAGCCGACCGTGCCCAGCAGGCCGATCGCCCAGCTGCCGATGATGATGTAGCGCAGATACTGGGTTTGCAGGATCGCCGTCAGGGCCTGCGCAGCCTCGCTGGCGCTGACGCCCGCCGAGCGACCCGAGTCGAGGCTTTTGCCGATATCCTCGGATCCAACCATACGTTCGCGCCATCCCTGAGAGTCCCGGGGGCGACGCTATGACGAACCTTCTAAGACGAAGTGAACGGTGGTTTCTCCTCAACCCCCGGCTTCATCAGGGGTCAGGGCCTTGATCGACAGCGCATGGACCGTCCCCGCCAGCTCGTCGGTCAGCACGGCGTTCACCGCCCGCTGACGCTGCACCCGCCCCAGGCCCGCGAAGGCCTCCGACACGATAGTCAGGTTGAAGTGGCTCTCGCCGCCGGGCGTGGCGTCCAATCCACCTTCGTGATGGTGTCCGGCGTGCCGGGCGCTGTCATCTTCGAGCTCCAGCCGTGTCGGCAAGAGCGCGGATGTGAGTTTTTCCCGCATAATCGACGCGATAGGGCCTTCCGGCATGTCGGTTTCCTTGATGGTGACCAATTCGACCCTACACTGAGATCAATGCCAGCGTCATTCGAGTACAAACCCCGTTTCAAAGACATGCGGATCAAACCGCCCAAGGCCGGCGAAGCCGAAGCCGCGGCCGATGTCCTGCACCTGAAGCCCGGCGAGAAGCCGTGCGACTGGCCCGATTGTCTCAAAGCCTCGACGGCCAGGGCGCCGAAGTCGCGCGAGCGGCTGAACGATTTCTATGATTTCTGCCAGCCGCACGCCGCCGAGTACAACAAGAGCTGGAACTTCTACGCCGGCATGAACGAGGCCCAGGTTCGCGCGGCCAAGGAAAACGAGGCCATGACCGGCGGCCGTCCCACCTGGGAAATGAAGGCCGGCAAGAATTCGCGCGAAGCCGCCGCCTTCGCCTCGAAGATGGGTACGACCCGGGCGGAAGGCGCCGCCGGGTCGTGGCAGGACAGTTTCGGCCTGTTCGGTCGCCGGGTCCGCGAACAGGCGGTCAACGAGGAAGACACCCTGCGAATCGGCAAGCTGGAGCGTCAGGCCCTGGCGGACCTCGATCTGGACCTCCGCACCGACAAGGCGGGCATCAAGGCGCGCTATCATGAGCTGCTGAAACGCTTCCACCCCGACCTCAACCAGGGCGACCGCGGCGCCGAAGCCAAGCTCCAGCGCGTCATCAAGGCCTACAAGACGCTGAAGAAGGCCGGTCTGGCCAGCTGAAACCCGGTCTCCTGCCTGCCGCGCACCAGTGGGGACGCAGAAGCGAGCCCTCGTGAGCTGACGGAGGGGTGGCGTGCCGCCGTCCAGAACCCATCCGTCTCCACCCCCCATCGCTGGCGCGACAGGGAGGAGACACTACCTAAGTGGTCCCCCCACCCAGGAGCGCTCCATGAACATCCTCTACAAGGCTCACGCCACCTCGACCGGCGGCGGCCGCGACGAAGGCCGCTCGGCCACCGACGACGGCAAGATCGATGTCCTACTGTCCCTCCCCGCCGAGATGGGCGGCAAGGGCGGCGCGGGCACCAATCCCGAACAGTTGTTCGCGGCCGGTTATGCCGCCTGCTACATGGGCGCCCTGCGTCTGGTCTCGGGCAAGGCGGGCACGCCGGTCGGCCCCGACACGAAAATTCACACCACCGTCGGCATCGGCCCCAGCACGCGCGGCGAAGGTTTCAACCTCGACATCGCCATCAAGGTCACCGACCACGGCCTCGACAAGGCGACCATCGACGCCCTGATCCAGGCCGCCCATCAGGTCTGCCCCTACTCCAACGCCACCCGCGGCAACGTCGACGTGGAGCTGTCGGCGGAATAACTGACGCACCGGGCCGCGCGCGTGTTGAGCCGCGCGCGCGGCGCCTCTAGATGATGCCCATGGCTCCTCTCCCCGACGCGACCCCCGATCCGCTGCTGACGTTAGAACCCCACCGCAAGGTCTCCGTGCGCGAGGTCTTCGGCATCGATTCCGACATGATGGTGCCCAGGTTCGACACGGTCGACAGCCATGTCCCCGAGACCGATCCGGCCTACAAGTTCGACCCCCAGACGACCCTGGCCATCTGCGCCGGCTTCGCCTTCGACCGTCGCGTCATGGTCCAGGGCTATCACGGCACCGGCAAGTCGACCCATATCGAACAGGTCGCCGCCAAGCTGAACTGGCCGACCATCCGGGTGAACCTGGACAGCCACGTCAGCCGCATCGACCTGGTCGGCAAGGACGCCATCGTCCTGAAAGACGGCAAACAGATCACCGAGTTCCGCGAGGGCATGCTGCCCTGGGCCCTGCAACGCCCGATCGCCCTGTGTTTCGACGAATACGACGCCGGCCGCCCCGACGTGATGTTCGTCATCCAGCGCGTGCTGGAGGCCCAGGGCCGCCTGACCCTGCTGGACCAGAACCGGGTGATCCGCCCCAACAAATGGTTCCGCCTGTTCGCCACGACCAACACCATCGGTCTGGGCGACACCTCGGGCCTGTACCACGGCACCCAGCAGATCAATCAGGGCCAGATGGACCGCTGGAACATCGTCACCACCCTGAACTACCTCGACCACGACGTGGAGGCCGAGATCGTCGTCGCCAAGGCGCCCGAGTGGAACACCGCCGACGGCAAGCGCGCCATCGCCGCCATGGTCCGCGTCGCCGACATGACCCGCAACGCCTTCATGAACGGCGACATCTCGACGGTCATGAGCCCGCGCACGGTCATCACCTGGGCCCAGAACGCCACCATCTTCGGCGGCGATATCGGGCTGAGCTTCCGGCTGACGTTCCTGAACAAGTGCGACGAGCTGGAACGGCCGACGATCGCGGAATTCTACCAGCGCGCGTTCGGGGAAGACCTCCCCGAGGCGGCGACGCGAGTGAAGGTGGGTTAGGAAGGCTCCTGCGGCCAACCTACCTTAATGGCCGTGCATTTGGCGTTTCAGTCCTTTGATGTTCGCATCAATGTCTGAGGGGCGTCTGTATTCCAATTTCACGCCGAGCCGAGCGCCTTCTGCGACGACGCGCTCTACTTGAAGTTTGACCGCCCGCCCCGCGTTGAAGAGATGAGTCTCAAGACCCGCGTCCAGTTTTCTTCGCCCCGCAGAGGTTCCGTGCAATCGGAGTGCCGTTTCGTAGCCCACTCCATAAGACGCGAGGCTTCGACGGACGTTGACCTATGCAAGGACAAACTCGGCGGACGGCATTCGTTCGAGCGGTAGTCGATCCAGCGTTGAGCAGACATCGTTGAAACTGCAGGGATCGATCGTCAAATTGTTGGCTGCAAATCCTTTCTCGATGTCTGAGATCAAATCCTCAGCCTGCCTCACGAGCACAATCCAAGAAAAACGAACTCGTTTCGCGCCGACCGGCTCTCACGGTTGGCGTGACGGCGCTCTAGCGCCATCAACCCAATCGCCACTAGAATCGCTAGGACGGACCCGACAGCCTGAACCCAAGCTGGCCAATCGATGCCCTCGCCTACGATTTGTACCGGCAACGCCATTGTTCCACGCTGTCATGATTCTCAAGCAGGCTTGGCAACAGTTGCCCCCGTCTCTGAGAGCCCATTCTCCCACGTCCGCCCGCCCAGCATCTGGACGTGATCACGCACCCCGTCCGGCCATCCCGCCACCGCCACCTCGAACCCCGTCGCGTCCCCTGCGAACAGCCTCCGCGTCGCCTCTTCGTAGCCCGGCAGGTCGCCCGTTGTCAGGTTGTGAAGCGGGTCAGTGGCAGTCGTCGCATCCATCCGACAAATCCAGCCCTTCTCCCCTTGCGGGAGAAGGTGGCCGAGCGGAGCGAGGTCGGATGAGGGGTCGCACCGCCGGGACCGGCGAGCGGCCCACGGCCGGCCGATGACTCCCGCCGTCCGGGAGACCCCTCATCCGTCAGCCCTTCGGGCTGCCACCTTCTCCCGCAGGGGGAGAAGGGCCCGCGGTCACCCTCGCCTCCGCCGCGGCGAGGATCGTGCCGACGACCTCGTGTTTGCGGTTCTCGATCTGCTGGTTGGGAAATCGCAGCACCCGAAATCCCTGCGCGCTCAGCCATTCGTCCCGCGCGGCGTCCTGGGCCCGATCGTCGTGGTGAGGGCCGTCGGCCTCGACGATAAGCCTGTGCCTCAGACAGATGAAATCGACGATATACCGGCCGATGATGAACTGGCGACGGAACTTCAGCCCGGCCAGTCGCCGGTCCCGCAGCAGCTTCCAAAGCCGGCGCTCGTACAGAACCGGTTCCTGCCGCATTGCCCGCGCACGTTGCTCAAGCTATTCCCCCATAGGTTATGGAAACATCGTCGTCGCCTTCTGTCGAGAGTCCGGTGCGACCCCTCATCCGACCTCGCTCCGCTCGGCCAATTTCTCCCGCAAGGGGAGAAGGGCTCTGGAGCGCCATCGACGCCGACCTGTGCTACTCTGGCCCGGCCGCTCACGGGTTCGCCCGGCCGACCCCGCCAAGGCCCTAACAAGCTTGGCGGGGTTGCGTGTTTCAGGGGACAACCAACCCCGCCGCATACCCCCGCACTCCCTCCGGCCACCCCGCCACCGCCGCCTCAAACCCCGCCGCGTCCCCTGCGAACAGCCTCCGCGTCGCCTCCTCGTAGCCCGGCAGGTCCCCGGCCACGGCGGTCATGAACCGATAGGCCGCCTCCCGGCCCTTGCGCACCCGGTCCGGCCCCTCGGCTTCCCTCAGCGACGCTTCGACCAGTTTCCTCAGCGCCACCGACGCCCCGCCGGGCTGACCGGCCAGCCAGTCCCAGTGGCGCGGCAACAGGGTGACCTCGCGCGCCGTCACCCCCAGCTTCGGCCGCCCCGGCCCCCGCTTCTCCTCGACCGGCCGCGCCAGCCGCCCCAGCACGGCCTCCAGGTCACCGCGCAGGTCAAACTCGACCGGCCGGACGTCGGCATCGTCGAAGACCAGCACGCTCTCGCCCGCCTCGACCGCCGCCTTCACCGCCCCCACGATCTCGCGCGGCGAACCGGAGGCGATCCGCCGGTGGCCGGCGAAGGCGGTGCAGGACTGAACTGTGGCGGCGGACATGACGGGCGCTCCTCGATAAGGAGGTCCGATTTGCCCGGGCGAAACCTCGACGTCAATATCGTCCGGGTTTAATCTCGAACGACAGGCGGCCGCTCGTCCGGCACGATCGAGCCGGCGATCCAGCTGACCACCCCCGTCACGATCGCCGCGCCCACGCCTGCCCACAGACCCTCCACCACGAATCCGCCGAGGAACATGGCCACCAGGCCGATGGTCGCGGCGTTCACGACGAGCAGGAACAGGCCGAAGGTGATCACCGTCAGCGGGAAGGTGATGAACACCAGCACCGGCCGCACGATGGCGTTGACCAGCCCCAGCAGCACCGCCGCCGCGATCAGCGACCCGGTCGACAGGAACTCCACCCCCGGCACCAGATACGCCGCCAGCCACAGCCCCAGCCCCGTCACCACTGCCTGCAGGATGAATCTCAGCATCGTCGTCTTGCTCCCGGTTTCGCCATTATTTTCACGCTTGATATCGTCCTGCATAACCGCCCTCGCAACCATCCCTGTGCGAGGAACCTGAACGGTTCGCGCGCGCTAAACGGACACGCCTCCCCGGCACACCCCATCTGAAGGACGATCCCATGACCGACGAACGCATCGAAGGCGCCGCCACCGGCGTGAACGGCAAGCTGAAAAGCGGCCTTGGCAATCTCACGGGCGATACGAAGCTCCAGCTCGAAGGCAAGTTCGACGAGGTGAAGGGCAAGGCGCTCGACTACTACGGCCGCGCCATCGACCAGCTGGAGACCCTGTCCGACCGCGCCCCGGAAGACCTCCGCGGCCCGGTCAAGACCGGCCTCGACTTCGCCCGCCGCAAGCCCCTGCTGACCACCGGCATCCTCGCCGGTATCGCCTTCCTGATGGCCGGCTCGGGCCGCCGCCGCTACTAGGGTCCGCCCCCGGACGAACGAAAGGCCCGGGATCGCTCCCGGGCCTTTTTGTTATTCTAATCCTCCCCCATCGGGGGAGGTGGCGCGGAGCGGCTTCGCGACGTGACGGAGGGGGCTCACCGCAAACTCACCGTCTGCGGCCTGCCCCCTCCACCACTTCGTGGTCCCCCTCCCCCGATGGGGGAGGAATGATTCAGACCGCCTCGCCGTCGACCGTCTCCTTCACCGGGCCGCCCGAGGCGGCCTTGATGTCGAAGACGATCTTGCCGTCCTTGAGCTCGACCTTCACATGGCCGCCGCGCGTCAGGCGTCCGAACAGGATGTCGTCGGCCAGCGGCTTCTTGATGTTCTCCTGGATGACCCGGCCCAGGGGGCGGGCGCCATACAGTTCGTCGAAGCCGTTCTTGGCCAGCCAGTCGGCCGCGTCGTCGGACAGTTCGATGGTGATGTTGCGGTCCGCCAGCTGGGCTTCCAGCTGCAGGACGAACTTGGTCACCACCTGACGAATGACCTCGGGCTGCAGGGCCTTGAACGAGACCACCGCGTCCAGACGGTTGCGGAACTCCGGCGCGAACAGGCGCTGGATGGCCTTCTCGTCCTCGCCCTCGACCTTGCCGCGGCCAAAGCCGATCGAGGCCCGGGCATTGTCCGCCGCGCCCGCATTGGTCGTCATGATCAGGACCACGTTGCGGAAATCGACCTTCTTGCCGACGGCGTCCGTCAGCATCCCGTTGTCCATGACCTGGAGCAGGATGTTGTAGACGTCCGGGTGGGCCTTCTCGATCTCGTCCAGCAGGACCACGGCGTGCGGATGCTGGTCGACGGCGTCGGTCAGAAGCCCGCCCTGGTCATGCCCGACATAGCCCGGAGGGGCGCCGATCAGGCGGCTCACCGTATGCCGCTCCATGTATTCCGACATGTCGAAGCGCAGCAACTCGATGCCCAGGGTGGCGGCGAGTTGCTTGGCCACCTCGGTCTTGCCCACGCCGGTCGGGCCGGCGAACAGGAAGGAGCCGATCGGCTTTTGCGGATCGCGCAGGCCGGCGCGGGCCAGCTTCATGGCCGAGGCCACCTGTTCGATCGCCGAGTCCTGACCGAAGACGGCGCGGTTCAGGTCCTTCTCCAGTTCGCGCAAACCTTCGGTGTCGGACTTCGACACCGACTTCGGCGGGATGCGCGCCATCTTGGCGACGACGGCCTCGACCTCCTTCTGGCCGATGACCTTCTTGCGCTTGTTCTCGGGCAGCAGCATCTGCGACGCCCCCGCCTCGTCGATCACGTCGATCGCCTTGTCGGGCAGTTTGCGGTCGGTCATGTAGCGGGCCGACAGCTCCACGGCCGAGCGGATCGCCGCATCGGTGTAGCGCAGCCTGTGGTGGCTCTCGTAGGCGGTCTTCAGCCCTTTGAGGATCTTCACCGTGTCCTCGACCGTCGGCTCGTTGACGTCGATCTTCTGGAAGCGACGCACCAGGGCGCGGTCCTTCTCGAAGTGCTGGCGATACTCCTTGTAGGTCGTCGACCCCATGCAGCGCAGAGTGCCGGACGCCAGGGCGGGCTTGAGCAGGTTGGACGCGTCCATCGCCCCGCCCGAGGTCGCGCCCGCGCCGATCACCGTGTGGATCTCGTCGATGAACAGGATCGCGTTCTCGTGGTTCTCCAGCTCCTTGACGACCTGCTTCAGCCTCTCCTCGAAGTCGCCGCGATAGCGGGTGCCGGCCAGCAGCGCGCCCATGTCGAGGCTGTAGATGGTCGCGCCTTCCAGCACGGCCGGGACCTCGTGGTTGACGATCTTGAGCGCGAGGCCTTCGGCGATGGCGGTCTTGCCCACGCCGGGTTCGCCGACCAGCAGCGGATTGTTCTTGGTCCGGCGGCACAGGATCTGGATCGCCCGGTCCACCTCGGCATGACGGCCGATCAGCGGGTCGATCTTGCCCTTGCGCGACTTTTCGTTGAGGTCGACGCAATAGGCTTCCAGCGCCTCGCCGCCCGACTTCACGGCGGCGGCGTCCTCGGCCTCCTCCGGCGACTGGCCGGCAGTCTTGGCCGGACGTTGCTCGCTCATTCCCGCCTTCTTGGCGATGCCGTGGGCGATATAGTTGACGGCGTCGTAGCGCGTCATGTCCTGCTCCTGCAGGAAATAGGCGGCGTGGCTTTCGCGCTCGCTGAAGATGGCGACCAGCACGTTTGCGCCGGACACCTCCTCGCGGCCGGAGGACTGGACGTGGATCACCGCACGCTGGATCACCCGCTGGAAGCCGGCGGTCGGCTTGGCGTCCTCGCCGTCCGAGGTGGCGAGCGCAGCCAGGTCAGTGTCGACATAGAGCGTCAGCGCCGTCTTCAGCGCGACCAGATCGACGTTGCAGGCCTTCATCACCCCGCTGGCGTCATTGTCATCAATGAGGGCCAGCAGCAGGTGTTCGAGCGTCGCATACTCGTGGCGGCGTTCGTTGGCGTAGGAGACCGCGCGATGCAGGGTCTCTTCGAGAGGACGCGAAAACGAGGGCATGGGGAGATCCTCTCAGTCTTTTTCCATAGTGCATTGCAGCGGGTGCTGGTGACGGCGCGCCGTCTCGACCACCTGGGCGACCTTGGTTTCGGCCACTTCGTAGGTGAAGACGCCGCACACACCGACGCCATGCTGATGCACATGCAGCATGATGCGGGTCGCGTCCTCGCGGCTTTTCTGGAAGAACCGCTCCAGCACATAGACGACGAATTCCATCGGCGTGTAGTCGTCGTTCAGGATCAGCACCCGATACAGCGAGGGCTTCTGAAGCTTCGGTTTCGTTTCGGTGATGGTGCCAGCGCCGAAGCCCTGATCCTGTCCTTCACCTGGCCTTTTGGTTGGCATCGTCGTCCGTCATTTCGGGGGAGTCGAAACGCTATGTAGGAAGTGTCAGCCGGTTTTGGAGTCGCGTCCAGTCACGGCTGTCGTGAAACGCCCGCGGAGCGCTGGCGCCATCCGCCGTTTCGCGCCTGCGCTTCATCAGCCGCGCCGAGAGTTTCGCCCGCGATCGTCGCATCGACGACGTCCAGCACAGCCTCGGGCGTATCGCTCCCCGCCATCCGGATATCGCCCGACGAGGGGGCCATCGGCGCCAGCACCTGCATCGCCCAGCCGTCGTCGCGCCGACAGGCCAGGCCCGCCACCCCGGCCTCAGCCGCCTGGAAGGTCCGGCACCAACGCCCCTCCCCATCCCTGAACGTCAGCCCAACGGATCGGCCCGCTCCGTCAGCGCCGTCGGCGTTCAGTCGCGTGTCCAGCACCCGGACCAGACCTGCATCGGCCAGCGCCCCGCCTTCGACACGGAGACCCTCGGAACGACCACCCAGCAGCGGCCCCAGCGCCAGCCCGCCGACGAAGGCCGCCGTCGCCAGTCCGCCCCAGATGACCGCCCGGCGCGGCGCCAACGCCTCCGCCAGAGCCCTGCCGATGCTTTCGAACGGCGACGCCCGCCTCGATGCCGCGATCAACCGCGCCAGATCCCGGTCGCGCGCATCTGTCGCGGCCGGGAAGGCCCCCGCCGCCGCCGTCCGCGTCTGCCGCAGTGCCGCAATCCAGGCGGCGATCGTCGGGTCCGCCTCTGCCGCCGCATCCACGGCCGCCGCCTCCGTCGGGCCCAGTTCGCCGTCGACCCGGCGCATCAGGATTTCGTCGTCCAGCCGGGTCATCCGGTCACTCCTTGTTCGGCCAGGGTCTGGATCAGGCTCTGCCTGCCCCGGACCAACCGGCTCGTCAGCGTCCCTGCGGGCACGCCCAGCACCTTGGCCGCCTCGGCGTAGGAAAGCCCTTCGACCAGCACCAGGGCGACGGCGTGCCTCTGATCGTCCGGAAGGGCGTGTATGGCGTCACGCGCCGCCAGGGCGTCCGCGCGAAGGTTTTCGTCGGCCTGGCTCGGGTCCGCCACCCGGACGGTGGCGTCGTCCTCGGCCGCCACCACCCTGCCCCAGCGCAGGATCGATCGGCCTTCGTCTATCGCGATCCGTCTCATGATTGTGAAGGTCCAGCTGTCGAGCCGCGTGTCGTCCCTGAATTTCGACCGCGACGCCAGCGCCCGCTCGACGGTCTGCTGGACCAGATCCTGCGCATCCGCATCGTGGGGCCGCAGAACACGCGCAAAGCGACGCAGGCGCGGAAGCAGCTCCACAAGCCCCGTCTGAAATTCGTCCAAACCCCTACCTCGTCCATGTCGGATGAAACGACCGGCCCCGTTCGTTTCATCCATGGCATAGGACGAATGCAAGGCCGTGCCGCGCACGATGAACGAAAGGAAGACGATGGCTCTGGCCAGACGGATTGCAGCCAAGGGGATCGCAGGATGCCTGGCGCTGGCGGCCCTCGCGGTCGCCACCCCGTCATGGGCGCAGCTGGGCGGCCTGCCCGGTCCCGCCCTGCCGACCCTGCCGTCCGCCCTCATGGATCGACTGCCGCGCGTGGGCGATGATCTGATCGATCGCACTCTGGACCGCGCGCTTCAGGCGCCGGCCCGGCTGGACGACTTGATCCGCCGCTCGCGTGGCGCGCTCCAGGCCGATCCGCTCGGCTGGCCCGTCGCCGCCGGAGAGATCGTCGCCATCGACCTGTCGTCCGACGCCCGGGCCCGAGCCCTGGCGGCGGGGTATTCCGTGCTCCGCGAGGAGCCGCTGGAGGCGCTCGGCCTCTCCGCCACCGTGCTCTCGCCGCCGCGCCGGACGTCGCTCTCGCGCGCCGTGAACCACCTGCGCCAGATCGCGCCCGACACGGATATCGCCTTCAACCATGTCCACGTTCCGGCGAGCATGGAGCGCCTGGGCGCGACCGGCGGCCTCGCCGCGGCCGGTCCCCAGGCGACGAACGCCCGGCTGGGTCTGATCGACACCGGCATCGACGTCACCCACCCGGCCTTCACCGGATCCGGCGTCACCCAGCGCGGCTTCGCCGGCCCCGCCCGGGTCGGCGCCCACGGCACGGCTGTCGCCTCCCTGATGATCGGCCACAGCGGCGCCTTCGCAGGCGGGTCGCCCGGCGCCGACATCATGGTGGCCGACATCTACGGCGCACAGGCGGCCGGCGGCACCTCCACCGGCCTCGCCCAGGCCTTGGCCTGGATGGTCGAACAGCGCGCCACGGTCGTGAACGTCAGCCTCGTCGGCCCCCGCAACGCCCTGGTGGATCGCGCCGTCGCGGGGGCCCAGGCGCGCGGGGTCACCCTGGTCGCCGCCGTCGGCAACGACGGTCCGGCCGCCCCGCCCCTTTACCCCGCCTCCTACGAAGGCGTGGTCGGGGTGACCGCGGTCACCGCACGCGACCGGGCCCTGCCCGAGGCCGCGCGCGGGCCCCAGGTCGATTTCGCCGCCCCGGGCGCCGACATGTCCGCCGCCGGCCCGGCCGGAAGCTGGACGACCGTGCGCGGTTCCTCCTTCGCCGCCCCCATCGTGGCGGGTCTTCTGGCCCGGGAGGCCGTCGCGGCCCTGGCGGAGACGGCCGTCGACCTCGGCGAACGCGGCCGGGATCCGGTCTATGGCGCGGGTCTGGTCGGCGCCCGGTCGCGCGTCGCTCCGGACGCCATGGGCGCGCGAGGCCGGTTGTCGCGCTGAAAAATCGTCGCCCGCCCGGGATGAAACCGGGGCGGCCCGTCGTTGGACCCTGTGCGGGCGTCACGCCCCATGAGCCACAGGAGATCCTGACATGAACAAGACACTCACCCTGGCGACCGTCGCCTTCGGCCTGGCCCTGGCCGGCGGCGCACAGGCCCAGATCCTCGACGGATCGGGCGGACTGACCGGCGGTCTCGGCGGCGGTCTCGGCGGCGGACTGGGCGGAGGCCTCGGAGGGCTGGGCGGAGCCGGTTCCTTCGGCGGGACCGGATCCCTGACCGGCGGCCTCGACGCGTCGCGGCTGCGGGATCGGGCCACGGACGGTCTGACCCGCGCCGAACGCCGCACCCAGGCCGCCCAGGTGCGCGCCGCCGCTGCGGCCTCCCGCGCCGGCGACCGGGCCGGAACCGCGGCCGCCCACGGCCAGGGCGCCCTCGGCGGAACGCTCAATCGCGCCGGGTCGCTGCAGGGCGAGGGTTCCAGCGCCCTGAACGGCGCAGCCGCCTTCAGCAATGGCGCGCTCTCGGGCTCAGCCTCTGGCGCCGGCCAGGGCGGCCTCGGCTCGGCTCCTCCTGTCGAGCAAGGCTCCGCCAGCCCGGTGTCCGACGACCAGGCGGCAGCCCCTGCAGCCGATCCGCAGCCCGTGGCCAATGATCCCCCGGCCCGTACGCGCGCCCTCAACGGCGCCGGCGGCTTCAACGGTGCGGCCTCGGCAAACCGCAACGGCGCATCGGTCTCGGCGGGCGCGACCGCTTCCGGCTCTGCGCGTCGCGACTGATCCCCCACGGAAACGCGCATGAAGAAGGCCCCCCGGATCGCTCCGGGGGGCCTTTTCGTTACGCGACGGGAAAAAGTCGGGTCGCCTTAGCGGGCAGCCTGGAACTTCTCGACCGAGGCGGTGACGCGCTCGTTGATGGGCTTGAAGCTGTCCTTGACCGAACCGGTCAGGGTCTCGGTCATCTTCGTGACTTCCGAGAGGTAGGTTTCCATCGCCGACTTGGCGAAGTTGGTCTGCAGCTCGATCAGCTCCTGGATCGAACGGGCTTGCGAGATGGTCTGTGCGGCGGCGACGCCGTTTTCCCAGCTCGTCTTGCTGTAGGACACGACCTGGGCCGACAGGGCCTCGGCGCCCTTCTGGGCGGCGGTGGCCGAAGCGGTCAGGGCTTCCAGGTTCTGCTTCGACTGGACCGACAGTTCAGCCATAGTGGCCGAGGTCTTCTCGACGCCTTCGCGCAGGGCTTGCGTGCCCTTGGCCTGGAGCTGTTCGGCCTGGGCCTTGAACTGCTCGCCCTGAACCTTGGCGGTCGCGGTGGCCTGCTCGATGGTCTTCTTCACGGTTTCGGTGCTGTCAGCCATGGTGGTCTCCTGAACCTGATGTAGCGGTTGGCCCGCCTGAATGGTGCTCTCCCCGGACAAGTCCCGGATCGACGAGGCTCTTATGGTGCAGGCGCGAACACGGGTCAAGAACTTTTGTGCAGTGCACCATATTATCGCTGTTCACCTGTTCGCGTGTCAGGATTGGTTCGTTCAAATCCGCGTTGATACCTGCTTAACCACCGTGAAACCTGCGGCCCTCATGCTACGGTCTTAACTTGCGTCGCGCCGGGGGGCCGTCGCCGCGTCACGGATGTAAGAGGCTTCGCTTGGCGATGATGCGTACCGGATCGACCCCACTCCGTCGCCCCACCCTGTACAGGGTCGTCGCAGGCCTTTGCGCGCTCAGCCTTCTGGTCGGCCTCGCCGGCCTCGGCGTCAGCCGGGTTCAGGCCCAGTCGGGCGAGAACAGCCGCTACGCCGCCATCGTCGTCGACGCCGGCACCGGAGAGGTCCTGTTCGCCCGCCACGCCGACAGCCGTCGCTATCCGGCCTCCATCACCAAGATGATGACCCTGTATCTGGTGTTCGAGGCGCTCGAAAAGGGTACGGCGACGCTGGACGACGTCATCACCGTCTCGCCGCTCGCCGCCTCCCAGCCGCCGTCCAAGCTGGGCCTCGCCGCCGGCCAGACGATTCGTCTGGACGACGCCATGCGCGCCACGGCCGTCCGCTCGGCCAATGACATGGCCATGGCACTCGCCGAAGAGATCGGGGGGTCCCAGGCCCGCTTCGCCTCGATGATGACGCTGAAGGCCGAGGAACTGGGCATGACCCAGACCCGCTACGTCAATCCGAACGGCCTGCCCGACAGCCGCCAACTGACCTCGGCCCGCGACCTCGCCATCCTCGCCCGCGCCATCATGCGCGATTACCCCCAGTATTACAGCTACTTCGGCCTGCACGACTGGAACTATCAGGGCCGCGAGTATCGCAACACCAACGGCCTGCTGCTGAGCGGTGCCGGCTATGACGGCATCAAGACCGGTTTCACCAACGCCTCTGGCTACAACCTCGCGGCCTCGGCGGTCCGCAACGGCAAGCGGGTCATCACCATCGTGCTTGGCGGCCGGTCCAGCCCGACGCGCAACGCCCATGTCGCCTCCCTGATGGACACCGGCTTCGAGGTCGAGAACCGTCGCGCCGCCGGTGAGCGCATCCAGGTGGCCCAGGCCTTCTTCGAGGCGCGCGGGTTCGGCATCGGCGGCCCCGACACGGGCGGCGCCGTCGCCTATGCAGCCCTCAACGGCGCCCCCGCCGAGGTCGAGGAAGGCCAGGGCTCCAGCGGTATCGCCTACGCCTCCTTGCCCCTGCCGGCGTCCCAACCGGTTGCTCCGACCGCCTCGCCGCCGGGCTACACCCGCGCGACGCCGGTCCCGCCCGCCGCCACGCCGCCGGTTCGCCGCGCCGAGGCGATCCCGGCTCCCAGAACCGGCAACCTGACCGCCAGCCTCAACGGCGGCGTCGCCCCTCCCGGCGCGCCTTCAAGCCTGAACCGCGGCGCCGTCGCCAATCCGCCTCGCCCCGCCGCGACGCCGCCCGCCGGCCGCTGGTCCGTCCAGGTCGGCGCCTTCCGCGACGAAACCGTGGCCCGCAACTGGCTGACCGAAGTCAATCGCCGCTTCCGCACCCAGTTTACGGCCGCCGAACGGAGCGTCGCCAGCGCCGCCGGATGGCATCGCTCACGCTTCACCGGCATGACCGAGGCCGCCGCACAGTCCGCCTGCGAAGCCCTCGCCCAACGCCGGGTCACCTGCATGGTCGTCCGCCCCGGCGGCTGACACCGGCCCCTCTCCGCCTGCGCAGGGGCCCATACCCATCAACGGACGTCCGGAATCGCCCAACGATTTCAATAGTCTGAACTTTTTAGAGCCCTTTTACCAGGCGCCCTCCAGATCGGGCGTACACTTCTCCCGTCCCGTCGCGAGGGGAAGGCGTCCTGGGCCCAGGACCCGGACGTGCGAGGGGGCGCGATCGAGCGGGACCCGAAGGGCGGCGCGTAGCAGCCAAACTGCATCGCTGCGCGCGGCCGAGGACCCTGATCCGGCGACGACCTGGATCCGTGGAGGCACGAACCGGCGCGGATGCAGGTCGTCGCCGGGCTGACAAACCGTGGAGCCCGGAGGGACCTGACACCCTCCGCCCGTCGTGGGCTTAGGTGATGTGGACAAAGTGGATTCCCAAATCAGCTGATCGCTGATTCAAGGCTGTTCTTTGCGGAGAGCAGCCATGGTTCGTGGTTTGATGTCGGATGCGGAGTGGGCGTTCTTCGAG
>NZ_JAFCWQ010000025.1:0-39429 GCF_049897665.1 Brevundimonas sp. TWP2-3-4b1 | reverse complement strand
GCGTTGCCTTCAAGGGCAAGGATTTTGGTCTCATCTTCGTTCCTTCGTCACTACGACGAGACCAAAATCCTCCTCTAAACGGAACCCTCAATCTGTCTCATTGGCGCTGACGGCGGACAGATAACGGGCAAGCTTGCTGTGCACCTTCTTGGTGGAAGGTTTGTCGAGAATTTCCTGGATCATGCGGCTGAGCAACTCACGGCTTGCGACCAGGTCAGCGAGCTCAATATCACTCATCTTTCGGCGCTCCTTGGCCCTGGCCAAGCACACCTTGTGTTGATGAAGTGACGTACCTTGAGCGTATGACGCATAGGCGTGCGCGGCCGGGACCGTAACGGTCTCGTTGGTGTGATGATTGACGAGTGTGATCGCGCCCAGGTCCGAGGGATCGCGGATGACCTGGTAGCGGGTGGAGGTCCCCTTACCGCGTCGATTGCCAGGATGGGATTGTACCGCCGTTAGGTCCGGCGACTGATAGAAAATACGGTCCCACTCAATGCCGGCCCGGCCAATCACACGCGTCTTACGTTCTCCAGCGAGGCTGAGGAAGGTGTCAGGCGAAGGCGGACCGGGTGTCGAATAGCCGGAGAGCTTGTCCGCCCAGGCTTTAAGTGGAGTGTCGCCGGTACTTTTCAGCACGCTCAGGCCCCGGTGCGGCGTCACGTGGTAAATCTGGCAAATCCAGTAGACGAACAGCGCCTCAAACGCGTCGAGGGTCAGCGACGGCGGCGTCAGGTTCTCTGCATCCCGACGCTTCTTGACGTCGTTCAACGTGGTACCCGGCAAACGGTGCACGAGACCCATATTCAACGTGCCGAAGAACCGTTCGATCGAGCCTTTCAGCCATGGCGAGCGGGGGGGCAAGATAGTGGTGTTGAAGCCCAGATCATGTCCCGCAGCCTTGATATCGTTCCCGATGAAATGGAATGCGTTGTCGACGTAGAGCGTGCCAATGCGACCTACCCATGGCCATGGGTTGGTGACCGCAGGATACGGCGTCAGGTCTTTCTCGAAGTAGGTGCTTTTCAGTCCCTTCACGAACGACGCGTAGCTTGGCGCCTCGAAGCCGATCGAATGGCCGACGATGCCCTTGGTGGCGCGGTCGATGAACACGATAATGTCAGGCCTTCCGAGAACGAGCCCGGTCGTGTCGATGATCTGGATATCAAGCGTGCAGTGATCGCACTCGACCTCCGCGTATGGGCGGTCGGGGAGGAGCATGGATTGCCACGCCGAGTAACGCTGTTTCACATAGGCGAGGCCCTTCTTGTGCATGTCGCGCTCGATCTGGTTGACCGCGTGGCAGCGACGCTCGAAGGTCTTCAGCGTCGGCGCCTTAAGAGAACCGTCCGCGCGAACTTGGTGTTTGTTAAGCGCTTTCCGATCGATCAGTTGTCCCTCTTGCGCATTAAACGCCGCAACGGCCGCTTCCACCGCCGAGTAGGCTGAGGCCATGGTCTCGCCGGGGGTCAACCAGCGTTCGACGCCGGCAGACAGGCCGGCTTCCTGCCAGAACGGCAGCCGACTGCCACGCTTGCCTTTGCAGTCATCACGGTCGGAAAGGGCGGCGGTTCCGTACTGCAGGCCGTTTGCCGCATCCAGGTCCAGCCAATTGAGAACTGTGTTGAACGAGGGTGCCTTATTGCCAAGTTCAGCAGCGACCCGTTCGATTATGGGCGAGAGTGAAGGACGACTCCGTGGCAGTCCCCGGCAAGCGCTGACGTATTCATATTTCTGGTGGTTCTTTCTGGCCGCCTTCTCGCTCGTTACCAGCGGGGACATGGGACTGCGAGCCGCCGTCATGGGACTGGATTGAACGAACAGTCGGCCTGCTCCCATGGCGCTCAGCACTTCGCGATCCGTCAAGAAGACGGGTTCGTTCTCGAAACTCAGGATTTGCCAACGATCGTTTACCCGTCGTTCGACGATGTATTCTGCGTTGTCCAAGGTGATCACGCCGTTCACGGGCAAAGCCACTTTCGGCGTCAGGTCAACAGGCAGGCCGGACGTCGGCATTGAGTCTTGCAGGATCGTTTGGATAGCGGCGGTCATTGCCAGTTCACCAAAGTGTCGTCGCCCAGGGGGCGGCTCAGATCGGCCGTGATCTCGCCGGTCAGGATCATTTGCATCAGGGTTGAAAAGGAAGGTGACTGTTCGCCGCCGCGTGCCCGCGCCAGGTCGATGATCGTGGCTATCGTGGCCGGCGAGGACGCAACTCCGAGAGAGCTTCTGACCGCGATGAGGTGTTGCGCGTCGAGACCGAACGAACGGTGACTCAGCATGATGCGGCAGTTCTCGAGCCTCGGCTGATTTCGAATTTCAAGCTCGGTCAGGACGACAAAGTCCAAGTCATGCTCGGCGTACGCAGCCCGAATAGCGGCTTGTCGAGAGAGCCAAGGTTCCGACGCGGCGAATGTGATGGACTTGACCTCGATCACCACGCGGCGGCCGTTCCTCAACTGCGCGATGATGTCTGGCGCGTATCTCCGCCACACGGCTTGGCCTTGATCGGTGAAATCAACGAACGTCAGCCAGTGCGGCTGAACGCCAAAGTATAGGACCTGGGGGTCAGCCGAGAGAACCGTGTGCGCATCCCGCTCCAGCGTGCTCTCGCAAATCCTCATGCGGCTCGACCTGATCTTGTGGGAGCTTGAGAACCCGCGCCATGCATGGCGCAGCCGCTGCCGGCGGAACTCGCGGACCGGCTGGGCGTCGCGATCAAGTCCCCAGCCAGGAGGGACGATCGTTGAGCATGCCTGAGGCACGCTGTGGCCTGAACTCGAGAGTCCCTTGGTGTTGGAAAGACGAGGGCGTTCAATCATGGCGATCCTCACTGAGGATGCGAACGAGCGCGCCGTCGTGCAGGCCATCGGTCAGATCGATCTCGATGATCCGCCGCACCGCCATGGCGAAGGCCTTCGCCATGGCGAGCGCGGGATTTGCGAATGCAGCTTTGACCGAACCGAGGCTCTGGATCTCGCCAAGTTGACGAAGGCGATCGATGAGCATCATGTCGCGTGTGCTAACGACGGTATGACGGTAGCTCTGGATTGTTTGGGCGGCGCTGAACTGCGGCTCCGCTTCGACGACGGAGCGGTCTACGACGCGGAACCGCAATCCCAAGGCTTCATACGCTTCGGCCGCCCCCCTCAGCTTGGCGATGTAGCGGCCAAGTCCCTCGAACGGGATGCGCGGCACCACTTCCAGGATTTCAACAAGGCCGCTGGCATGTTTGAGCTCGAGGTGGGGCACATATGAGTGCTGTTGGCCGTGTCTGACGAACTCCAGGCGATGAGGGTGCGCGCGATACCCCGTGATGTCGGCGTCCACCTCGGCCCGGTAGAAGGCCGACAGTTCCGCGCGCGACGTCCAGCGGAGTGCGAACCCGTTCTTGCGGCTCCGGTACTGTCCCCCCGGCCTGCGCCGGCCCATAGCGTGTCGGCGCATAGGCGTGCCGTCAGCCCGCGCGAACACCGTGGCGCCAAGACCAGACGGCGAACTCTGGATGGAGCGCGAGATCACGAGCGCGCTCAAGCGGCGGCCTCATTGCCTGAAGGCGACTGACGCGGGGCAGCGATCGTCACGACTACTACCTTTCCCTCGGGCGTCAGCGCGAGGATCTTTCCCTTCGGCAGTCCGCAACGAAACGGAGGCGGCAGGTTGGCGCGCCCCCCACCGCGCGTGCGGCGATCGCCGTGACGGCGACGGCGCTCCTTGCGGTCGCGGGGCTCAGCCCCGCCGAGGAGACGGTAGGCATAGAGCTCCAGCGCAGTCTTGGTCGCGCACAGTTCGCCGTTCAGGTGGAAGTGCGGGAGGTCGCCCACCTCGGCGGCCTGCTCGATCTGGGCCGCCAGGCTGCGGTCGCCGAAGAGGTAGCCCGCGATCTGGCCAAACCCCTTAAGAAGTCCGTCGTTGCCGGCCAGCTCCCGTACCTTGATCTTGTAGGTGGTTGCGTCCTGAGTGGTTTTGATTGCTTGGATGGTCATGATCTCTTCTCTCAACACCGTCGGACATCGGCGGCTGTTGCTTATGAGATCAGACAATTAGAAGTAGAGTCAAACGTATAATTTTTGCGACTTTTGCTTGAATTTTAACCTTAACGGCGGAAATTAATGACGTTTTCCTCAATAGAAACATCAGGATAAGGGTCTAATTGGACCTCCGGACGACATTCTTCACGCCAAGTATATCTTGAGTTGTACCTAGTGTTGCACAAACAACACGCTAAATCTGATGAAGCAACGACTTTTTGGCGATGCAAATGGATGGGTTCGACGCCGAAGCGGAGCTTAGTCTCTGTGTCAGACCGATCCTGGGCAGTGGCCGGTGCCAACGATGAAGGACATCAAGTGTAGGGTGCGTATGCGCTGTCGCGCCGGACGCCGACCGATGACGCGGAGGCCGGCGTCTTGAAACGCCGGCCTCCGCGTCATCGGGGGTCAGCTTCGGCGGTGATGCATGATCTGCAGACGGTTCTTCGCTGCATCCAGGCTTCCGCAGACCGGCAGGCCGTCCGGGGTGCGGACCGCGCCTTGGGCGAACGGGTTCCCATCTTCGTCGATCAGAAGGAAGTAGGCCGACGGCCACGAGCCGGGCTTCAGCGGGATGGTCACCGCCTCCTCGCTCATCAGTCGATAGGCATCGAGCCGGAACGTGATCGAGACCGGGGCGCTTTCGGACTCGGAGATGATGTCCGTCGGCTTGAAATGCACGCCGTCGGGGCCGGGCGCCCGGAGCAGGACCAGGGCCTGCAGCGTGATTTGTTCGGGGAGCGGAAGGCCGCGGTGAATATCCACGGGTCCGCAGCTGGCTTCAATCGCCATTATTACATCTGGGTTAGGGGGTGTGTGCGCGGCCTCATGCCGAGCGCGGTGTCGTCATAGTGGACGACAACATCACCCTCTCAAACCAGGGCGGTCGTTGCAAGAAACGCGACATCGTTTTCTTGCCGGCGCAAGGCAATGGTTCGCCAGCACCAACGCCTTGCCGGTACGCGGCGTTAGCCATCACACCGCAGAGCAGCGCTCACTCCGGGACGTAGCCCGCCGAGCGGATCTTGTGAACGATTGGCGGGTCGGCGATGGGGTGGTCGCCGGGCTCGAACTCGACCAAACCATCGGGATCGGGGTTCTGACTGAGGACCTCGGCAAGCCACGCATCGCTGACCCAAGGCGACCGGCGCTCAACACCCTGCGGCGGAAGCCAAGCCGTCAATTCAAAAAGGTGGCGCTTCATCGCAGCCACCCCTTTCCTTCCAGTATCCGAAACATACAGAAGAAGATGTCTTCGGCGGTTAGCCGGCAGCAGACGCTGCTTCGTTCGTCGACGGATTGTGGCCAACTCCGTTGCCCAGCAGGCGGTGGGCATAGGGTCCCGTGAATTTCTTCGCGTAGGCCTCCGCCGACGGGTGAGGCGCTCCATTGGCCTCTCCCTCGATGGTGATGGTCGGAACTGAGATGTCCGGCATCAGGGCCAACTGGCGCTCGTAGGCGTCGTATTTCTCGTCTCCTTCGGCCAGACCAAGACGCCACCGATAGTTGTGGATGGTGATGGCGACATGATCCGGATTCTGAAGTGATGCGGCCGACCGCTGAAATGTCGCCTCGGCAAAGCGCCACTGGGGCGAAGCGGTCCGCCAGATCAGGCGGGCAAAGGCTTCACGATTGCGGTCATAGCCGGCCTGTCCCCGCTCGGTGGCGAAGTAGAACTGATACCACCAAGACAGCTCCACTTCTGGCTGTAAGGGCGCTTTATTGGCTTCCTGGCTGCCGATCAAATAGCCGCTGACTGACACCATTGCCTGGCATCGCTCAGGCCAGAGGGCGGCGACGATGTTTGCGGTGCGGGCTCCCCAGTCAAACCCGGCGATGACCGCCCGCTGAATCATCAACGCGTCCATGAGGGCGATCACATCGTGGGCGAGGGCGGCCTGCTGCCCGTTGCGTAGTGCACCGTCGCTACGGAAGCGTGTGGTGCCGTAGCCACGCAGATGTGGTGCCAGGACTCGCATACCGGATGCGACCAGGATTGGCGCTACTTCCACAAACGCGTGAATGTCGTACGGCCAACCGGTGAACGCAACACGCTAGCTTTTCTTCGGAGATGGAGCCTGGGCGATGACGCAGCGGCGGCGGATTTATTACTCGGCGGCTCAGCGGGCTGAGATCTGGGCCGGCGAATCGATGAGTTCGATCGGACGAAGGTTCGATCGGGAGTCGTCGTCGGTGTTTTCGGTGCTGTCGCCGACGGGCGGCATCCGACCTCCCGACCGGAAACGGGCGGATCGGGCGCTCAGTCTGGGCGAGCGCGAGGAGATATCGCGAGGGCTCAGCACGCGCTGTTCGCTGCGTGGCATCGCCCGTTTGCTGGGGCGGTCGCCATCGACGATCAGCCGCGAGGTTCTGCGCAACGGCGGGGCGGAACGGTATCGCGCGACAGGCTCCGATCAGGGGGCCTGGGATCGGGCCTTGCGTCCGAAGCGGTGCGAGCTGGCTTGCCGACCCGGCCTGGCGCGGACAGTATCGGCCGGGCTGCGGCGGAACTGGTCGCCCGAGCAGATCGCCGGCTGGCTCAAGCGCACCTGGCCCGGGAGCCGCACAATCAGGTGTCGCACGAAACGATCTACCGCAGCCTGTTCATCCAGACCCGAGGGGTGCTGGAGAAGGAACTGCTGGACCACCTCAGAGCCCGGCGGACCATCCGCCGCTCGCAGCACGCCACGCTCAAGCGGAACGGCCTTGGCCAGATCAGGGACGCCGTCTCCATCAGCGAACGGCCCGCCTCCGTCGAGGATCGTGCCGTCCCCGGCCACTGGGAAGGCGACCTGATCGGCGGGTCCAGCAACAGCTACGTCGCCACCCTGGTCGAGCGGCACTCGCGCTACGTCATGCTGGTCAAGGTCGCCAACAAGGACACCGAAAGCGTCGTCACCGCCCTGATCAAACAGTCGAAGAAGCTACCCGGCGAACTCTACCAGTCCCTGACCTGGGACCGCGGCAAGGAGCTGGCTGATCACAAGCGGCTGGCTCTCGCATCCGACGTCGAGGTCTACTTCTGCGATCCCCGATCACCGTGGCAGCGCGGCTCGAACGAGAACACCAACCGGCTGCTGCGCCAGTATCTGCCGCACGGAACCGACCTGTCCCTGCACAGCCAGGCCCAGCTCAACGCCATCGCCATCGCCAGACAGCTCAACGAACGGCCCAGAAAGACCTTGCTCTATCGCACGCCAGCAGAGACCTTCGCTGAGTGTGTTGCAGCGATCAGTTGAGCCCACCACCGTGAGCGGACATTCGTGTGCGACATACAACCGGACATTCTCCACCGACTAAACGGCGTAATGGCGACAAATGCGGCGCGCTGCGCATCCAGCCTGATGAGCCGGGCTCGGAGTAGTTCGGTCGCTTGCCCTTCGGGGACTCTAGCACCCGCCGGATATCGGCAACGGGCTGGATGATGTCAGGTGCGGCACTGAGAACGATGCAGCCTTTTGTGTCCGTCCAAGCCGCCGCGTTTCAGAGTCGGCGCACTTCGGAGTTGCGAGCGCTGTACCCCCTGCAGCGTTAAGCCCACCGTACTGAGCAAACTCGCAAGGCAACGTCCGAGCGACAGGATCTCTATGTCGGTCGCGAACCGTGGATCGGGACCACCGTCGAAATTTGCAGCAGCGTTTGCCGACGTCAGGCACGGCGTGTGACGATCATGTTCGCGGCGGGGACCCAACTCCCACCGTCATCGAAGCTATTGTGACTTTCCCAGCGAAACCGGTCCGGAGCGATATCGTGAAACCGGATCCGGTTTCGCACGACGGAACCGTCGGCAAGACGCGCCGTCGCCTGGAGAACCATCTCTTCGCCCGTCAAACGCCCAAACCATTCGCCGTTCATGGCCGGCTGAAGGGCTCCGAGTCCGGCCATCTCCCACCTCTGGGTAAGGGAGCAGTAGGTTCTGAGCGTGACGAAGGAGGAGACCTCCTGGCCGGAGGGAAGTCGCATGGTGAAATCGTCAAGAACGATACGCTTGTCGTGCATGTACTGCGCCCGCCACGTGCCGGAGTATCGCATCGCTACATCGCCTGACGCCGTGAAGCGGCAGCCCTCAACCGTCCATTCCCCGATGAGGAACTCGAACTGGAGGTTCTCGGTCTCGGCGCCGCGAATGTAGCGGGCGATCTCCGGCGGCATTGCGACGGCAGAGGCGTTGGTTGCGTCGGACATTCGATGATCCCCTCATGAGCGCCCAGTCGGCTGCGCCGCCAAGGGCAGTGCGGCGGAGCTTCCTTTGGCGTGCAGGCACGGGTCTCCACCAAGTCCCGCTTGTAGGGCGGTGAGGATCTGATGGCCCTGCCAAAGAAAACTCCCGGACTGCCAATCAGCGCGCCGGAATCAAACCCCTTGCGATTCAGAGCCGGTTGGTCGGGTGAAAGCGCGGCGGAACGCGGCCGGCGAAGCGCCGAAGCGTTTCAGAAATGCAGAGGAAAACGCTGCTGCATCCTTGAAGCCACACTGACCCGCGACCTCTTGTACTGCGCAGGCAGGGTCGCAAAGCAGGCTGCGGGCGCGGTCCAGCCGCAGTTCGGACAGCAATCTGGCGGGCCCCAATTGGAATGCCGACAGGCACCGCCGATGGAAGCTGCGTTCGCTCATCCCCATGGCTTGCGCCATCGATGCGACAGTGACCTCGCGGTCGAGTTGATCGGTCATCCATGGGATGAGCCGTGCCAAATCGGGCCCCGCCCGCGTTTGCAGGGACAGCGGCCCGCTGAACTGAGACTGCCCGCCGGGACGGACCAGATGCAAAACGAGGTCACGAGCCACCTGCAAGGCGATGTCTGGACCAAGATCGCGACCCACCATCGCCAGGGCCAGATCTATGCCGGAGGCTACGCCCGCTGAGGTCCAGATGCGGCGATCTTCCACAAACAACGCTTCACGCTCCACCCGGACGTTGGGGAAGCGTGCCGCAAAGCGATCGAGCGCGACCCAATGTGTGGTGGCGCGATGGCCGTCCAACAGGCCGAGAGCGCCCAGCAAAAACGCCCCGGAGCAGATGGACACCACCCGCGTCGCGCCGCCCGCTACCTGATTGATCCAGCCCAGCAACCCTTCATCGGCCAAGGCGGCCGTCAAGGGTTCGACCGGGCCACCGGGAACGATCAGGGTGTGGACTCCGCCCGAGACGGCGGCAATCGGCGTCGCCGTCATCGTCAGTCCGCCTGCACCACGCACACCCGCCTGCGCCGCGACGAAGATCACCTCATAAGCGCCGCCGCCCGCCCGACGATCAGCTTGGACAAAGACGTCGGCGGGCCCGGCGACGTCGAGGAGCTGAACGTCGTCATAGAGGACGATCGCCACCCGTCGGGCTTTGGCAGTTTGAACCATATCTTTGTCATAGCCGCCAACAAGACCGGCGTCGATAGTCGCCTTGCGGCTTCGACGCCGTCCACTCCCACACGCAGGACCATCCTTCATGAAAATCCAGATGCTGGTCTATCCGGGGATGACGCCGCTTGATTTGATCGGTCCGGCCCAGGCCTGGGCCCGGCTCCCGGGGGCCGAGTTGCAGTATGTCTGGAAGACGGTGGGCCAAATCCCTACCGACGCCGGTCTCTCCGTCGTGGCCACGAACTCCTTTTCGGATACGTGGAAAGAACCCGACATCCTGTTCGTCCCCGGTGGCGAAGCCGCCACCTTCGATCTCCTCGAAGATCGGGCGACCGTCGATTTCCTGGCTGCCCGCGGTGAGAAGGCCGACTGGGTGACCAGCGTCTGCACGGGCTCGTTGCTGCTGGGGGCCGCTGGCCTGCTGACCGGCTATCAGGCGACCAGTCACTGGCTGATGCGCGATGAGCTGGCGCAGTTCGGCGCAATCCCCACGGCAGGTCGCTGGGTGGTCGATCGTAACCGAGCCACCGGCGGCGGGGTGACCGCCGGGATCGACTTCGGCCTGATGCTGGTTGGCCTGCTGGCGGGTGAGGACCGCGCTTGCGTGACCCAACTCATGATGGAGTATGCGCCGTCGCCCCCGTTCCGCTCGGGTTCTCCGGAGGAGGCCAGGCCCGAAACCCTCGCGTACGTGCGGGCTACCTGGGCGGCAAGCGGCGAAGAGCGCGTTCGCGCGCAGATCGGCCGGGCGGCGGAACTCGCGCCAAGGCCGCAGTGAACGTCGCGGGCGGAGCAGTTTCCGCACCCCATCCAAAGAGGACGAGACCAATGCCTGGACGAAGCATGAAGGTGGAAGACCCGCTCGAAGATTTCACGCGGCGGGAAGTCATTCTCGATGGTCTTGGCAAGGCGGTTTACGTCGCCGGCTCGGGACCCGCGGTGATCGTTATGACCGAGATGCCGGGTATCAGCCCCCATGTCGCTCGTTTCAGCCGTTGGGTGCGCGATGCCGGGTTCACCGTCTACATGCCGTCGCTCTTCGGCCGTGACGGTGCTGTGCCGGATGCAGACGAGGGGGCCAATGTGTTTCGGCGCGCGTGTGTCAGCGCCGAATTCCGTGCCTTTGGCGCCAACGCTTCCAGCCCCGTCACCCAGTGGCTCCGGGCCCTCGCGCGGCTGGCGCACGAGGAGTGTGGCGGCCCCGGTATCGGCGCAATCGGAATGTGCTTCACCGGAAACTTTGCTCTGTCGATGATGCTGGAGGCTTCCGTCCTTGCCCCGGTTTTATCCCAGCCCTCGCTGCCGCTCGACGACCCCGCCGGTCTGGAGATCGGGCCTGATGATCTGGAGGCTGTCCGGCAGCGGCTCGATCGCGAGGAACTCACGGTGCTGGCTTATCGCTTTGAGGGCGATAAGATCTGCCGGGCCGAGCGGTTCGCAGCCTATGCCGAGGGCTTGGGCGATCGGTTCGTCGGGCGAGTGCTTCCCGACAATGCAGCCAGCACCGACGTCGCTCCGTTCTTCGCCCGCCATGTGCCTTACCCGCATAGTGTTGTGACCGCCCATCTCATTGACGAGGCGGGGCAGCCCACCCTGACAGCGCGAGACGAGATCCTGGCGTTCTTCACAGAGCGCCTCGTGAAAGCTGAGTCGGCAGCCTGAGCGAGAGACCCATTTCGATCCTGCCAGCTTCACCGCTGCCCCTGTGAAGTTGCTTCGCAGCCTCTTGCAGCGGCCCCGTCCCGCTCGTCGTCATGTGAGGAACCATGTCTACTCATCGGAAATCCGAAGTCCGACGGATCAGCGCGCCTGACATCTTTCAACGTAAGGGCGGGGATCCCCTGGTCGCCTTGACTGCCTATACCGCGCCCATGGCGCGCCTTCTCGACGACGCCTGCGACCTCCTGTTGGTGGGCGACTCGACCGGGATGGTTGCGCACGGCTTTTCCTCGACGGTGCCTGTCACGCTGGACATGATGATCCTCCACGGCCAGGCAGTCATGCGCGGCTCGCGTAAGGCTATGGTCGTGATCGATCTGCCCTTCGGATCCTACGAAGCCAATCCAGAGGCGGCATACGGAGCTGCGGTGAGGGTTATGAAGGAGACCGGGGCCCAAGGCGTGAAGGTTGAAAGCGGCCCAACAATTCCGGACACGATCCGCTACTTGGTTGATCGGGGGATCCCGGTCATGGGGCACGTCGGCCTGTGCCCCCAGGCCGTCAACATCGACGGCGGTTTCAAGGCCAAGGGACGGACGGCGGCGGAACGACAGTCTGTACTCGCGCAAGCTCACGCCGCCACCGAAGCCGGCGCATTCGCCATCGTCGTAGAAGGGGTCGCCGAGAGCCTGGCTCGCGGCATCACCAAAGCAATCGGCGCTCCCACGTTTGGAATAGGCGCCTCCGCAGGGTGCGATGGTCAGATCCTGGTCACGGAAGATATGCTTGGAATGTTCGAATGGACGCCGAAGTTCGTGCGCCGATACGCGAATCTGGCATCCGAAATTACCAGGGCCGTCGGGGCTTACGCTGAGGATGTCCGCGCCCGGCGCTTTCCAGCGGCGGCTGAAACCTATTTCAACGGGACCGGTCAGCCACCACTACTCGAAGCCGCTCCTGACCAGAGGCTCTCGTAATGGCTGGCAACGACGACTGCCTAGCCCCTGCGCAGGCTGACCAGTTCTGCTCGCTTCGCAACTCCGTGAAGCGCGAGATAGGGTTGAGATGTCGGTGATCGAGGCAAGGCATGGACGAGTAACGATCCTGACGATCAACCGCCCGGAGAAACTGAATGCGCTCAATTACGCCGCGATAGACGAACTTATGCGCCTCTTGACTGCCATTGAGAGCGATGACGAGGTTCGCGCAATTGTGTTGACGGGCCAAGGTGAGCGCGCCTTCTCTGCGGGTGCCGACGTCGAGGACCTGGCGGTAAGCTTGGCGAAAGGTGTCGAAACTGCCGTCAGGGAAGTCGTCGTCCGCGGTCAAGGGCTCACTCGTCGGATAGAATCCTTCCCCAAGCCCTTCATCGCCGCTGTCAATGGCCTGGCCTATGGCGGCGGTTGCGAGGTGACCGAAGCTGCTCACCTGGCAATCGCAAGCGAGCAAGCAATGTTTGCGAAGCCAGAGATCAAGCTTGGCTTTCCTCCACCGTTCGGAGGCAGTCAACGCCTTCCACGCCACATTGGGCGAAAACGGGCGTTGGAGATGATCCTGACGGGCGCTGCAATCGACGCTGAACGGGCGGAAGCGATCGGCTTGGTGAATCAGGTCGTTCCCCACGCCCGACTGCTCGATGAAGCGCAAGCTCTGGCCGAAAGGATCATCTGCTATCCCCCGAGCGCAGTGACGGCCTGCCTGGCGGCCGTTACGCGAGGGATCAACCTCCCTATCGACGAGGCTCTAGCGGTTGAGGCAAACTGGTTCGCCATTACAGCGCCAAGCGAAGGCGTCGCAAATGGTATCCAGATGTTCCGGACGCGCCTGCGATCCGCGACATGACCAACATCCCCCTCGAAACCCCGCCCCTGCTTTCTGGCAAAGCTTCTTTCAAGAGCCTTGCCAGCGCTTGCCTTTCCGGCTCCCCAGCCGCCGCGGTGATGCGGTTCCCTGAGTCCCTTGAATGATGGGTGGGGACGTCTTCGGAATAGCCTTGCTGCTCGGCGCAGGCATGCTCGCAGGAGCAATGAATGCGGTGGCCGGCGGGGGCACATTCGTCGCCCTGCCGGTGCTTATGCTCGCCGGTCTGCCCCCCACCATGGCCAACGCCTCGAGTACTGTCGCGCTGTTTCCCGGGACCGTCGCAAGCGGATGGGCGTACCGGCGCGACATCCAACCTCTTGCCGGCGTGTCGTCTGCAATCCTGTTGGGTCTAAGCGTTACTGGAGGCCTGGTGGGAGCGTTGTTTCTGCTCTTCACTCCGGAAAAGGCCTTCGGCACACTTATCCCGTGGCTGCTCCTTCTGGCCACAGTAACCCTCGCTGCTGGACCAAGGGCGAACACCCTTCTGAGAAACGTCGGCCTTCGCTTCGGTGGCCGCTCCATCTATTTCGCTCAGTTCCTGCTCGGGATCTACGGCGGCTATTTCGGCGGAGCGGTCGGCTTGATGATGCTAGCGGTCTGGGGCCTCGCGACGACGGCCGACCTCCGCCAACTGACGCCTCTGCGGACCGTAATGGTGGCGGCTGCAAACGGCGCTGCGGTACTGTGCTTCGCCGCTACGGGCCTGGTGAGTTGGGCCGAGACCTCTATCGTCATGATCGGCGGCATACTGGGCGGCTATGTGGGCGCGCGGCTGAGCCGCCGGCTTCCGGCGAATGTTCTTCGAGGCGTCATCCTGTTCATCACGGTCGTCACCACAGCCGTTTTCTTCGCACGCGCCTACTGAGACCGGTCAACCGACCCTTACCCAAGAGGCCTAGGGATCGACGGTCTACGGCCGGTTTTATCGATAAACCACAACTGGAGTTCGCCACGTGTCCCACCGCTCGCATCCCTTCCTCCTGGCGCCCGACGCCCTCAAGGCGCTGACGGAGCTCGATGTTTACGTCGCCAGCGCCGGGCTTTCCCCGAGCCTTGTCGAACTCATACGAATTCGGACATCTCAACTGAACAACTGCGCCTACTGCGTGGAGACCCATGTGAAACAGGCCCTCGACAGCCACGAGGACCCGCGGCGTTTGGGACTGCTATCCACGTGGCGGGAAAGCTCGGTATTTGACGCACGCGAGCGTGCTGCGCTCGCCTGGAGCGAGGCGGTGACATTGATCTCTGCAGGGCCAGTGGGCGACGACATCTATGCAGAAGCCGTAGAGCAGTTCAGCGAGGCGGACCTGGTCCGCCTGACGGTCGCGGTCGCCGCAATCAACGCCTGGAACCTTCTGGCGGTAAGTTTCAACCTCAGTGCTGCTCGCAGTCGGGCAGCTCGCGTTCGGAATGATCTCGGCCCCACGACGCACGGCTAGGCTTCCGTTTGTGCCGTTGTCGCGCCCCCTCTCGGGCAATCCGAGCTGCTTCCCAGAAGGACCAACACCATGACTATGCAACTCATCAATCCACCCGGGTCCGAGCCGCTTTATGAGGCATTCCAGTTGTCACAGGCAGTCAGGATTGGAGATACGATCCACGTGTCGGGTCAGGTCGGCTACGCCCCGGGCGGCATCCCCGAAGGCAAGGAGGACCAGATCCGCCTTGCGTTTGGCCACCTGAAGACGGTTTTGGCCTGCGCTGGAGCGTCCATGGCCGACATCATTTCGATGACGTCCTATCACATCGACCCAGCGGACTTCGAGGGCTTCAAAACGGTGCAACGCGAGTTCATCCCGTTGAACTACCCGGCCCACACAGCCGTCGGCGTGTCCGCTTTGCTGATGCCTGCGCTGAAGTGCGAAATCGCAGCGATTGCCGTCATAGGCAGTAGGTGCCGGTCCTAAGCTATCTCGGCTTGGTCGCCCGTAGCCATCGTTTCAACTGCAATGACGGAAACCCTGATGCCGAAGATCGAAATTACGACGGCGCCGACCAGGTTCGGTTCAGGCTATCCGCAACCTTTCGACCAGCAGTGCGCCGGCCGTCGCCGCTGGGCATTGGGTGACGCAGCCGGGTTGAGCCAGTTCGGAGTCAACCTGTTGCGGTTGCCACCCTACCAGTGGTCCAGCCAGCGGCACTGGCACTCCGCCGAGGACGAGTTTGTCTACGTCCTCGAAGGTGAGGTGGTCTTGTACACCGACGCCGGAGCACAGGTGATGAAGGCAGGTGACTGCGCCGGCTTTCCAGCAGGGCTGGCGGACGGGCATCACCTCCAAAACCGGTCGGACTGCGAAGCCGTAATCCTGGAAGTCGGCGCCAGAAATCCAAAGAATGACTCAGCCGCGTATCCCGATATAGATCTGATGCTTGGTAATCGCTCGGACGGCTACCGCCACAAAGACGGCACTGCGTATTAGACTGCCCGCAACGTCGTTCAGGCCGCCTGCATGGGAGACTGTGCATCGTTAAGGCACGTGGATGAGAGTTCATCATGGGCGTAAATCTCGGCCTGTCCCTTCTCACTGTTTCTAACTCCCACCTGACTCAGAATCGGCCCTCGCAAGATTCTGGCCGCACGTCCGGCGCGGCTTCCTGATCAGGTATGCATGATGGCCAGCGCGCACTTCGCCCAGAACGGTTTGCTGGTCAGCCTGAACAGCGACGAAAACCGCGGCATGACTTGTACGCCCACCAGCCCTAGTGGATTGATTCCATCACTTGGTGCCCGCGGTTAGCGGCGGCGATGATTTTGTCTGGATCGGCGGTCCAGACGAAGGGTTTGGGCTGCTGATTGTGATCGATGACGAAGCGGTTGATGGCGGCCTGGAGATCGACGACGCCTTTGAAGACACCGCGCTTGAGGCGGCGCTTGGTGAGGATGGCGAAGAAGCCCTCGACGGCGTTGAGCCAGCTGGCCGACGTTGGCGTGAAGTGGAACGTCCAGCGCGGATGACGGCCCAGCCATGCGATCACCTTGGGGTGTTTGTGGGTGGCGTAATTATCGAGGATGGCGTGGATGGTCTTTCCGGCCGGGACCTCGCGCTCGACGGCGTTTAGGAACCGGATGAACTCCTGATGCCGGTGGCGCTGCATGCAGCGGCCGATGACCTTGCCCTCCAGCACATCGAAGGCGACGAAGAGGGTGGTCGTGCCGTGGCGTTTGTAGTCGTGGGTCATGGTCCCGGCGCGACCCAGCTGAACCTGGCGCTGATGCGGCTGATCGACGAGGCGTTCCTGGAGATGCCCTGGTACGGCTCACGCCAGATGGCCCGCCATCTGCGTCGCCAAGGCTACATGGTCGGCCGGATGCGGGTGCGCCGACTGATGGCCAGGATGGGCCTGGCGCCGATCTATCAGAAGCCGCGCACGACGATCCCGCACCCGCAGCACCGGACCTACAAGTACCTGCTGCGCGGGCTGACCATCGACCGGCCCAATCAGGTCTGGTGCACCGACATCACGTACATCCCGATGCGCCGTGGCTTCCTGTACCTGGTGGCGGTGATGGACTGGGCGACCCGGAAGGTGCTGTCCTGGCGGCTGTCCAACAGCATGGACGCGGAGTTCTGCATCGCCGCGCTGGAGGAGGCTCTGGCCCGCTACGGGCCGCCGGAAATCTTCAACACCGACCAGGGCAGCCAGTTTACCTCGCCCCGCTTCGTCGACGTTCTCAAGGACGCCGGCGTGCGGGTCTCGATGGACGGCCGTGGCCGGTGGATGGACAACGTCTTCATCGAGCGGCTCTGGCGCAGCCTGAAATACGAGTGCGTCTACATCAACGTCTTCGAAACCGGATCGGAGCTGCGGGCCGGGCTGACCAAATGGATCGGCTATTACAACACAACCCGACCTCACTCGGCTCTTGCCGGGGCAACCCCCGACGAGGCCTATGGGCAAATCCAGGCGCCGCCCCATCCGGGGCTCGCCCCGGATAGGGCTACAACTGAGCACAAACTGGCGACATGATCTGAACCTGAACCGACCTTAGCCAAGCCGCCAACCTGTGTGGAGAACCGGCGCCACCTCACTCGACCCCTTTCGGCGGCAGCCAGGCAGTCAACTCGAACAGGTACCGTTTCATTGGTGGCACCTTTCACTGCCTAAGTCGGCGAGACGTTAATTCAGGGCTTCCTCATGGGGCCGGACCTGCGGTGCCACTCGCGTCGAAGGCGCAAATCCCAACGAAGGCCGCCTCCTGACTGATGCGGGAGCTATGATGCCAGTCTGCTGCACGTCACTGCAGCCCAAGTCTCGACTGTGCTGTCCACCAAGGATCCTCAGTGTCGTCGAAGACTACCTGGCCCGACGTAGAGCGCGAAAAGGAGCCAAACCACTCGACGTCCACCTTGCGGCCAGCGGCGGTTTGGTCGCGAACGAGCTCGCCAAGGCGATACAGGCATGCGCGAACAGCCTCCTGCGAGACCAGACCACTACCGATAGCGTGAGAAATCTCCCCGATCAGTTCGTCCGTCCGCATCAGCGGCGGGGTCGCAGGCGTAAGCTTTTCCATGCCTTACCGTGACCCAACAAGCGCCTCCACGCAAGTTAAAATTTAAAATAACCTACTGTTTCCATTACGAAAAATAGCGCTTGACCGGTCAAAGGCAAAGCAACTGAAACTGCTGGTGAAAATCTGGCATTTCGGCTTGAGCGGATCGATGTGCCGCTTTGGTCGGACGGCCGGCTCCGTCATCCTGTTCCTCCGGCTTGCGCAACGGCCGAGCATGCATGATCTTCACAGCCATGGCGAAGTCACCCCCCGCACATGGTTCAAAGAAAGGCCGAAACGCAGTCTCCGGCCGCTACGTGACTGTCGGAAGAACCTCGGACGGGGTGACGGTTCTGGAGTCATCCAAAAAACCCAAACACTTTACCTCCCGCGAAGTCCGCACAACAATTGCGAACAGCCGTCTTGAGCCGGCGAAAAGAAAATAATGGTGGCGTTCACTCGGGATGTTTTCATCAACTGCCCGTTTGACGCTGCTTACCAGGTCATGTTCAGGGCGATCGTTTTTGCCATCACTCGGTCTGGCTTCCGCGCCCGATGCTCTCGCGAGGTTGACGATACAAGCCTCACTCGCTGGTCAGCCATCTCGGACATAATCGACCAATGCCGATACGGGATACACGATATCTCTCGCACCGAGCTCGATGGGGATCCGCCGCTGCCCCGCTTTAATATGCCATTGGAACTTGGCATGTTTTTGGGGGCCAAGAGCTTCGGTGACGAGGCGCAGAAACGTAAGCGTTGCCTTGTGATGGATTTCGACGAGTATCGCTACCGACGCTCGATCTCGGACCTGTCAGGCCAGGATATTCGAGCGCATAGAAACGATCCGGGAGCGTGCATTGAGGCCGTTGCTGGATGGTTACGAGTCCAGAGTCGATCGAAAACTGTTCCCGGAGGGCGCGCTATGGCAGCCGAATTTCAGGGTTTTGAGGCTGTGTTGCCCGCCCTGTGTTTGGACCTTCGGCTGGAAGTTGACGAAATGACGTTCGGTGACCTGACTACATTGGCGTCTGAGTACATCGCGGCCACACTCTGAGTGGCAGTCGGGCTAGACCAACTTTTTAGCGCTGCTCGCCTTGTCCAACGCTGCGGCTCGCGTCACACATGGCAGGTCACGAAGGTGACGAGGGGGAGGGGAGACGGCTTTAGCCTTGGCAGCATTGGGCCGCCTCTCCCTCCTATTTCGTCAGGCCGGCCGCATCTCGCTAGCCGTCCTGTCGACCCTGCGGTTCACTTGCCCCGCTTGGGTGCCGGCTTCACCGTCTCGACCACGTGGGTCGAGGGGCGCTGCCGGGCAGTGCTGATCGGCGTGAACCGACCAGTTGAGGCGTTACGTCCGATCTTCATCGGGGTAACTCCCTGCTCAGGTCGCAGCGAAAAACCGCCACCGTCGTTCTAGGCCCGGATGACCCAGGCGTGTGCATTATGTTGGTGATTCCCTACGCGGGAAGCGGAATACTAACGCTGAATTCCAGTAAATCGGTCGTTATTGGGGATGCGTTTGTGGAAGCGTCCGTGCAGGACGACCGAGAGCGGTCTCAAACCCCCGCTTTGTGTCACGGACAGCGGTCGCCCCCCAATGTCGCAGAAGCGCCATGAGCGGTCATTCGCAGGCCTCCGATTTTAGGACATTCACAGCGGCGATCTTGGCCTGGGTGAGCATGGGCAGCCGCACGCTTACCGATCGGAATGCGACAGGCCTCCAGTGCGGCCTGAGCGAACAGGTAAAACGGCCCGCCAGCCGAACTGAGGCTGGTGAACCGGTCGGATGCGATTGTCCCCCGCTCGGCCGCGTAGACGATCGCCTCGATGTAAAAGGCGACGTAGTGCGGTTGAATGCCTTCGTACTCGCTGACGACGATGCGTGAGCGCCTCTGACGTTCTTCAGCCTCCATCACAAAGCGTCGCTTCTGGCCGGCAAAACCATTAATCCCCAAGCTCCATCATAGCGCGCCCCTCCTCAACGGCCTGATCGATGTCTCGCCGGGCGGAGTCTCTGATGTAGGTGAAGAGGGTGTAAGCGGGCGACATCCGAGAGAGCTTGGAAAGGACCTCCTCTGACCGCGCTCGGTCCTCAAGATCTCGCGGCATCGGCTTGCCCGGCATACCTGATCGCATGCCAGAGGTCGCAGAGCTGTAAAGCGCGGTGATCATGGACTTGACGAGGGTCGCCCCGAACGGGCGGCAGCGGTCCAGCAACTGCACGACAAAGCCCGTGTGGTCGAACACGAAGCGGTGCCTGACATGGGCCAGCAACGACCCCATCAAACGCAACTCGGCCTCGGCCGCGGCGGCGAGCTTTGGCTCCAGGAACTGCACTAGGACATCGTCGGCGAAGAGGAACATCGCATCGAAGATCTGCTCTGCAGCGTGGTCGAAATAGAAGCCTCGATCGCTGTTGTTGAGCAACCAGAACCAGACCTCCGAGAGGATGCTGAGCCCTTCGGGAGACTCCAGGAAGCGAAGGCGGGTCTGGCGATAAGGACCATGGTTGGCGGCCCGGAAGCTATAGTTCTCTGTCGCAGCCGCTCGTTCGACGCGGGCCATGAAGAACCTGGCCGTTGGCCGTGGAAAGCGGAATGAGGCCTCGGCCAAGACTTCATCGATCCAATGCCCGCGCAGCTCGGGCATCGGCTCGGCCAGTGCGAGGAAGGCTCCAGCCTGGACCTCTGAAAGCGTGCCCTTCTCGTCTTCATCAATCCCCGAGAGGACCATGGCGACCTCGTCGAGCAGATGGACATCGTCCCCGATACGAGCGGCCAGCACCAGATCGATCATTCTGGCGCGGTCGAAGGCCTGCCAGGTCCACACGGCGCGGATCGCCGACGAGACCGCGTGCGGATCGCCGAGCTGAAGAACTTCCCGGATAATGGCGACATCATCGTCCTGGATGCGACCGCCCTCCCCTGCATAGGCGTTGGGAACCGATCGCTGCAGGGTCGGGTTGGCGGATTCAAGCCAGCGCCGGGCGACGATCCGCGCCTCCGTCAGGTCATGCCTGATCAGGGTCGAGAGCGCGCCGGCGCAGAAGCTGGCGGTCGCCGACCTTGGCCGAGCTTCGGCGTCCCTGATCAAGGCGCGGGCGAACGCCGGCTGGTCCTGAAGCACGGTCTGCATCAGCACATGAGCGGAAGAGAGTGGATGACCGGAGGCGTTCATCTCGTCGAGCGCGGCTTCGAGATAGGCCCGCCGATCTTCCGGTTCCGGGTAGGCCGCAAGTATGTCGGCCGCGATGGGATCGATCCAGATCTGGAGCTGGTCGCGCCAACGCCCCGGGTTGGCGGCCTTAACGAAGATATTGCCCCAACCATCGACCAAGGCGCTTCGCGTACGGAAGTCGAGATCATTCGGCATCGCCTTCAGAACGGCGGCCGCGGCCTTGGCGTTGGCGCCGCCGTGTCGGACATGCCAGACCACAGAGGCGGCGATCGCCAGAAGCGTCGAGGCCGGCAAGCCCTTGGCGACCTCCTTGCGCAAGCGGGCCAGAGTCTGATCGAACTCCGCCTCATAGGTCTCGATCACTGATTTGGGCGTCTCGCTGTTCAGGAGGCCGAACGGCCCTCTCAGAGCGTCAGCGAAGGCTACCCCAGTCAGTCGCGCGACCCGGAGATTTCCATCGCGAAGGAGCTCGAACAATCGCTCGACCACCCGCGCGCGGAAGGGCTGCACGACCTCATAGTGATGAAGGAATCGCGTCAGCGTGACTGTGAACTGGTCCGACCGCGTCAGCATGCCCTCAGCGCTCAGGAAGGGCTTCATCAGGTCCAGCGGCGTATGTGACCCCGACCAGCTCTCTGGTTCGGCCGATCGGGCGAGCGCAAACTCCAGGAGCTGTTCATTGAAGGATAGCGGCTTGCGATCCTGGAACGCCGCAAGTTCGATCAGAACCCGCAGAGGGTGGGATGGATTTGGCCCGGTGTCGCGCTCGTCGACGCGTCCCATCCGCCAAAGGACTTCGGCGACCTCCTCCAAGGCGTGGCCGCTGTAGGCGATGTTTCGCAGGATGTCAGCGAGGACGGACCAGGTCTCGCCGGCGCTGACCCGTCCTGCGACGAAGTCGAGGGCTTGCCTCGGCTGGAAAATCGCAACGGACTTGATCGCGTCCAGGCGGTCGTCATAGCCGGTCGTGATCGTCTCGAAGCTTCGCCATACGGTCGCGAGAAGCCGGCTGTTGGTCGTATCCCCGTCGAGAACCCGCCAGTCGAGCCGCCCGAGGTTGACGAGGACGTGAGCCAAGATCGCGGGCGGGGCTGCGGCGATCACTTCATCGGCGAACCGCGACAGCTTGTGATCGGACGTCAGGCAGTTCTCATCGACGAGATAGTCGCTCAGGACGTCGGGCATCAGCCGATACTGATGCCCACGCTTCAGGACGACGGCGCCGCTGACCAGTGTCTTTAAGGCGCGCTCGATATCGAAGGCTTGGAACCCCGTGGTGGCCACCAGAAGATCGATCAACTGATTGTCGCCGGGGTGGAAGGGTTGAACCAGGGCGAGAACGCGCAAGACGGCCCGGTTGACCGATGCGTCTGACGTGCCTTCCAGGTCCCCGGTGATGACCTTCTCAAACTTGCCCAAGACCAGGTTGCGGAGACCGGCTTGCCCCCTCAGCCTTTCGGACGCCATGGGCTCCCGCGCGAAGGCCTGTGCGGCCATGGCCGCGATCAACGGCGACCCTCCCGCCATCCGCACGACATCCTCGGCCCAGTCATCACGCGCGCCGAAGGCGGCGAGAACCCTGCCCGCCAGATCCTGGAGATCGCTTTTGGGCAGGAGGTTGAGATTGATCGTGACGATGTCGGCCAGTCCGGAGACTGCAGCCGAGCGCTGGATCCGGTCGACGGCATAAGGCCGGCTGGCCAGAACGAGACGGGCGTCATTGTCGGGATCGGCGACGTACTGCAGGACGACGGCGAGACCGTCACGATCGTGGGCGTCGTCCACGACGATGATTTTGGGTCCGGCGCCGAGGTGACCGATCGCCTCTCGCGTGACCTCCTCCGACCCCGAAAGGAACCTCAGGAACACGCGCGGTTCTAGCGCCTGGATTCGAGCCATGGCTTCGCGCAAGACCCGCGACTTACCCATCCCGCCGGCCCCGGTCACCAGAGTCACCCGGGCATGCTGCGCCGTGACCGCATCGGTGATCGCCATAAGTTCCGCGTCACGCCCGATCAGATCCCACCCGTGGCTGAAGGCGGATCCATCCTGAAGGAAGGGTCGGAAAAACTCCTCGGTCGTCAGCCAGGGTCCGGGCTCGCTCCGCCCCAACAGCGCCAGCCTCTGACCGCGGAAGAAGATGTCGACGAGCCGATCCTGCTCGGCGACCGGCAGGGTCCGAAGAAGGCTGGACAGATCGTCACGGTCGAGGAGTGACCAGTGGTCATGATCTGCGAGGGCCCGCGCCGTATCGGGACTGGCCGTCCGGCTTAGAACGAGCACGCGTCGCTCCGCCTGCCCTTGGTAGGCCTTCACCACCGCCGTGACGTGCGACGGACCGAACTGCTCAACCCGCTTGCACTGATAGTCTACGACCGCGCCGTCAGGGGTCGTCGCCACGACATCTGCGCCGTACTGCGTATGGCCTGGTCCGCCGGCGCGACGAACAGTCCAGGTGGGATGCGCCGCCTGAATGAGCTCACGCGTGAACTGCTCGAACGCATCGGCCGTCAGCTGGTGCGTTGGCAAAGGGGCGACAAAGGTCGCCACAGCCGGCGCGTCATAGCCCGCCACGCGCCTGAGCGCGTCGATCGGGATATCCAGAAACTCCGCCACCGGCCCCAGTTGCTGCGCCCTCGGGCGACTGGTGCCGGCTTCCCATCGACTGACCGTCTGCTGACTGACACCAAGGGCGGCGGCCAAGTCGGCCTGCTTGTTCAGGCCTTTGGCGGCCCGCGCCTCCGCCAGCAACAGCCCCATGGCCTGGAAAGGTGAATCGCGCTCGGTCATGTCGCACACACTAGACGGATTTGGTTCAGGAGTCCATACTCTTCAAATGTGTATGACGTGGCGGAAGCCGGCGAGGAGCGATAGATGAAGCGTGTGCTGACGGTAGGGCTGTCGTATTCGGGCCCCCCGATCGAGAACGTCCAGATCGAAACCCTCGGCCTGTGCCGCGCCTCGATCGAAGCCAGCAAGGCGGCGTTCAGCCTCTATGACTACGACACAATCGTCATCGACCCGAAGAGCTACTCCCACATGCTCTTCGGCATGGCGGGGCCGTTTTCCGACAAGGTCGGTGAACTGTCTGCGTTGAAGCAGGCGAACAACGATCACGACCTGGACGACGCGTTCGACCACGCCGACAGGACCGCCGAACTTCTGGCGGCCATGAAGGCCGGCGCGACGGTCGTCTGGTGTCTGGCCGACCCGAAGCGGGAGAAGTTCTTCCGCTGGCGTTCGACGCACCTCGGCTTCGTCTGCGACGCGGTTGAGTCCGCGGTTAACGCGGCGGACCTGCGCACCAAGAAGGGCCGCAGTCTCGGCTGGATCGACGACGCCTCGCCCTTCGCGGGCTATTTCCGCTCGCTCGCCGACGAAAACGGCTGGACCCAATGCCTGGCGGCGCCGCCGGCGGAACTGACCAGCATCGCCACCACCCCGGAGGGTTACAGCCTCGGCGGCGCATTTTCCGAGGGAGACGCCCGCGGGTGGATCCTCACGCCGCCGACGTCCGAAGCCTCAGCCAATGCGCTGATTACGTCGGCGATCTCGCTGGCGTCCGGCGACCCGTCGCGGGAACGCTATCACCCGGTCTTCCTGAGCCACACCAAAGCGGACAAGCCGTTCGTCCGGAAGCTCCGCGACGATCTGGTCCAGGCCGGCGTGCGGGTTTGGTTCGACGAGGCCGAGATCCTTGTCGGGGACTCCCTGTCCGAGAAGATCGCCGAAGGCCTCAAGCTGTCGCGCTTCATCGCCGTCGTCCTGTCCTCGGAGTCGATCAACGCCAAATGGGTGAACAAGGAGCTGGAGATCGCCATGACCCGCGAGATCGAGGGCGGCGAAGTCGTCGTCCTGCCCCTGCTTTATGAGAAGTGCGAGATCCCGGCCTTCCTAAAAGGCAAGCTCTACGCCGACTTCACGGATGCGGCGACGTACGACGCCGCCCTCGCCCAGCTCCTTCACCGCCTTCGGATCAAATAGGCGTCCGCTCACACCCTCCCTGCGCCTGACGCGGCAGACCCCGACGAGAATTCAACAATGCAAGACGAAGAGGCGGCGCGAGCCGCGTGGATGGACATGAACAGACAGGTCAGCCGGGCGATGCTGAAGCACGTTAAACCGTGCGTGACGCCGATCACCAGCGCTCTCCAGGATGAGACGAGCGAACTGATCGGATCGGGAGGCTACGTCGAGCACGATGGACGCAGGTTGCTGGTGACAGCTCAACACGTGGCGACGACCCTCAACCAGCACAGTCTGGCCCACCGCTTCCATGATTCCGACAACTACTACCGGGTGACGCAGCCGTTCCACGCCGCCCCCCTGCCCATCGACGTCGCCGCTTCGCCGCTCGAAGATCATGTCTGGAACCACGCGCCCCATAAGGCCTGGGCCTTTCCGCAAAGCCGGGTGGCGCAAGCCCATGCGCCGTTCGAGCGCGAGTTGTTCTTCCTGATCGGCTTTGCCGGGTCGCGACACTATTTCTCGCCGGCGGGAAAGCTGATGATCACGCCGGGCACCCCCTACCTGACCCAAGAGGTCGCCCCACCGCCGGAGGGCCGGCTCGTCACGCATGAGCATTTCGACCCCGCGTACCACTTTGCGCTGGAGTACCTGCCTGAAGCCGCCGAGACCGTGGACGAGGGCGCGGAACCCTTGCCAGAGAATCCAAAGGGCTTCAGCGGCGCGTTGGTCTGGAACACGCGCTTCGTCGAATGCACGTCGTTAGGACAGGTCTGGTCGCCCCAGGAGGCAGTCCTCACCGGGACGCTGTGGGCCTGGCTGACGTCGGATCGGTGTCTCCTGGCCACAAGGATCGAACATGCGGCCGGTCCCCTCGCCGCCGCGTCGGCGGCTGCCGTTTAGAGCCCGCGACGGCGCCGCCCCCATCGGCGGCGCCGTCATGTCCGGCGAATGTCCGGCCCGCGCGAGGGCCGAAGGCCCGCCGCAAAAAAAGGTCTACGAATCCATCATTTCGACCGCACGAGCGGTCTTCGAAACGCGCGGCGGATGTCCGGGAAACGTCTATCTAGGGTCATCTCCACCTCGGTCACACGACCGTAGGCCTACGGCAGAAGACCTCCCCGTATCGTACTCCGCCACTTTTCGCATTCCATCGAGGCGTTCCGCCAGGAGAGACCGATGACCCAAGCCCACTTGCGACCGTGCTCTTGTGGCTATGAGTCCTGAGCCTAGCCGTGACTGACCACCCGGGGTTGTCCGTCACGGCGGCACTGGATGAAGGGGCATTCGCCTGGTTCGAGGATTTGCGCCATCCCCAATTCTCGCGTCACCGCAACAAGGTACCCGCACGCTTGAAGCTCTTCCTCGGCTTCCAGGGGAACATGAGTGCACGGTGGCGGAGCCGCGGGTTTCAGAATTTACTCAAGCTTCGTCGTGCGTCAGTTCCGCGAGAAGGAGGACGCCAGCGAGGCAGAACGGGCCTTCATCGCAAGCCGGAAACTTCAGGATGATGTGGAAGCGCTGTGGCATCTAGACGTCGGCGTTGCCTCAGCGACGGTCGCCCTTATCGCGTCAGGCGCGCACCCGTTCCTCAGCTGCAACGGCGGCGTCCTCGGTGCCCATCACTCTAGGCCTCATCCGTTGGTACGCTTCTATCTGCAGGATCTTGCACCCAACCGGCTTCTCGATTGGGTGGCTAGGTCGGGGCTGTCAGTTGCCAATGAAGACGGGATTCTCGTGCTGCACAGCGAGCGGCTGGAGCCATTCTTGATTTTCGCCAGCCTTGCCTTGGAGACCCTATCCGCGGCTGATCGTTAGGCCGCGCCACGGTCGGCCTGCGGGAATCTGCTTTCGGGACAAGAGCGAGCGTCCGTTTCTGGCGCAGAACCGACCTGTGACTGGAGCCGCGACATCACTTGTCGAACTGGTCCCAGCCCGCGATCGCGGGCTGGGAGTCCACTTTTCTAGGACGGAGTCCAACGAGTTGGGCCGTCCTACACGACTGGAGCGGGCGAAGAGATTCGAACTCTCGACCCCAACCTTGGCAAGGTTGTGCTCTACCACTGAGCTACGCCCGCACTTCAGTCGGAGGCGGGCCTATAGCGGAGACGTTCAGCGTCTCGCAAGACCCTTTTCGAAAATTACCTCGGCGCCATGCGGATTGCGCCGTCCAACCGGATGCATTCGCCGTTGATGTAGACGTTGCGGGCCAGCTCCAGCACGAGGCTGGCGTAGTCCGCCGGCTTGCCCAGGCGGCTGGGGAAGGGGATCTGGGCGGCCAGGGCGTCCTGGATCTTCTGGTCCATGCCGGCCATCATCGGGGTCCACATGATGCCGGGCAGGATGGTGTTGCAGCGTATGCCTTCCTGGGCGAGGTCGCGGGCGACCGGCAGGGTCATGGCGTAGACGCCGCCCTTGGACGCCGCATAGGCCGCCTGACCCACCTGGCCGTCCTGGACCGCCACCGAGGCCGTGTTGACGATCAGGCCGCGCTCGCCGTCCTCCATCGGCTCCAGGGTCAACATCCCCGCGGCCGACTGGCTCAGGACACGGAAGGTGCCGAACAGGTTGACGCGGACGGTGCGCTCGAACTGGGCCATGTCGTGGGCCTTGATCTCGCCCGTGTCCCTCTTGCGCGAGACGGTCTTCATGCCGGTGGCGATGCCGGCGCAGTTGACCGTCAGCCGCTCCTGGCCGTGGGCGGCGCGGGCCTTTTCGAAGGCGGCGGCGACCGAGGCGTCGTCGGTGACGTCGACGGAGCAGAAGATGCCGCCGATTTCTTTCGCGATCGCCTCGCCCTTTTCGGCGTTGAGGTCGAACAGGGCGACCCTGGTGCCCGTGGCCGCGATGGCGCGCGCGGTCCCCTCGCCCAGGCCCGAAGCCCCGCCTGTCACCACTACTGCGATCGACCCGTCGAGTTTCATGGAATTCGTCCCTATGTTCTGATTTGAACTTCTGATTGCCGCGGGGATTTAGCCGCCATGACCGCCAAAGCCAAACCCGCGTCGGGGCCGATCACCCCGGAAGACGCCATTGATCCAGCCAGGGCGCTCGTGCCTTCGGTCCAGAAGGTCAACGAGGTGCGGGTGCGCACCGGCTTCTGGCCCAAGCTCGGCCGGGTCGCCTCACGTATTCCGTTCGCCGACCAGGTCGTCGCCGTCTACTACGCCGCGCGCGACCCGGAGACGCCGATGGCGGCCAAGGGGATCATGCTGGGGGCGCTGGCCTATTTCGTCATGCCGCTCGACGCCATCCCGGACGTGCTCGCCGGCATCGGCTTCACCGACGACGCGGCGGTGATCACGGCGGTCATCGCCACCCTGGGCGCCAATGTGCGCAAGAAGCACCGCGAGGCGGCCAAGAAGGCTCTCGACCGCCTGCGCTGATCCTCCCCCGTCGGGGGAGGGGGACCGCGCCTTCGCGGTGGAGGGGGCCGGCTCCAGACACCCTGCGTGCGGGCGGCCCCCCTCCGTCACGTCGCGAAGCCGCGCCGCGCCACCTCCCCCGACGGGGGAGGATTTCTAGCTCTCGACGGTCACCACGACCTTGCCCATGACCGTGCGGTCGGACAGGGCCTGGATGGCCTCGTGGGCGCGTTCCAGCGGGAAGGTGCGGCTGACGCGCGGCTTGATCCTGCCCTCGGCCCAGAACTTCATCAGGTCGGCGACATTGGCCCTGTGCCCCTCGGGATCGCGCGCGGCGGCGGCCCCCCAGAAGACGCCGACCACCGACACCGACTTCAGCAGCGTCAGGTTCAGCGGGAAGGACGGGATGCCGGCCGGGAAGCCGACCACCAGATAGCGGCCGTTCCAGTCCATCGAGCGCAGGGCCGGTTCGGCATAGTCGCCGCCGACGCCGTCATAGACCACGTCCGGGCCGTCGCGGCCCGAGGCCAGCTTGAATTCGCCCGAGAGCTCCTTCTGGGCCGCCTTGTCCATCGGCCCCGACGGATAGATCAGGCCGTTGTCGGCCCCAAGCTCGAGCGCGAACTGGACCTTGTCATTGGTCGAGGCGGCGGCGGTCACCAGGGCTCCCATGGCCTTGCCCAGTTCGACGGCGGCGGCGCCGACCCCGCCCGCGGCGCCCAGCACCAGCAGCCGTTCGCCGGCCTTCAGCTGGGCCCGGTCTTTCAGGGCGTAGTAGGAGGTGCCGTAGGTCATGATCAGGGCGGCGGCCTCCTCGAACGACATGGCGTCCGGCATCTTGATCAGCGTTTCGGCGCGAACGGCCAGCCGCTCGACCATGCCGCCCCAGCCGGGCATGGCGATGACGCGGTCGCCCTTGAAGACACCCTTGACCCCCTCGCCCACGGCCTCGACCACGCCCGCGACCTCGCCGCCGGGCGAGAAGGGGCGCTGGGGTTTGAACTGGTATCTGTCCTCGATGATCAGGGTGTCGGGGAAGTTCACCCCCACGGCCTTGACCTCGATGATGACCTCGCCCGCCTTGGGGGTGGGATCCAGCACCTCCTCGACGACGAGGCTGTCGGGGCCGCCGACGGTCTTGGACAGGACTGCGCGCATGAAATGCCTTTCAGGGGTGATGGGGAGAGAGCGGCTCAGGCCGCGGAAACAGGTTTCTCCTGGCGGATCCAGCCGGTGACCGACAGCCGGTTGCCGCCGGCGAACGGGGCTACATAGGTCACGGCGTGTTCGTAGGGGACGGTGAACAGGTTCAGGGCGTTGAACCTGGGCGTATAGGCCTCGGACACATGGCCGTCGTCGTCGATAAAGGCCAGCAGCCCGCCCCAGTCCGCCCGCCAGTCCGGCGTCAGGCTGAGGACATAGGCATAGAGCCGCTGGCGTCTGTCGTGGGCGTCGTTGTGCTGGTTCAGATAGTGGCCCGGCTGGAATCGCGTGGCCTGGCTGTCGACATAGAGGGGCCGATCATCGCCCGTCGCCTCACGCACGAAGCCCAGAAACGCCTCGCTGTTCAGCATCTCGTGCAAGGCGCGATAGACCGGCCGCACCGGGCTGCCGTTCTCGATGTCGGTCGAGATGCGCACCGTGTCGAACATGAAGTGCAGGCCGCTGGAGGTCTCCGTGTGCGCCACGGCCATGAACTGGCGATACTGCTCGGGCGTCAGGGCCTCCAGGGTCTCGACCGGGATGTCGGCGTTCTTGCCGCCGCTGATGGTCGAACAGACCCACAGAGTTTCGGCGACCAGGGTCTCGTAAAGGGTCGCGGCGCTGTCCGGCGTCAGGAAGCCCGGGATATGGACGCGGTTGAACGAATTGAACGCCGGGCGGATGTCGCCCCCCTTCAGCCCCGGATCGATCTTCGCCACGTCTCGTCGCCCTGTGGTCAGCCTGTCGTGCGGCGACGGTTGTCACAGGATGGGCCCCGTGTCATCGCCCCCCGACGCTAGCCAGTCGAACCGCTCCATGGAAGGGTGGACGAGCGGCCCAAGGAGAAACGCCATGACCCGACCCGCCCTCATCCTGCACGGCGGCGCCGGCGCGCGTCGCAGCCGCGACTACACCGCCGAGATCGCCCATATGCGCGAGGTGGTCGAGGCCATGCGCGTGCGGCTGGAGGCCGGCGCCCCGGCGCTCGACGTGGCGGTAGAGACCCTGGTCCTGCTGGAGGATTCCGGGCTCTATGTCGCGGGTCGCGGGGCCTCGCCCAATCTGGCCGGCGAATACGAACTGGACGCCAGCCTGATGGACGGGCCGAGCCGCCGCGCGGGCGCCGTCGCCGCCTTCCAGGGCTATCGCAACCCGATCCGGGCGGCCCGCGCCGTGATGGATCACAGCCCGCACGTGCTGCTGGCCGGGTCGGGGGCGGCCCGGTTCGCGGGCGAACACGGCCTGGAGCCGATCGACGATCCCGAAGCCTGGTTCACCCGCGCCGGCCAGGGCGAGGACAACCATCCGCCGGGCCAAGGTCCGGGTGTGGGACCGGCGCTGAGCCACGGGACGGTCGGCTGCTGCGTGCTGGACATCCAGGGTCATCTGGCGGCCGCGACCTCGACCGGCGGCGTGTTCGGCAAGCTGCCGGGGCGGGTGGGCGACACGCCGATCCCGGCGGCGGGCGTCTGGGCCACGGACCGGGTCGCGGTCTCCTGCACGGGCCAGGGCGAGTATTTCATCCGCACTGCCGCCGCCGCCCAGATGGACTGGCGGGTCGAGGCGGGCGCCTCGATCATCGAGGCCGGACAGGCGGTCATCGCCGGCATCGGCGCGATGGGCGGCGACGGCGGCCTGATCGCGCTCGACGCGCTGGGCCACCGCGCCGATCCCTTCAACTCCCAGGGCATGAAGCGCGCCTGGCTGACCCCGGACGGCGAGGTCGGGGTCGGGGTGTTCGGGAAGTAGCGCGGGCGTTCTCCCTCCCTCTCGGGGGAGGGAAAACGCACGCCCCACATTACAGCGCCGTAACTTACGCCGGTCTTCCAGCCTGATACGGTCGCTCCGCAACTCCGGAGTCCGTTCATGAAATCCCGCCTGAAGTCGGCCGTCGCCGCCATCGCCCTCGTCACCGCTCTCGGGACCTTCTCGCCTCTCATGGCCCAGGACGCTGCGGGGGCGCCGCCCGCCGCCATCGAGGTGCCGCCGCTGGGCTTTGTGAAACGCACCCTGCCGAACGGCATGGACGTCTACACCGCGCGCGACACGACGACGTCGAACGTCACGGTCCAGGTCTGGTACCGGGTCGGCTCCAAGGACGACCCGCAGGACCGCTCCGGCTTCGCCCACCTGTTCGAACACCTGATGTTCAAGGCGACCAAGGATTTCCCGGACGAGACCTTCGACCGCCTGACCGAGGACGTGGGGGGCAACAACAACGCCTTCACCAGTGACGATGTCACCGCCTATCACGAGACCATCCCGGCCAATCACCTGGAGCGTCTGATCTTCGCCGAGGCCAGCCGTCTGGGCTCTCTGGTCGTCGACGAGAGCGTGTTCGAGAGCGAGCGCGACGTGGTCAAGGAGGAGTACCGTCAGGGCGTGCTGGCCAACCCCTACGGCCGGATGCGCCTGTTCCTGCCAATGCTGATCTTCCAGCAGAGCCCCTATCGCCGCTCGACCATCGGCTCGATCGAGAACCTCGACGCCGCGACCATCGAGGACGTGCGCCGGTTCCACGCCACCTATTATCGCCCCGACAACGCCGTCCTGATCGTGGCCGGCAATTTCGACCAGGCCGAGCTGGACGGCTGGATCGACCGCTATATGGCGCCGATCGCCAATCCGGACCGGCCGCTTGAGGTCACGGATGCCTCCGAGCCGGAGCCGACCGGCCCGCGCGAGATGACCGTCCACGCTCCGAACGTGCCGCTGCCCGCTTTGGTGCGCGCCTGGCCGACCGTGCCTTACGGCCACCCGGATCGCGCCGCCCTGACCGTGCTCGACGGCATCCTGTCCACGGGCGAGAGCTCGCGGATGTATCGCTCGCTGGTCTATGAGCAGCAGATTGCCGCCCAGGCCGGGTCCTCGCCCGACTTCTCGCAGCAGGCCGGATATCTGATGGCCCAGGTCATCATGTCGGACGGCCATACGGTCGACGAGGGCCTGACCGCCATTGACGCCGAAATCACGAAATTCCGCGACCAGCCGGTCACCGACGCCGAGCTGAACGAGGCCAAGAACGAGCTGGTCGCCGACGCCCTGCGCGGTCGCGAGACCATCGACGATCGCGCCAGCGCCCTCGGCTGGGCCCTGATCAACACCAATGACGCCGCGACCGCCGATCGCGAGATCGCCGAGATCCAGGCCGTCACCGCCGCCGAGGTCCAGCGCGTCGCCCGGCGCTATCTGACCGATCAGAGAGCCGTGACCCTGCGCTACCTAAATGCCGACGAGGCCAATCCGGTGACGGCGCAGCAGACCGGGATCACCGCCCCGGTGACCCTGGCCGACCTCGCCCCCGTGGGTCAGGTCTTCACCCTGCTGCCGGAATCCGGGCGCGCCGCCCTTCCCGCGACGACCAATCCGGTCGCCCCGACCACCCCGCCGGTCGCGGACTTCCGCCTCGACAACGGTCTGCGCGTGCTGGTCGTGGAGAAGGACGGCCTGCCGCTGGTCTCCGCCCGTCTGAACTTCGACGCCGGTTCCGGCGACGAGGCGGCCGGCAAGGCCGGGGTCGCCGCCCTGACCGCCGCCCTCCTGACCCAGGGGACCGCGACCCGAAGCGCGCCCGAGATCGCCACGGAGATCGAGCAGCTGGGCGCCTCGATCGGCGCCGGCTCGGGGCCTGACTTCACCAACATCTACGCCAACGCCCCGGCCAACGTCTTCCCGCAGACGGTCGCGCTGATGGCCGATCTGGTGCGCAACCCGGCCTTCGCCCAGGAGGAGCTGGACCGCCAGCGCGACCAGACCCTGGACGGCCTGCGCGTCGCCCTCGCCACGCCCGGTCCGGTCGCATCCCAGGCCGCCGCCCGTGTGATCTATGGCGACGCGGCCTACGGCGCCCCCGGCTCCGGCACCCTGACCAGCATCCCCGCCATCACCCGAGAGGATGTGGCCGCCTTCCACCAGCACCGCTATCGCCCCTCGGAAGCGACACTGGTCTTCTCGGGCGCGATCTCGGAGACCGACGCCCGCGCCCTGGCGCAATCGGCCTTCGGCGACTGGCGCGACACGAACAGCACCGCCGAGGCGCGCGTCGCCCCGCTCGGCCAACCCCTGCCACCCCGCGTCGTTGTCATCGACCAGCCCGGCGCAGGCCAGGCGGCGGTGACGGTCGCCCTGCGCGGCGTGTCCCGCACCGACGCCGAATACTTCCCCCTGACGCTGGGCAACACCCTGCTGGGCGGCAGCTTCACCTCGCGCCTGAACCAGGAAATCCGCATCAAGCGCGGCCTCAGCTACGGCACACGCTCGTCGCTGGGCGTGCGCCGCGAGGACGGCCTGTTCACCGCCAGCGCCCAGACGCGCAACGATGCGGCTGTGGAGGTGTCCGACCTGATCCTGGCCGAGATCACCCGCCTGTCGACCACCCGGCCGACGGCGTCGGAATTGACCACGCGTCAGGCCATCCTGACCGGCGCCTTCGGCGACTCGCTGGAAACCGTGGATGGCCTGGGCGGCCTCGTCGCCAACCTGGCGCTCTACGACCTGCCGATGAGCGATCTGGCGGCCTATGTCGGCAAGGTCGAGGCCATCGACGGCGCGGCGGTCCAGGAGGCCTTCGCCGCACACCTGCCGGTCGACCGGGCCAGCCTGGTCATCGTCGGCGACGCGGCCCGGTTCATCGACGCCCTGCGCGCGAAACACCCCAACGTCGAGGTCATCCCGATCTCGGCCCTGAACCTCGACAACGCAGCGCTGAGGTAGGGGGAAAAGGTCTCCCTCCCCCCTCGGGGGAGGGAGGCTGAGCCGAAGGCGAAGCCGGGTGGGGGCGGCAAGGCGATGTTGCGACGGCCTGTGTCCGCATCGCCTTGCCGCCCCCACCCCGTCGCTGCGCGACGCCCCTCCCCGGACGGGGAGGGAAAATCAGCGCTCAGTCGGCGTTCGCCTTGTCGTCAGCGGCATCGGCTTCCTCGGCCACCACGACGTCGGAGGCCTGGTCCAGGGCGTACTGGGCGATCAGGCCATAGGTGACCATCTGTTCCGGGTCGTTCGCGGCCCAGGCGCCGTTCGTGACCAGGCCCTGGGCGAGAACCGGGGCGGTGCGCAGCGCTTCCTGCACCTCGGGGTCGTTCATCGCATCGGCGACCAGGGCCTCGACGTCGATATTGGCCAGGGCTTCCTGGGCGATCTGGCCGGCGTGGCGGCTGACCTCGGCCGTGAAGGCCGCGATCTCCGGCTGGTATTCGGTCCAGATGGCCGCGATCCGCGCCTCGCGCTGGGCCTCGGTCAGGCTTTTGTCCTCGGAGATCGCTTCGGCGCGTTCGCCGAACGCCTCCATCCGCGCTTCGAAGGCCCCGGCGGCGGCTTCGATGGCGGCTTCCGACGCCGTCTGAGGGTCTTCGGCGGCAAGCGCGGCGGACAGCGGCAGAACGGCGAGGGCGGCGGACAGCGAGAGGGCGCGGATTATGGCGGGCAGCTCCTTGAGTTCGCACTCAAGGTCCGCCCGACCGCCCGTCAGCTCAAGTGAAATCGCGGTAAGGCGGGCTCAGGGCGCCGGGGCCGCCGTCGCGGCCTGTTCAATCTGGGTCCGGACCAGACGCGGGACCGAACGCAGTTGCGGCAGGGCCTGGGTCAGGCCTGCGAGCATGCCCGCGCGCTCGGTCTCGGGCGCCGCGGCCATCTGTTGATTCATGAAGGCCTCGAACGCCGTGGCGAAGGCGTCGGCGTCGGGTTGATAGCGCGCTTCGATGGCGTCCAGCGACGCGGCGCGTCGGGTGGCGTCCGCCTCGGCGACGGCCGTCTGCATCTCCGCCTGCATGGCCTCCACCTTCACTCCGGGCCTCGGCGGTCGCCTCGAACGCCGCCTCACCCGGCGACGGAGCCTCGGCCGGCGTCGCGGGAGCCGTCTAAGCGCTGACGGCAGCCGCTTCGGTCTGGGGCGAAGACGAAAGGACGCCGATCAGCAGGAACAGGGGGAGGGGGAGGGACAGGAAGGACATTCAGACTCTCCCGGGTTCAACCGTCGTCCCGTGTCGCGAAATCGTCGCCGGCTCAAGTCGAATTGCGTGAAGCCGTCCTACTTCGGGCTCGGCCGGGTCCGTGCGCCCTGGGCCTGGGCGTTTTCCTGGTAGCGGGCGACGATGGCCGATATGGCGCGTCGGGCCTGATCCTGGTCGCCGTCGGCCTGAACGATCGCCTGGACGATCTCCTGGTTCATCAGGGCGCGGGTGTCGCGGTCGGTGACCGCCGGGGCGAGGGCGGGGATGTCCACCCACGCCGACGCCACCGGGATCACGGCCGGAATGGCGGTCTGCGCCAGCGAAGGCCTGGCGGCGACGAGGACGGCGGCGACCGCCAGGAACACGAACTTGCGCATGGGACCCTCCCTGAAAGAAAGGCGGACGATGTCCCCGAACCCTTCATTGCGCAAGACCGTGTTCGCTGAAAGGGCCGAAGAGGCGCCTTTCGTCAGGCGCCTCCCTGGTTTCAGGTGCGGCGGTCGCGCTTGGCCAGGACCCGCAGACGCAGGGCGTTCAGCTTGATGAAGCCGGCCGCGTCGTTGTGGTCGTAGGCCTGGACGCCCTCTTCGAAGGTCACAAGATCCTGATCGTACAGGCTGTTGGCGCTCTCGCGGCCGATGACGGCGACATTGCCCTTGTAGAGCTTCATCCGAACCGTGCCCGAGACCTTCGCCTGCGACAGGTCGATGGCGGCCTGTAGCATCTCGCGCTCGGGCGAGAACCAGAAGCCGTTGTAGATCAGCTCCGCATATTTCGGCATCAGCTGGTCCTTCAGGTGCATGGCGCCCCCGTCCAGCGTGATCGACTCGATGCCGCGGTGGGCGGCGATCAGGATGGTGCCGCCGGGTGTCTCATAGACGCCGCGCGACTTCATGCCGACATAGCGGTTCTCGACCAGGTCGAGGCGGCCGATGCCGTTATCGTGGCCCAGTTCGTTCAGCCTGGTCAGAATCGTGGCCGGCGACATGGCCACGCCGTCGACGGAGACGGCGTCGCCCTTTTCAAAGCCGATGGTGATGACGGTCGCCTTGTCGGGCGCGTCCTCAGGGCTGATCGTGCGCTGGTGGACGAACTCGGGGGCCTCGACGGCCGGATCCTCGAGGACCTTGCCTTCCGACGACGAGTGCAGAAGGTTGGCGTCGACCGAGAACGGCGCCTCGCCGCGCTTGTCCTTGGCGATCGGGATCTGGTTCTTCTCGGCGAAGTCCATCAGGGCCTCGCGGGAGCGGTATTCCCACTCGCGCCACGGGGCGATGACGCGGATGTCGGGCTCCAGCGCATAGTAGCCCAGCTCGAAGCGGACCTGGTCGTTGCCCTTGCCGGTGGCGCCGTGACAGACGGCGTCGGCGCCGACCATGCGGGCGATCTCGATCTGGCGCTTGGCGATCAGCGGACGCGCGATCGAGGTGCCGAGCAGATAGTCGCCCTCGTACTGTGCGTTGGCGCGGAACATCGGGAAGACGAAGTCGCGCACGAACTCCTCGCGCAGGTCGTCGATGAAGATGTTCTCGGGCTTGATGCCCATCTTCAGCGCCTTCTCGCGGGCGGGGGCGAGCTCTTCGCCCTGACCGAGATCGGCGGTGAAGGTCACGACCTCGGCGCCGTATTCGGTTTGCAGCCACTTGAGGATGATCGAGGTGTCTAGGCCGCCGGAATAGGCCAGGACGACCTTCTTGACGGGCTTGTCGGAGGCTTTGGCCATGAGGGCTCTTTCGCAGAACGGCGTGGGAGGATTTGGCGGCGCTTAAACGGCCTGACGCCCCGCGATGCAAGGGCGAGACTGTGGCGGACGCCGGCCTATCGCATCGCGTCGCCGCGCATTATGTCCGTCTACATGACCGACACGCCTGAAACGCCGTCCGACGTCCCGCCTGAACGGGTCCTCAGCGAGCCCGCCAAACGCGCCCTGGCCGAGGCCGCCGAACGTCGCGCGAAGGCCGGGGCGCTGGCGCCGGCGACCGAGCACGGCGGCCCGACCGGCCCCGAACCGACCCGCTACGGCGACTGGGAGAAGAAGGGTCTCGCGGTCGATTTCTGAGGGGCGAACAAATCCGGGCGAACGGTGTTAACCTTTTCGTCCTGCCGGAGAGTTTCATGCGTCGCCTCGCCCTGATCATCCTCACCACCGTTGTCCTCCCGGGCGCGGCCGACGCCCAGACCTGGGGCCAGCCCCGCTACAGCGTTCAGCCCGCGCCTTACGGCCAGCCGTATGGAGGGCCGGTCGCCTATGGGTATGGCGGCTACGGCGGCCACAGCCAGTCCTACGGCGAGGGCTACGGGGCCGGATACGGCGATCCCCGCGCTTATCGTCCGCCGCTCCGGTACGGCCATGCCTACGACCGGGGCGGCCGGTACGGCCACAGCAACCGCTCCGACCGGTGGACCCGCTGGTCCAGCCCGCCGGGACGCGGCTATCACGACGTCTATGGCTACAACGACGATCGTGCGCCGCGCGGGGCCCACCGCTGAGGGGCTGAAGACGCCAGCTTCACGCCAGAAAAGCGAGATTTAACCACGTCTTGAGCGGATTGCTCCCTCCCGGGGAGCATCCGGAACCCTTCCGCGCGCGAAGACCTAGGGTGGCCTCGAACGTCGCGGAGCCGCCCAGTGAAAACCCTAGTCTCGATCCTGACCGCCCTCCTGCTGCTCGGCGCCTCGCCGGCGCTGGCGAGCGAGCGTGGCGGCGGCGGCCAGCACGGCGGCGGTGGCGGCTATGGCGGCGGCTGCGGCGGAGGCTGCGGGGGCGGCGGCCACGACGGCGGCGGCGGCAACATCAATGTCAACGTCAACGCCAACGCCAATGCGAGCGCCTATGCCGGCGCGGGAGCCGGCGCCTACATCAACGCCCGGGCCTATGACGTCGGCGCGATCAGCGGGCGCGGCGGCCATGGCGGCGTGATCTCGACAGGCGGGGGTTATGGCGGCGACTACGATTACGGCTACGGCGGCGCCGGATATGCGGTGGTGGTTCGCGGGCCCGGATATGGTCCCAGCCGGCCGTTCGGCTATGTCGCCCAGGGGTTCGGTCGCCGTTACGTGACCACCGACCGCTGCTGCGGCCTGCGCCCGGCCCCCTGCTACGACAACTGCGGCGGCGGCTATCCGCCCCCTCCTCCGCCGCCTCCCCCTCCCCCTCCGCCCCCGGCCTGCGACTGCCGCGACGGCCACGGCCACGGCCACGGCCAGGGTCACGGCGGCCATGGCTATGAGCAGGGCTATTCCGGCGGCCGGGGCGGCGCGTCCTACAGCGTGCGCGAAAGCTACAGCGAAAGCAGCCGCTACGGCGGCGGCTATTCCAGCGGCTATCAGGGCGGATACGGCAGCGGCGACCGCTATTCCGATCGCCGTGACGACGGCCCGCGCTATGCGCCCGTCCCCTATCAGGCCTCGCCCCTGGAGCCCGCCCCCTACGCCCAGGGCGGTTACGACCAGGACTATGCCCCGCCGCAGGTCCACTACAGCCCGCCGTCCTATCCCGAGCCGGCCTACGCCCCGCCGCAGGTCTATCAACCGGCCCCGGTCTATGTGCAGCCGCCGCAAGGCTATTACGGCGACCTGCCTCCCGGCGACACCGGCGACGGCTACACCTACCGTCAGGAGCCCGGCGAACGGGGCTGACCCCCGGGATCAGGCCCGTTCCGGATAGACCTTGCGCACCGACAGCGACCCGGCCGGCAGGGGCCGCAACAACGCCCCCTCTGCCTGAGTCAGGTCCAGCCACTCCAGCGCCTGACCGGGCGCCAGAACACAGACCTGCCGGTCGTGATACGGCGCGACGTCCGGCCCCGGCCCGGTGGTCAGAATGGCGAAGGCGCCCTGTCTGACGACCCCCGCCATCCACATCCACGGCGCGTCGATCAGGTCGAACCGCCATCTGGTCTTCCGCTTGTGGCCCGGCTCGGCGTCGGTGAACTCGAAGAAGCCCGCGGCGGGGATCAGGCACCGCTCCGACTGGTCAAAGGTCCGCCCGTCGGAGCGAAAGTTGAACACCGGCTTCCCGCCCGGCCCCTTCCACGCCCAGGTCATGGGCGCGAGGCTCAAGCCTTCGCCGGCGCGCAGGACCACGGGCGGACTGTCTCCGATGGCATACTCGGGCGGCATGTTCGGTCGCCCGGCCGGAAACTCGAGAGGCAGCCCCAGCTGGCGGATTTCGTCATCGATCGTGCCGAGCGTCGGGGGCGGGACGAAGCGGTTGCACATCATGCTGTGTCAGCAGTCACGACCGCCTAGTGGAATGATCGGGACATAAGAGTCTGAGGTGGGATTCCCCGGGGCGTGGCGTCGTGCGAGTCTGCGGGATGCGTACAGGCGTCACCGTGCATCTGAGCCCGACCGATCGTAAG
>NZ_JAFCWQ010000024.1:0-41048 GCF_049897665.1 Brevundimonas sp. TWP2-3-4b1 | reverse complement strand
CTGGCCTTGGCCAGAACCATCGTGATCGCAGCCGTCAGCGTCGTCTTGCCGTGGTCCACGTGACCGATCGTGCCGATGTTGCAATGCGGCTTGTTACGTTCGAACTTTTCCTTGGCCATGGCCAAACTCCTGATGGCCCGGCTCGGGGGCGCTGGTGCTTATCAAAAATATGGAGCGGGTAGACGGAATCGAACCGACATATTCAGCTTGGAAGGCTGCTGTATTACCATTATACTATACCCGCACGGAAACCACGGCAGCCCTTTGTTTTCACGAAGAAACTTCCGCAGCCGATCGTCATCGAAAACCCTGCCGTCCGTATCGAAAGCGCGTGGTGGGGGAAGCAGGACTCGAACCTGCGAAGCTTACGCAGGGGATTTACAGTCCCCCCCCTTTGCCACTCGGGACATTCCCCCAGCGCGCTATGTCGATCCGTCCGAACCGTCCCTGACCAATCTTTCGACCGGCGTCGGAACAAAAGGCTTCGGGGTCGGGACACGCCTGAGATAGAGGGAGCGCCAGACCCGAAAGCCCTAGGGCTCCAAATCGGAGGGCGTCTTATAGTGTCGAGAAATCCAGAACGCAACGACCGGAAATCGGGCCAAAAGCCGACCGGCAAACCGGCCTTCAAAGGCCGGTCCGGCGACGCTTCGCCAGAGTCCAAAGGGGCGCCCAGGGGCGGCCCCGACCGCGGGGGCTGGAACCCCAATCCGCCAACCAAGGCCTTCTCCACCGCCGCGCCGCGCGCCGGGCGGGGCAAGGTCGACGCCGACGGCTTCGTGTGGGGCCGTCATCCCGTGCTGGCGGCGCTGGCGAACCCGGCGCGCAAGGGCATGGGGCGTCTGCTGGCGACCGCCGATCGCGCCGCCGAGCTGGAACGCGACGGCATCCCCAACGGCCACAAGGTCGAGGTGATCGAATCGCTGGCGCTGGAGCGGATGCTGCCCGCAGGCGCGGTGCACCAGGGCCTGGCCTTCAAGGTCCAGCCGCTGGAAGGCGTGGCGCTCGAGGACTTCGCCGATCCGGCCGAGGGAATCATCGTCATGCTGGATCAGCTGACCGACCCCCAGAACGTCGGCGCCATCTTCCGCTCGGCCCTGGCGTTCGGCGCGCGGGGAATCATCGTGCAGGACCGGCATTCGCCGGTGCTGGCCGGAGCGCTCGCCAAGGCGGCGGCCGGGGCGACGGAGCGCCTGCCGTGCGCGCGGGTGACGAATCTGTCCCGGGCGCTGGAGCGGCTGGCCGATCTCGGCTGGCGGGCGGTCGGGCTGGATGGATCGTCCGAGGAACTGCTGGAGAATGCGCTGGATCACCGGCCGACCGTTCTGGTCATGGGCTCCGAAGGCGACGGCATCCGCCGTCTTGTCGCCGAACACTGCGACGTCCTGGCGAGGATCCCCATGCCGGGCGGCTTCGAGAGCCTCAATGTGTCCAATGCGGCGGCCGTCGCCCTCTACGAAGCGACCAAGAAACAGCGCAGCTAGAGCAGGATCGGCTGAGGAGGAATCGCTTCGCGATTCCGCTGATGCCGTGAATCCTGCTCCAGTTATCAGCGAGAGCCTGATTCACGCTTTCGACAGAAGCGCGAAGCGCTTCCATCTCAAACGATCAGGCTCTGGCGACCTTGCCCCCCGTCGTCGTTCGGCGACGGGGAGGAGACTTGGCGCACGACGTTCGCGACGCTAGAGACCGCCCATGGAATTCCTCAGCTCTCCCGAACTCGCCAGCCAGTTGACCGCACTCGGTCAGGTCATGGCCATCGACCTGGTGCTCGCAGGCGACAACGCCGTGGCCGTGGGCCTGGCCGCCGCCGCCCTGGCGCCCGAACAGCGCAAGAAGGCGATCCTGATCGGTCTGGCGGCCGCCGTCGTCCTGCGGATCGGCTTCGCCCTGATCACGGTGCAGCTTCTGGCCATTGTCGGCCTGCTGCTCGCCGGCGGCATCCTGCTGCTTTGGGTCTGCTGGAAGATGTGGCGCGAACTGCAGGAGCATAAGACCCACGACCAGGCCGAGGCCGAGGCGGAGCTCGAAACCGCCCTGTCCGCCCACCACGGCGGCGGACCGGCCCCCGAGGCCCTGGGCCTGAAGCGCAAGACCTTCGGCGCCGCCCTGCTGCAGATCATGATCGCCGACGTGACCATGTCGCTCGACAATGTGCTGGCCGTGGCCGGCGCGGCGCACGAGCATCCGTGGATCATGGTGTTCGGCCTGATCCTGTCCATCGCCCTGATGGGTCTGGCCGCGACCTTCATCGCCAAGCTGCTGAACAAGTACCGCTGGATCGGCTACGTCGGCCTGGTCATCGTCCTGTACGTCGCCCTGCACATGATCTGGGACGGCGCGCGATCGGTCGTGGTGCGGACCGGAAATCTGGAGCAATTCAACGCCGCCGCCCCGGCCTTCCTCGATATCTCCCCCTATGAGGTCGAGAAATTCCAGCAGGGCGTGCGGACCGAGGACAGCGCCCTGCCCGGCGCGGGCGAGCCCCTGACCTCGCCTGACTCGGCGACGGATGCCGCTTCCGCCCCGACCGGGACCGCAGTAGCGTCACCGGAGCCGGCCAGGGCGGAATAGTCCGCCGGCCCGGCCGCAAGGCGGAGGCTAAGTGAGCGTCATTCTGATTTCCGCGCTGCTCGCGGGGCCGATGACGGCCGCGCCGGTCGCGCCGCCCGCGGTCGTCGTCCAGGCGGGACCGCGATCCGTGCCGGTCGGCGACCCCCTGCGGCGGACGCTGCTGAATACGCTGCGTCCGTCCATCGAGGACGAGCTGAACCAGCCGGTCCAGTTCATGGTCGACCGGCTTCGGGTCCAGGGCGACTGGGCCTTCTATGCGGGTTCGGTGCAGCGCCCCGACGGCCGCCCCATCGACTTCGTCCGTGCCGGTTTCGCCGAAGCGATCGCCGAGGGCGTGTTCGACGGCCCGGCGACCTATGGGCTGATGCACCGCGTGAAAGGACGCTGGACGGTGACCGTCTTCGTCATCGGACCGACCGACGTGGCCTATATCGGCTGGCCCGACGCCTACGGCGCGCCGATCAGTCTGTTCGAATAGTCAGGCCCCCCGCAGCCAGCCGGTGATCGACACGCGGTCGGCCCCGGCCGACAGGGCGACCTGGGTCACCGAATGGGGCGCCGGGACCTTGAGCAGGTTAAGGGTGTTGAAGCGCGGGGTGAAGGCCTCGCCGACATTGCCCTCGGCATCGTGGAAGGCCAGCAGGCCGCCCCAGACGATCCGCCACCCGGGCGTCAGGCCCAGGACATAGGCATAGAGGCGGTTCTTCCCCTCGGCCGTGTCGTCGTGCTCGGTCAGGAAGTGCCCCTTGCGGAATCGGGTCAGCTGGGCGTCGGCCGAGGCGATGCGGGGCTCGCCCGTCGCCTGTCGCATCAGGCCGAGGAAGGCCTCGCCGTTGAGGAACGCGACCAGATCGGCCCAGACGGGAGCGGCCGATCCGGCTTCGGCGAGATCGTAGATCGGGTGGTTGTCGAACAGGTACTGGAACTCGTCAGTCGCGGCGGTCTGGACGGCCTGGCCCAGGGCCTGACGCTGGTGCGGCTCCAGCGAATGCAGCCAGGCGCCGGGGAGATCGACATGACCGGTCGAGCGGCGGGTGACGACATTGAAGTCGGGCTGCTCCGCTTCGGCCCGCAGGTGTTCGGCACAGGAAGCCGCCAGCAGGTCGTGCAACTGCACGCGGCCGGTGGCGGCGAGGCGCTCGCGCACCGCCGAGAGGGTCGCCGGGGAGTGATCGGCCAGCGTGGGCTTCACTGAGCCCCTCCGAACCGCTCGCTCCACTCGGCGACCTGGACGTCCTCGATCTTCCTGAACAGGACCTCGGCGGCGGCGACAGTCTGACCGCGCGAGAGTTGATCCAGAAGCGCGGCGTTGGGGGCGGGCCAGCTGAGATCCGTCTCGCCCACGGCGGCGGCGATCTTCCCGGCCGAGAAGGGCATGACCGGCGCGGCAATGCGGGCGAACAGGGCGACCAGGTTCAGGCCCGTGCGAACGCCCACGGCGGCGCGATCGACATCGGACTTGAACGCGGTCCAGGGCGCGGCTTCCTGCAGGTATTCGTTGCCGAGGACCCAGACGGCGCGCAGGGCCTGGCAGGCCTTGCGGAACTCCAGGGCCTCGAAGGCCTCGGTCGCCTCGGCGATGCCGGCGCGCATGTCGGCGTCGAGCTTCGCCTCCAGCGGGCCGGGTTCGCCGCCGTCCGGGACGACGCCGTCGAATTTCGACTCGGCGAACTTGACGATCCGGTTGACGAAATTGCCCAGCACGTCGGCCAGGTCCTTGTTCGTCGTCGACTGGAACTGTTCCCAGGTGAAGGCCGCGTCCGACCCTTCCGGCCCATAGGCGGTCAGATGCCAGCGCCAGTAGTCGGCGGGCAGGATCTCCAGCGCCTGGTCCATGAAGACGCCGCGCTTCTGCGACGTCGAGAACTTGCCGCCGTACCAGTTCAGCCAGTTGAAGGCCTTCAGCGTGTCGACGGTCTTCCACGGCTCGCCCGATCCCAGGATGGTCGCGGGGAAGCTGACGGTGTGGAAGGCGACGTTGTCCTTGCCCATGAACTGGACGTAGCGGACGTCGTCCGCCCCCTCATCCAGCCGCCACCAGTCGCGCCAGGTCGTGCCGTTGGCCTCGGCCCATTCCTCGGTCGCGCCGATATATTCGATCGGGGCGTCGAACCAGACATAGAAGACCTTGCCCTCCATGCCCGGATGCGAACCGCCGTCGGGACCGACCACCGGCACGCCCCACTTCAGGTCGCGGGTGATGCCCCGGTCGATCAGGCCTTCGTCGAGGTGTTTGAGCGCGATCGAACGGGCCAGGGTCTGCCAGTCGGACTTCGACTCGATCCAGGCGCGGATCTGGCCCTCGATCTTCGTCTGCAGCAGATAGAGGTGGCGGGTGTCGCGGACCTCGAGGTTGGTCGAGCCGGAGACCGCCGACCAGGGGGCGATCAGGTCGGTCGGGTCCAGCAGGCGGCCGCAGTTGTCGCACTGGTCGCCGCGCGCGCCCACGTGGCCGCAGTGGGGGCAGGTCCCCTCGACATAGCGGTCGGGCAGGAAGCGGGCGTCGTCGATCGAATAGATCATCCGGTCGACCCGTTCCTCGATCAGGCCGTTCTCCTCCAGCACCTTGGCGAAATGCTGGGTCAGGCGGCGGTTGGGCTCGCGCGAGGAGCGGCCAAACCAGTCGTAGCTGAGGCCGAAGGCGGCGCCCGCCGCCTTCTGGATCTCGTGCTGTTCGTCGCAATAGGTCTGGACGTCCTGACCGGCGGCGGCGGCGGCCAGTTCGGCGGGCGTACCGTGTTCGTCGGTGGCGCAGATGTAGAGGGTCTCGTGGCCCTGGGCGCGCTTGAAGCGGGCGAAGACGTCGGCCGGCAGCATCGAGCCCGCCAGATTCCCCAGATGCTTGATGCCGTTGATGTAGGGCAGCGCCGAGGTGATGAGGATACGGGCCATGATCGTCCGATGTTGGGGAAGGCGACCATATAGAGAGGGGCGGGCCCGGCGGCAAAGTCCTAGCTGAACGCCGTGAATCCGAGCTGCACCGCCATCGCCAGCAGGGCCAGGGTCCCGACGGCAAAGGCGTTGAATCGCAGCCTCACATTGTTGCCGTTCAGATGGATCAGGCTATGGACCAGGCGCGAGGCGACGAAGATCCACGCTGTGACGACCAGGCCCGGCCCCGTCGCCCCCAGATGCAGCGCCAGCAGCACCAGAACGTAGAACAGCACGGGTGTCTCGAACTGGTTGGCGCAGTTGTTGGAGATCAGGCGAACCGGCTCGGGCCAGGCGTCGTTTGAGGCCGCGACCGCCGCGAGCGGGACCTCGCGCCGACGCAGCGCGCCGATTCGGGACACGCCGACGAGGCCGACGAGGCCGAGGGTAAGGGCGATCTGGACCAGAAGGGGGGCGATCAGGGACATCGGGCGACTCCGGGTTTTGAATCGCTACTCTTTCTCCGGATCGACCCTAAGGCAACGCTTGAGTCGAAGCCGGCAGCCTTCTGGCCACCCGCATGAACCGCCCCGTCAACAGGGCGGAAGACACCAGGCTGGCGATGATCACGGCCCAGACCAGGCCATTGACCCCGATCTGGTGCGCCAGGACCCAGCCCAGCGGCATCATGACCCCGCCATAGGCGGCGAAGTGGATGATCGTCGGCCACCAGACGTCGCCGGCCGCGCGGTTGGCCTGGGCGGCGACGACCTGGATGCCGTCGGCCACGAAGAACAGGGTCGCAAGAACCAGGGCGGGCGCGGCGATGGCCAGCAGCAGGGGATCACGATTGTAGGCCCCGACCATCATATGCGCGCTGGGCCAGACCAGCAGGGCGACGATCAAGGTCAGGCCGGTGACCACGCCGATCCCGACCAGGCCTGCCCGCAACGCGCCCTCGCTGTCCCCTGCCCCATAGGCGCGACCGACCAGCACGGCCGTCGCCGACGACAGGCCCATGGGGACCATGAAAACGATCGCGGACACGTTCAGCACCACGGCCCAGGCGGCGGTCTCGTTGGCCCCCAGCTGACCGGCGATGAAGGTCATGGCGGCGAAGGCGGCGACCTCGATGAAATAGGACGAGCCGCCGCCATAGCCGATGCGGCGCTGTTCGGCGGCGGCGACCGGATCGGGCCTCGGCCGGGTGAAGATACCCAGCGCCCGCGCCTCCGGCAGGCGGACGATGTAGATCACCAGGAAGATCGCCAGCGCCGCGCGCGCGGCGAAGGTCGCCCAGCACGAGGCCTCGGCGCCGTTCAGACCCAGGCCGAGGAGGTCGGGCACAAGCAGCAGGTTGAGGGCCAGGTTGACGCCATTGGCGACCCACATGGCGACCATGCCGGGCTTGGGTCTGCCGAGCGCCTCGAGGAAGAACTGGGCCGCGACCGACACGAGATAGGCGGGCATGGACAGGGCGAGAACGATCAGGGCCGGGCCCGCGCCCTCAGCCAGACCGGCCTCGAGGTTGAGCTGGCGCAGGAGCCAGGGGCCGAGGAACACGAGGGCGATACAGGCGGCGACGCCGAGCTGCAGCGCATAGACGAGCCCGCGCCGGAGGACGGCGCCGACCTCGGCGCGACGTCCCTCGCCCAGCATCCGGGCCGTCATGACCTGGACCCCGAACAGCAGGCCGACCGCCGTCACGACGATGATCGAATGCGGCGCCCAGGCGAGGGAATGGAAAGCCAGCTCCCGCGAAGCGTAGTTGCCGACCACGATCGCGTCGGTCAGCCCCATGGTCATGATGCCGATCCGCGCCAGCACCACCGGCCAGGCCAGGGTCAGAAGCTCGCGCGTCGCGGTGCGGGTGGAGGGGCTGAGGAACGTCATGGGACGCGGCGCAGACCACGGTCTGACGGTGGGGTCAACACGATCCTTCTCCCCTTGCGGGAGAAGGTGGCAGCCGAAGGCTGACGGATGAGGGGTCGTACCGGAGGCTGGAGTGAGGGCTGGCAAAGCTGACTTCAAACGTCAGCGTGACCCCTCATCCGACCTCGCCTCGCTCGGCCACCTTCTGCCGCAAGGGGAGAAGGCGTTCTTCACCAGGCCCCCATCTCGCGGAGCTGTTTCGCGAGATCCTCGGGCATGTCGCCAGCGTCGAGCGAGGACATGTCCGGCGGGGCGTCTTTCGGCTCGAGGTAGCGCCAGCCCTGGAAGGGGCGACGGGCCTGGGGCGCGGTGCGGATGACCTCGGGCGACAGCTTGATCAGGCACATGGAGGCCTTGCCCTCCCCCCGGGTCGAGACATCCAGAATGGGCATCCGGCAGGTCACCGACCCCTTCATCACCCAGTAGAGGGAGCCGCCGTCCTCGAGCTCGGGCGCGCGCTTGGGCGTCATCCGGGTGTTGACGGTCAGCCATTCGCCCTTGGCCGCGCGGCGTTCCAGTGTTTCCACGTGGACGACGCCGACGCACAGCTTGATCATGTGGAGAGGCATGGGCGGTCTAGATTTTCCGATCATCCCCGCGAAGGCGGGGACCCAGTTCTTTTGTGAGGCACGGTGCGCAGGATTGACGTCAGCGCTTGTTCGGTTCGATCCATCGTCCAAGGCACCGGGTCCCCGCCTTCGCGGGGATGATCGGAGTTAAGTGTTGGCCTCGACCTTCGCCAGCACGGCGTCCGCGGTCACCTGGTCCCCGACGGCGAAGCCGATCTCGCCGACCACGCCGTCGAATGGCGCGACGAGGGCATGCTCCATCTTCATGGCCTCCAGCACGATGATCGGCTGGCCCCTGGTCACGATGTCGCCGGCCCTGGCGGGGGTGGCGACGATCTTGCCGGGCATGGGGGCGCGGAGGGAACCGTCCGAGGCTGAGCCGCCGCCGGCCCGTTCCGCCACGCCGCCGCGCCAGGCGACACTGATCGCCTCACCGTCGGCGAACAGGATGTCGCCGTCATCCTCTCCATATGCCCAGTTGAAGACCCGATCACCGACCAGAACCTGCTGGTTGACGACCTCGGCCGGAATCTGATCCGCGCCGATCAGCCATTTGAACCCGTCCGTCGTGTCGGTCAGGACGGGCCGGACCACGGGCTTGCCGCCGATGCGGGCGGCATAGCTGGCGCTCGACGGGCCATTCAGGCGGAAGCCGAACGTCGCGCCGGGCAGGCCCTCGAACGGCGACGCCCTGTCCGCGCCTGTGAACCCGGTGCGGGCATGCCACTCGTCTTCGGCCGCCAGGGCGATGGCGGCGGCTTCGATGTCCGGGTCGTGCGCGGCCGCCAGCGCGGCCGCCTCCGCCGCGATCAGGCCCGTATCGACATCGGCCGTCACGAAACGGGGATGACGCAGCAGGCGGGTCAGGAAGCCGGCATTGGTCCTGACCGGCCAGACCTCGACCTCGCTGCAGGCCTGCGCGAGCCGTTCGGCCGCGGCCTCCCGCGTGTCTTCATGCACGATCAGCTTGGCGATCATGGGATCGTAGAACTGGCTGACCTCGCCGCCCTGTTCGACGCCGGTGTCGACGCGGATGTCGTCAGGCAGGACGAAATGATCCAGCCGCCCGATCGAGGGCAGGAAGCCGTTGGCCGGATCCTCGGCATAGAGGCGGGCCTCCATGGCCCAGCCGTTCATCGGGATGTCGGCCTGTTTCAGCGGCACGGGCTCGCCGGCCGCGGCGCGGAACTGCCACTCGACCAGGTCGACGCCGGTAATGGCCTCGGTCACCGGGTGTTCGACCTGCAGCCGGGTGTTCATCTCCATGAACCAGATGCGGTCGGCCTTCAGACCGTCGGAGGCGTCGCCGATGAACTCGATGGTGCCCGCCCCGACGTATCTTACAGCTTTCGCTGCCCTGACCGCCGCATCGGTGATCGCGGCGCGCGTCGCGGCGTCCATGCCGGGCGCCGGAGCCTCCTCGATGACCTTCTGATGGCGGCGTTGCAGAGAGCAGTCGCGCTCGTACAGGTGGACGACCTCGCCGTGGCTGTCGCCGAAGACCTGAACCTCGATGTGGCGGGGCGAGAGGATGTATTTCTCGATCAGCACCCGGTCGTCGCCGAAGCTGGACGCCGCCTCCCGCTGACAGGAGGCCAGGCCGTCGAGGAAGGCCTCGGACGCATCGACGCGCCGCATCCCCTTGCCGCCGCCGCCCGCGACCGCCTTGATCAGCACCGGATAGCCGATGGCGTCGGCCTCGGATTTCAGCCGGTCGGGCGACTGGTCCTCGCCCATATAGCCGGGCGTGACCGGGACCCCGGCCTCGACCATCAGCTTCTTGGCGGCGTCCTTGAGGCCCATGGCGCGGATCGCGGCCGGCGGGGCGCCGATCCAGACGATGCCCGCCGCCATCACCGCCTCGGCGAACTCGGCGTTCTCGGACAGGAAGCCGTAGCCGGGGTGGATGGCCTCGGCGCCCGTCGCTTTTGCCGCCGCCAAGACCTTTTCGGCGACGAGATAGGATTCGCGCGCCGCCGCGGGGCCGATCAGGACGGCCTCATCGGCCTCACGGACATGCAGGGCCCCGGCGTCGGCCTCGGAATAGACGGCGATCGTGCGGATCCCCATCCGCTTTGCGGTGCGGAAGACGCGACAGGCGATCTCGCCACGATTGGCGACCAGGACGGACTTGAACATGGGCCCGGTTTAGAGGGGCGGAGGGCGATTGTCTCCTCCCTCGCCGGAGGAGCGCGACTCCAAAAAAAGAGTCGACAGAGTCGACAGAGTCTACATCGACGGACGTGAGGCGGCGACGATGTCAAAGACCGGGAGACAGTGTCTCACGGTTTTCAGGGGCGCCTGGAATAAGGCTATAAATCACGGCCGGGCGTTGGAGTCACAGAGGAATTCCGGGCGTGCGTTGATGGGTATGGCGCGTTTTCCCTTCTCCCCTTGCGGGAGAAGGTGGCGGCCGAAGGCTGACGGATGAGGGGTCTCACCGGCGGCTGAAGACATGGATGGACGACTGATCATTCGGCTGGAGCCGGTGTCACCCCTCACCCGCCGGCGCAAGGACGATCGCTGCGCTCTCGTGCGGCGCCTCCCTCTCCCGCAAGGGGAGAGGGCAAGTCCCCTATTCCGCCCAGCGCGGGGCGCGCTTGTCGAGGAAGGCGCGGACGCCTTCCTGGCCTTCGTCGGAGACGCGGGCGCGGGCGATGCGTTTGGCGGTCTCCTCCATCAGGCCATGGTCGATGTGGCGTCCGGCGACGTCGCGAACCAGTCGCTTGGCCTCGCCCATGGCGCCGGGGGCGTTCTGGGTCAGGCTGTCGGTCAGCATGGAGATGAACTCGTCCATCGAGCCCTCGGGCAGGACCATGTCGACGATCCCGGCGTGGGCGGCGTAGTCGGCATCGAAGATGTTGGCGGTCAGGAACAGCTGCTTCGCGCGGCGGGCGCCGACGGCCTCGATCACATAGGGGGCGATGGTCGCGGGGATGAGCCCCAGCTTGACCTCGGAGAAGGCGAAACGGCTGCCCTCGACCGCCACGGCCATGTCGCAGGCGCAGACGATGCCGGCCCCGCCGCCCATGGCCGCGCCCTCGACAAGGGCGACCGTCAGGGCCGGGATGTCGTGCAGGGCCTTGAGCATTTTCGCCAGCATCATGGCGTCGTCGCGGTTGTCGCTCTCGGACCAGCCGGCGGCGTCAGCCATCCAGTTCAGATCGCCGCCGGCGCTGAAGGTGCCGCCCGCGCCGCGGATGAAGACGACGCGCACGTTGTCGGCCCCGTGCAGCGTCTCGAACGTCTCGTACAGGGCCGCGACGGTGGCGGCGTCGAAGGCGTTCTTCTTGTGCGGCCGGTTGATGGTGACGAACACCACGCCGTCGGCAGTGCCGTCTACCTGGATCAGGTCGTCGTTGGCGTCGGGCGCCGGGTCGCTCAACAGCGGGTTGGAGATCGCATTGATCTCGGCGGCCTCGGCATCGGTGATGTCCAGCGCGTTCAGTTCGGCTTCGGTGGGTTTGTCGGTCATGTCGGTCATCCGGGGAATGTAGTGAGGAAATTCCCCGTGGGCTCCTTCTTTTCCAGAAAAGCGTTCTGAGAACATATTGCCAACCTGAACAAACCGGGTACGGTTCGCTCTCGGGGGCACTTCTTTGGTTCAAGGTACACCCAATGACGACAAACCGGGCTCCCCGCGGGCAGACCAACCACCTTGGCTACGCCCAGATTGCTGGTGGATTCCACGCCACCCGATACGCGACGTCACGCAACCGCCCCATGACCCATATGGTCACCATCAACTTCGATCGTCTGGCTATCGAAGAAGAAGCTGCAGGTACCGTATTCCGTGCTCTCCGCGCCCGTGTGTCCCGAGCGTGGCGCTATGCTTCCAAGACTGATCGAGACCTCGGGTCTTTCGACTACTTTCATGTCCACGAGAACCCGAACAACCGCAGCAACGTGCATTGGGCAGTCCATCTTCCGGCGGGGTACGAGAAGTGGTTTGAGCACCTGATACGCGACCGGCTCAGCAAGCTGTCTGGCGGGCCGTGCGGGTCAGATGAAGTGCGACTTACGCCTGTGACGACCCCGGGCGGAATGGCCAAGTACATGATGAAGGGAGCGAATCCCTCTTTCGCCAAGCACTTCCATCTCGCCGACTGGATCGCTGACCAAGGCGTCGTGATCGGGAGACGTTTCGGAACTAGCCGCAGCCTCGGCCGGTCGGCTCGGAAGGCCAACTGGTCGCGGAAGAGAAAGATCACATCCTGAACACGCCAAAGGTCGTGTCGGCTATCGGTGCGTTCAGACTGGCCGAGATGGCCAGGCCGAGAACGTCGCGGGTCTGGGTCGGCTCGATGACGCCGTCGTCCCACAGGCGGGCGGTGGCATGGTAGGGATTGCCCTCGTCCTCGTATTTCTGACGAACGGGCGCCTTGAAGGCTTCGGCCTGTTCGGGAGTCCAGCTGTCGGCGTCGCGGTGGACGGTCGCGAGGACGCTGGCCGCCTGTTCCCCGCCCATGACGCTGATCCGGCTGTTGGGCCAGGTGAACAGGAAGCGCGGGCCGAAGGCGCGGCCGCACATGCCGTAGTTGCCGGCGCCGAAGGAGCCGCCGATCAGGATGGTGAATTTGGGCACGCCGGCCGAGGCGACGGCGGTGACCAGCTTGGCCCCGTCCTTGGCGATGCCGCCGGCCTCGTATCTTCCGCCGACCATGAAGCCGGAGATGTTCTGCAGGAAGACGAGCGGGATCTTCCGCTTGCAGGCCAGTTCGATGAAGTGGGCGCCCTTCAGCGCGCTCTCCGAGAACAGCACGCCGTTGTTGGCCAGTATGGCGACCGGATAGCCCCAGATGCGGGCGAAGCCGCAGACCAGGGTCGTGCCGTAGAGCGACTTGAACTCCTCGAACTCCGAGCCGTCGACGAGGCGGCCGATGACCTCGCGCACGTCATAGGGGGCGCGGACGTCGTCGGGGATCAGGCCGTAGAGTTCGGCTGGGTCCAGAACGGGATCACAGGGTTCGCGCACGTCCATGTCGACGCGCTTGACGCTGTTCAGATGGCCGACGATGTCGCGGACGATCTCCAGCGCGTGTTCGTCGTTGTCGGCGACATAGTCGACGACGCCGGACTTGCGCGAATGGGTCTCGGCGCCGCCCAGGTCCTCGGCCGAGATGACCTCGCCGGTGGCGGCCTTCACCAGCGGCGGGCCGGCCAGGAAGATGGTGCCCTGGTTCCTGACGATGACCGTCTCGTCCGACATGGCCGGCACATAGGCGCCGCCGGCGGTGCAGGAGCCCATGACGCAGGCGATCTGGGGGATGCCCTTCGCCGACATCTGCGCCTGGTTGAAGAAGATGCGGCCGAAGTGGTCGCGGTCGGGGAAGACCTCGGCCTGGTGCGGCAGGTTGGCCCCGCCGGAATCGACCAGATAGACGCAGGGCAGGTTGTTCTGTTCTGCGATCTCCTGGGCCCGCAGGTGCTTCTTCACCGTCATCGGGAAATAGGCGCCGCCCTTCACCGTCGGGTCGTTGGCGACGATCATGACCTCGCGACCCGAGACCCGGCCGACGCCGCAGATCATCCCGGCGCCGGGGGCCTCGTCGCCATACATGCCGTTGGCGGCGAGCTGGCCGACCTCGAGGAAGGGTGAGCCGGGATCGAGCAGGCGTTCGACGCGGTCGCGAGGCAGAAGCTTTCCGCGCGAGACGTGGCGGTCGCGGCTGGCGTCCGATCCGCCCCTAACCGCCCTCGCCACCCGCTCGCGCAGCTCGGCGTTCAGGGCGGTATTGTGGGCGTGGAGCGCCTTGAAGGTCGGCGATTGCGGGTCGATGGCGGAGGTCAGCTTCGGCATGACGGGAGGTTTAGGGGGGTTTGACGGATGCGTGAACCCTCTCCCATGGGGAGAGGGCTTAAGCGCACGGCGGCGCAGCCGGCGTCCTTGCGCGAAAGGGTGAGGGCCGGACCTCACCGGAAGCGCACGACCCTCACCCTTTCGGCCAAGACACATCGCTTCGCTCTGCGAGCCTCAAGCCCTCTCAGCCTGGGAGAGGGTTATTTTCTGAGCAACCGATCCCGCGCCGCATTCAGCCGCGCGGCCAGTCCCTCTGTGCCGCCCTGATCCGGATGGGCGCGGCCCATGAGGCGGCGCCAGGCGGCGTTGATCGCTTCGGGGGTGGCGTCGGCCCCGACGCCGAGGATCGAGCGGGCCTCCGTGTCGGACAGCCCGGCGGCGCGCGGGGGGACGGACCGGATGCGAGACGCCACGGTCAACCAAAGCGCCGCCCCGACCAGCGCGCCGCCGCTGATCCACGCGCCCTTCGACAGGGCCAGCGCTCCTCCGGCCAGCATGGCGGCCGATACGAGCGTGGCGGCGACTCGCCATTGGCCGCGCCGGGGACCTTCGGTCTGACGGCCCAGCCGGACGAGGGCCCAGACTCCGATGCCGACCAGCACCAGCCAGATCAGACCCATGGCGGGACCTGGGTCAGGCCGCCGCGTCCAGGGCCGGCAGAGCGACCTCATCCAGGCCGAGCGACTGCATCAGATTGCGCATCTCCTGACGCGCGGCGACGTGGGCCAGGGACACGGCCACGGGGCGGACCTCGTTCGACAGGTCTGCGACGGTCAGGCCGAAGGGGAAGAGCTCGCGGTAGATGACCCGGTCGCGCAGGCCCGGGCCGACGCGGAAGCCGACCCGCTTGGCCAGTTTCTGCATCTTGTCGTCCAGGCGACGGCGGTTGCGGGCCTCGGCGACGGCGAGGCGGTTGGTGATGATGACCCAGTCGATGGCGGCGTGGCGGCCTTCCGAGATCGCGCGGTGCTTGCGGGCCTCCCAGACGCTCTCGGAATAGGTCGAGGGCTTGAGAAGTTCGAGGGTCACCGGGTCGACCGTGCCCAGCATGTCGAAGTCGACGAAGCTGTCGTTCATCGGGGTGACAATCTGGTCGGCGCGGGCATGGGCCGCGCGCGACAGGGCGGTGTCGCCGCCGGGGGTGTCGATCAGGATGATTTCGGCGCCTTCCGCCTCGGCGAAAGCGGCCTCGAAGCAGGCGATCTGGTCGGCCTCGCCGGCCCTGGCCAGAGCCTTGCCGTCGCCGAGATCCGGCTCGATCGGCATGGGCAGGATCACACCGTTGGCGGCGGTCCAGGCGGCGCGGTAGGCGAAGAAGTGACTCATGGATCGCTGGCGCAGGTCCAGGTCCAGGATGGCCACCCGCCGGCCCGCGTGCAGCAGTCCGCACACGATATGGATGGCGAGGGTGGACTTGCCCGCCCCGCCCTTTTCGTTGCCGACGACGATGACCTGAGGCTGCGTCATGAACCGATGATCCGAAAGCTGGCGACGACCGACTCACTCGCCGGTCGCCTTGGCCTGCCAGAATCGGGCCCGCCGCCGCTTCCGTCAACGAAAGGTTAAAAGACGACTGTGGATGGGATCGTCGGGGCTCACCGCTCCCCTATACCCGTGCACTCCGGCGAAGGCCGGGGTGCACGGATGATGGATTGGGCGGCTAGCCCCGGCGCAGGCACCCGAGTTGGGCGGCATCGGCGGCGCGGCAGACGGCGCGGGCGGCGTCGGCGGGGGCGACGACCTTCAGGCGGGTCAGGCGGCGCCCATCGACCTCGACCGCTTCGAACACAGGAGACAGTTCGGCAACCGCGTGGCCGGCTGAGGCGATACGCGTCCAGGCGGCGCGGGCGGCGCCCGGGCTGGAGAAGGCGCCGAGTTGCAGCGTCGCGCGAGGCGCCGCAGGCGCGGTTGCGGCCGCGGGAGTGGCGCGGACCACTGCGCGTTCGACACGGGGCGCCGGCATTCGGTCCGAGACCTGCTGGACGACCGCCTCAGCCACCATGGGAGCCGCGGCCTCGATCAGGGCGGGTGCGGCGCGTTCGACCGCGCCGCGCAGGCCGGCGTCGCGCGCGTCCCACAGATCGTGCGGATTCATGACCTCGACCCGCAGCGCGCCCGGGTTGACGACCGCTTCGGTCATGGCCAGCGCGGGACGCAGGCCGCCCTCGGCCGCCGTGCGCACGGGGCGCGCCTCGCCTGAGCGGGGGCCGCCATCCAGAGGGATGTCGGCCACGATCTGGGCCATCGACTCAAACCGGTGCGGGTCGCCCTCGACCAGGCTGCACGACGAGGTCGCGAGGCCGGCAAAACCGAGGAGCACTGGACGAAGCATTCTGCTGGGCGTCATAAGCCGACTCATAGCCCGACACCTTTTGCCGTCCCGTGCACGAACAGGCTTAAGTTGAAGGGTTAACCCGGTAAGCATGACTGAGAACACTCCTCCCCTTCCCATCGCGAGAACCATCGAAACGTTGCGTGCGACCGTGCGCGACTGGCGTCGCCAGGGGTTCACCGTGGGCTTCGTGCCGACCACGGGCGCCCTGCACGAAGGCCATCTGACCCTGGTGCGCGACGCCGGACGGCGGGCGGACAAGGTGGTCGCCAGCGTCTTCGTCAATCCGACCCAGTTCGCGGCGCATGAGGACCTCGGCGCCTATCCGCGTCGCGAGGCCGAGGACGCCGGCCTGCTGGCCGGGGCCGGATGCGACCTGCTGTTCGCGCCGACGGTCGGAGAGATGTATCCGGAGGGCTTCGTCACAGGCATCAGCGTCGGAGGACCGTCGCAAGGGCTGGAGACCGACTTCCGACCGCATTTCTTCGGCGGGGTGGCCGTGGTCGTGGCCAAGCTGCTCAACCAGGTCCAGGCCGACGTCGCCGTGTTCGGAGAGAAGGACTATCAGCAGCTGCTGGTGGTTCGCCGCCTGGCCCGTGATCTGGACATCCCGACCGAGATCGTGGGTTCGGCGACCGAGCGGGACGGGCACGGTTTGGCCCTGTCGTCGCGCAACGCCTATCTGGCCGACGCCGAGCTGACGGTGGCGCGCAGGCTGAACGGCATCCTGGCCTAGGCGGCGATGAAGGCGGCGGACAGGCGTCCGCTCGCGGCGGTGGAGCGGGAGGCCTATGCCGAGTTGCTGAAGGCCGGGTTCGGGCGGGTGGACTATGTCGCCGTGCGCCGCGCCGACGATCTGGCGGCGTTTGCGAACGGGGTCGTCGATGGACCGGCCCGGATCCTGACTGCTGCCTGGCTGGGAAAGACGCGGCTGATCGACAACATGTCGATATGATCAGCCCGAGGCGAGCCGGGCCAGGCGTGGCTTGACGATCGGAATGGTCAGCATCGTCGAACCCAGCGCCATCAGCAGCAGGGCGGTGAAGGTCTCGTTGGTGATGATCTGCTTGTCCAACAGAATGTTGGCGAAGATGATCATGATCAGGGCCTTGGTCTGCAGCAGCCAGCCGATGATCGTCGCCTCCCCTTTCGGCCACTTCAGGATGCGACCCGCCAGCTGAACCCCCGCCAGCTTGCCGGCGACGGCGGCCAGCAAAAGCAGGGCCGCGGCGCCGAACACGGCCGCGCCGCCGACGCCCCACTGGGTGCGCAGACCCGTCGACAGGAAGAAGACCGGCATTATCGTCAGCAGGACGATGTGGCGAAAGCCGTCCATCTCGGTCTCGTCGAACCAGTCCTTTTCCATCACCACCCCGGCCAGGAAGGCCCCGACCATGAAGTGCAGGCCCGCCCAGTCACAGACCAAGCCCATGGCGGCCAGCCAGATCAGGCCGACGTACCAGCGGTCGGTGCGGGGAATGCGCTGCATCAGGGCGCGCAGGGCGATCGAGGCGATCGGAAAGCCAACCAGGAAGCCGGCCTGACGCCCCAGCCGGTCCCAGTCCAGGATGATCAGGGCCAGAACGCCCCAGATGGCGATGTCGTCCAGACTGGCATAGCGCAGGACGCGCTGGCCCAGCGGCTTCCTGAGAATGCCCAGCTTGTCGAGAAACAGCACCAGGATGGGCAGGGCCGTGACCGCGCAGGCCATGCCGATGCCGGCGATCGTCTGCCACGTCGCCGCCCGTGCGCCGATCCAGCCGGGAAACTGCAGCATCACGGCCGCCGCGCCACAACCGAACAGCAGCGGCGTGGCCAGAGCCAGGCCCGCCGTCATCCCCGTCTCGCCCCGGCTGGCCCAGGCCTGTTTCAGATCCAGCTCGATCCCGGCCAGCCAGACGAAGATCAACACCGCCCACCAGGCGATGCCGTTCAGCGCCGAAACGACCTGCGGATTGAAGACGAAGGCGTAGTAGTCGGGAAAGGTCGCGCCCAGAACGCCCGGCCCCAGGAGGATTCCGGCGATAATCTGAACCACCACCAGAGGGGCGTAGTGATCGGTCTTCAGCAGTCGCCAGACCAGCCAGGGCAGGCTGAAGATGATCAGCATGGCGATGAGGAAGACTTCCGTCGTATTCATGCGGGGCCCATCGCGATCCAAACGCGCGACCCAGTCCTAGCCGATTCCCGCCGAGCTTGACGAACGCGTTTGCGTGGATTTCATTCCCGGCGGGATAACGGGGGGATTTGAGATGAGGCGGACCGATCTGGTCGCGTGCCTGGGCATGGCCGCACTGCTGGCCGGATGCCAGCCGACGATGGAGACCCAGGTCGGCACGGACACTGCGGACGGCCCCCGGGTAGTGGCCGCGTCCGATATCGAGGCAGGCCGCTATGTCGTTCTGGTCGGCGGTTGCAACGACTGCCATACGCCGCAGTACGCCATGACCGGCGGGGCCCGGCCGCCCGAAAGCGAGTGGCTGAAGGGGTCGACCGAGGGGCACACCGGGCCCTGGGAAACCAGCTACGGCAAAAACCTGCGCCTGACCGTCGCGGGGCATTCCGAAGACGAATGGGTCCAGTTGCTGAGCACGGGCGCCAGCCTGCCGCCCATGCCCTGGCCGAGCGTCCGCGCGATGTCGGAGCCCGACAAGCGCGCCGTCTATCGCTACATCAAGTCCTTGCCGGGCGACCCGGGCCAGCCTGCGCCGCCCCCCCTGCCGCCTGGGGCGACGCCGCCCGCTCCGGCGGTCTAGCCGATCGCGCCGACACAGCCCTCGGCGTCGCCGGGGGTCAGGTCGGCCTCGGTCAGGGCCAGGGTCCAGCCGTGGTGGGTGTTCAGGCCCCAGCGACGCGCGCCGCCGCCGTCGCCGGCGTCTCCGCCCGCGCTGACCACGACCCGGCGGCCCCTGGGCAGGGCGGCCGGGTCGATCTTGCCCACGGCCAGAGAGGTCGGCTGACCGCCAGCCGAGCCGAAGCCGTCGAAGACGCTCAGGCTCGACCAGTCGCGGCGCAGACCGACCCACCAGGAATCTTCGGTATTCACGGCCAGAACGGCGACACCCTTACCCTCGGCAGCGAAGGCGAGCGCGGCCTGCGGGTCGCGAACCATGCGGATCGAGGCGGCCGTGCCGAAGCGATGGCGGGCGCCGTCGAAGGCGCGGGTCGGGTCGGTCGGAGCCCAGACCTGGACCTGAAGCTGGCCCTGGCGCGCCAGACCCCAGCCGACGATCTCGCGCCACAGGCCCTCGACGGCGACGGCGTTCTCGGGATCAGCCCTGGCCATGACGCGGCTGAGAACGGTCTGTTCGCGGTCGGGGCGCAGCTTGGTGTGAGGGCCGTGGGGCGCGTCCTTAGCCTGACCAACCTTGGCGGCGATGGCGAGGCGGCGCTGGAACAGGACCAGGAGTTCGTCGTCGACGAAGTCGATCTCGTGACGCAGGGCGGCAAGGGCCATCTGCTCGGGCGACATGTCTTCGGGGTTCATGTCGGGCCAGACGTGCTGGAGGTTCGATTTCGGCATGGGGTTTGAGCTTTCACGGGATGCATTTCGATGAAGGGCGAAGGGGTGCGCCGCCGCCCTGGTTGAGGGCGGTCGCCGGCGAGGCTGTCAGGAGCGAGGAATGCTCGAGGCCTCAGCCGGCGTATCGAAAGCCGTAAAAGCAGGAGCCGAGATAGCAGGCAGCCGCGCGCGAACGGAGCGAGAGGGTCAAGAGCGAAGCGCGCAGCGGGGACATGAGTCGAACCGGTTGTTAGGATCGTGTGCGATCCATGGGACCCTAAGACACGCAACGATCGTGCGACGTCAAGCCGGTTCGCGGGCCAGAAGAACAAATCGCGTGCGATTGTCGTCGGAATCCTGAAGATCGTTGCGCAGAACCGTCAGTCCGTAAACCTCGGCCGCAGCGACTGGCGCGATGGCGGCGCGGGTGCGGTCGCCGAGTTCGGCGACCTCCCGGGCGGCCCCGGCGGTGTCGAAGGCCTCGATGATCTCGAACCCCATGTCGGCCAGGGTCCGGGCGCATTGGCGCAGGGCGATGGGATGGCTGGCCACGGTGCGGATCTGTTCGAACTCGGCGCCGTCGACGGCCATCAAGGCCATGCGGATGGGCCGCCAGGCATCGCCGACGATCGGCAGGCCGGACTCGGCCACGAGGGTCGCCGCTGGCTCCACGACACCGATGGTCGAGTTCTCGACCGGGATCAGGGCGCAGTCGCAGTCGCCCGACTGCACGGCGGCGATGGCCGCGTCGAAGGTCTCATACGGCACATGCTCGTCCCAGGGACGCAGAGCCATGCAAGCCTCGTGGCTGAAGGCTCCGGGCGCGCCCTGGAAGGCCGTGCGGCCTGCCCGATCCTCGCTCTCCGGTCTGCCGACAGCCCCGGTGGTCATGCCGCCTTCGACCTGTTGAGGCGGCCCGACTTCAGACGCTCCGCCACCAGGAAGGCCAGCTCCAGCGCCTGATCGGCATTGAGGCGCGGGTCGCAGTGGGTGTGGTAGCGGCTGGAGAGGTCGTCCTCGGACACGGCCTGGGCGCCGCCGAGGCATTCGGTGACGTTCTGGCCGGTCATTTCCAGGTGGACGCCGCCGGGGTGGACGCCCTCGTGTTCGGCCACCTCGATGAAGCCCTTCACCTCGCCCAGGATCCGGTCGAACGGCCGGGTCTTGTAGCCGTTGGAGGCCTTCAGCGTGTTGCCGTGCATCGGGTCGATCGACCAGATGACCTTCTTGCCGTGAGCCCTGGCGGCCTTCATCAGGCGCGGCAGGCGGTCGTGGACCTTGTCGTGGCCGAAGCGGCCGATGATGGTCAGCCGGCCCGGGATGTTGTCCGGGTTCAGGGCGTCGATGAGGGGCAGCAGGTCGTCCGGCTCCATGGTCGGGCCGCACTTCACGCCGATCGGATTCCTGATGCCGCGCATGAACTCGACGTGGGCGCCGTCCAGCTGACGCGTGCGCTCGCCGATCCACAGCATGTGGGCGGAGGTGTCGAACCATTCGCCCGAACCGCCATCGAGGCGCGTCAGGGCGCTCTCGACGTTCAGGAGCAGCGCCTCGTGCGAGGTGAAGACCTCGACACGCGACAGGTCCGGATGGGATTCGGGCGTGACGCCGACCGCTTCCATGAAGGCCAGGGCTTCGGCGATCTTCTCGGCCAGTTCGCGGTACTGGGCGCCGACGCCGCCGTCGGCGAAGCCCTGGGTCCAGCGATGGATGTTGTAGAGGTCGGCATAGCCGCCGCCGGCGAAGGCGCGCAGCAGGTTCAGGGTCGAGGCCGACTGGTTGTAGGCCTTCAGCAGACGCTGGGGATCAGGGAGCCGCTCCTCGGCCGTGAAGGCCGAGCCGTTGATGTTGTCGCCGCGGTAGGACGGGAGTTCGACGCCGTCGATCTCCTCCACCGCCGAGGAACGCGGCTTGGCGAACTGGCCGGCGATGCGGCCGACCTTCACCACGGGCTTGCGACCCGCGAAGGTCAGGACGACGGCCATCTGCAGGATCAGGCGGAAGGTGTCGCGGATGTTGTCGGTCGAGAACTCCTTGAAGCTCTCGGCGCAGTCGCCGCCCTGCAGCAGGAAGGCGTCGCCGCGCTCGACCTGGGCCAGTTTGGCCGTCAGGCTGCGCGCCTCGCCCGCGAACACGAGTGGCGGCAGGGTGCGCAGCTCGTCCTCGACGGCGGCGAGCGCGCGCGGGTCCGGATAGTCCATCGGCATGTGCACGATGGGTTTGTTTCTCCAGGATTCAGGGGTCCAGCGCTTGGTCATTGCAGAAGAATAGGCCTCTCGCGGTTGCGAAACAACAAATCTGGTCTCCTCCCTGTTCGCCGCCTGGCGAATGGGGAGGTGGATCCGTAGCGAAGCGGAGGAGACGGAGGGGTTCTTGCCGCCGTCAGAACCCCTCCGTCAGCTCGCGAAGAGCTCGCCGCCACCTCCCCATCGCTGCGGGACAGGGAGGAGGCATTACCCCGCGCTGACGTCTTGAGACTGTTTGACCTTCAGGGTCACCAGTTCCTCGGCCATCGTCGGGTGGACAGCGCAGGTGGCGTCCCACTGGGCCTTGGTCAGGCCGGCCTTCACGGCGATCGCGGCCAGCTGGATCATCTCCGGCGCCTCGGGGCCGACGATGTGGACGCCGACCACGCGGTCGGTGTCGGCATCGACGACCAGCTTCATCAGCACCCGCTCATCACTGCCGGTAAAGGCGTATTTCATCGGCCGGAAGCGGGTCACATAGACATCGACGCCCTTGGCGCAGATGTGGCGGGCCTCGCTTTCGGCCAGGCCGACGACGCCGACGGGCGGCTGGCTGAAGACCGCCGTGGCGACGGCCTCGTAGTCGAAATGCTGCGGGTTGTCCTTGTAGACCGTCTCGTGGAAGGCCACGGCCTCGCGGATGGCGACGGGGGTCAGGTTCATCCGGTCGGTGACGTCGCCAATGGACCAGATGTTGTCGGCGGTGGTCCGGGACAGGGCGTCGACCTTGATCGCGCCCTTCTCGTTCAGTTCGACCCCGGCGGTTTCCAGCCCTAGATCGACGACATGCGGGAGCCGGCCGGTGGCGAACATGACGACGTCGGTCTCGATCTCCATGCCGTTTTCGAGAACGTTCATCAGACCGGTCGCGGTCTTTGTGATCCCGGTGTGCTGGGAACCCAGGATGACCTTGATGCCGCGCTTCTCGATCTCGCCGGCGAGGTGAGCGCGAACATCGTCGTCGAAACCGCGCAGGATGTTCGGGCCGCGATAGATCAGGGTCGTTTCGACTCCCAGACCCGCAAAAATGCCGGCGAACTCCACCGCGATATAGCCGCCGCCCGCGATCAGGATGCGTTTGGGCAGTTCCGGCAGGTGGAAGGCCCCTTCCGACGTAATGGCGTGTTCGATGCCCGGCAGGTCGTCCGGCATCCAGGGCCGGCCACCCGTGGCGATCAGAATGCGTTCGGCGGTGATCGTCTGGTCCTTGCCGACGATCTCGACGGTGTGGGCATCCTTCAGGACCGCACGGCCGTGGATCAGCTCGACCCCCGCCTTGCCGAGGTTGGCGGCGTAGATGCCGGACAGTCGGGCGATCTCAACGTCCTTGGCCTGGATGAATTTCGGCCAGTCGAAGCTGGCCTCCACCGTCCAGCCATAGCCCTCGGCGGTTTCGAACTGGTGGGCGAAGTCCGAGGCCATGACCATGAATTTCTTGGGCACGCAGCCCCGAACGACGCAGGTGCCGCCGACGCGGAACTCCTCGGCTATGGCGACGCGCTTGCCGCCGAGGCCCGTCAGACGCGCCGCGCGCACCCCGCCGGACCCGGCGCCGATGACGAAGAGGTCGTAGTCGTAGTCGGCCATGGCGATCTCGAAGCGGACGGAAAACACAGTCCGAAGCGTCCGAAGCGTCCGGAGAGGCCGGACGTCGCTGGCGGCGTCGGCGGACGGACTTAGGCGCCGCTGACACTCGGGACAAGCGCCCTGCCCGCTTCAACTCCAGGCCTCGGGGCCCGTTCCCCGTCCAGCCGCGATGGCAGGGCTCGAACGGACCGGCGTCGGGGCCTCCGGAACGCGCTCATCGCGGGGCGCGCCTGTCGCTTTCCGGCCACGTTAGACGCGTTGAATCAGCCGCAGTTGAACAACCACAGATCAGTGTTAGCCTCGTCTCCGGGACCTGTTCAGGAGAGACGCCGTCATGCTTACGCTCGCTGCCCTGGCCGTCATGGCCACCCTGTCGATCGAGGGTGACGCCAATGCGTCGATCCGGCCGGTCCAGGTCGCACCGCAGGTCGCCCAGACGGGCGAGCCGGTCAAGCTGGAGGACATCGAGGTCACGGGCCGTCCGCTGGACTCCATGATCCTGAACTTCGTCGAGGAAGTCGCCGCCCCCGCCCATCGTCGCGGGCTGGCCCGCTGGGATGCGACGGTCTGCGTCGGCGTCGCCAACCTCCGCAACGACGTCGGGCAATACATCGTCGATCGTGTGCAGACGGTGGCCCAGGATCTTGGCCTCGAAACCGGCCGTCCGGGGTGCCAGCCCAACGTCATCGTCGTGGCCGCTGCGGACGCTGACGCTGCGACAGAGGCCCTGACGCAGCGACGCCAGCGCTTCATCATGGGCGGATCGGGAATGGACCGGGGTTATGCGGCACTGAATGAGTTCCAGACCAGCGATCAGCCGGTACGCTGGTGGACGGTCAGCATGCCGGTCGATTCAGAAACAGGCGCCCGGGCGGTTCGGCTGCCTGGCGATTGCAGGAACGAATGCGACAAGCCGGCGGACTACGCCCCGATCGTCCCCATCGCGTTTGCGTCGCGCCTGACCACCCAGATCGTCGACGAGATCGTGCAGACCGTCGTGGTGCTGGACGTCGACCAGGTGGCGAACGTGTCGGGACAGCAGCTCGCCGACTACGTCTCGATGGTGGTCTTCGCCCAGATCGACCCTGAAGCGGACACCAGCGCCTACGCCTCGGTGCTGAACGTGTTCGATGCGCCCGAGACGGCCGAAGGCCTGACGCAGTGGGACCTCGCCTATCTCGAAGGACTGTATGACGCCCGGCGCACCCTGCGCAGCACGCGGGCCGCCAACCGCGAGATCGCCAGTTCGATCCATCGCGCCCACGCCCGGCTGAACAGCGCCGAAGAATAGCGCCGGAGACGGCGTGGGGATCAGGGCAGCCTGATCTCCACGCCCGCGTCCGTGCCGATGATCGCCTCGTCAGCGAGGTCGAGGAACAGGCCGTGTTCGACCACGCCCGTGATCAGCTTCAGGTCGTCGGCGAGACGGACCGGGTCATGGATGGCCTGGCATCTGGCGTCGTAGATGACGTTGCCGCCGTCGGTGCGGACCACGCCGCGATCCGCCTGCCTCAGACGGGCGGGCATCTGGATGTCGTGGTCGATCAGGACGTCGGCGATGCGGTTGCCCGTCGTCTTGTGACCGAAGGCGACCACCTCGATCGGCAGGGGAAAGGCGCCCAGAACCGGCACGACCTTGGCCGCGTCGGCGATGACAATGCAGCGGCTGGACGCCTCCCATACCAGTTTCTCGCGCAGCAGGGCCGCGCCGCCGCCCTTGATCAGGGCCAGACCGGGACCGATCTCGTCGGCGCCGTCGACGGTCAGGTCGATGCGGGAGACATCCTCCAGCGTGACCAGCGGCAGGCCCAGTTCCCGGGCGAGGTCGGCGGTCTTCTCCGAGGTCGGGACGCAGCGCAGGCCGGTCAGGCCACGCGCCGCTAGAGCCTTGACGAACCAGGCGGCGGTGGAGCCGGTGCCCAGGCCGACGACCATGCCGGCCTCGACGCACAGGGCGGCGGCTTCTCCGGCGCGTTGTTTCTGCAGATCGCTCACCTGGACTTCGCCTTCTTCGCTTTCGCCTTGTCGCGGAAGGCCGCGCCGGCGCCGTCCTTGTTGACCTGACGGCCCCGGGCCAGCGCCAGGGCGTCGGCGGGGACGTCCTCGACGATCACCGAGCCCGAGCCGACGATGGCGCCCGCGCCGATGGTCACCGGGGCGACCAGAGACGCGTTCGAGCCGACGAAGGCCCCCTCGCCCACCGTGGTCTTCGCCTTGTTGTACCCGTCGTAATTGCAGAAGATCACGCCCGCGCCGATGTTGGCGCCCGCACCGACCGAGCCGTCGCCGAGATAGGACAGGTGGTTGGCCTTGGCGCCCTTCTCCATGCGGACATTCTTGACCTCGACGAAGTTGCCGACCTTGGCCCCCTCGCCCAGGTCCGCGCCGGGCCGCAGGCGGGCGTAGGGTCCAACCTCGGCGCCGGTCGCCACCGTGGCGCCCTCGATGTGGCTGAAGCTGCGGATGCGGGCGCGCCCGGCGACGCGGGCGCCGGGGCCGAAGACGACGAATGGCTCAATGATTGATCCGGCCCCGATTTCCGTGTCCCAGGCGAAGTGGACGGTGTCCGGCGCCGACATGGTGACGCCGGCGGCGAGGAAGGTCTCGCGCTGGACCTTCTGGAACAGGGCTTCGGCCTGGGCCAGTTCGGACTGTGCGTTAACGCCCATGACGGAGTCCTCCGAGGCCATGGTCACCCGGGTCGGTTCGCCGCGTTTGCGGGCCAGTTCGACCACGTCGGTCAGATAGTATTCGCCCTTGGCATTGTCATTCCTGACCTCGGCCAGCAGGGAGAACAACAGGCCCACAGGGGCAGCCATGACGCCAGAATTACAAGTGGTTATAGCCAGAACCTCAGGCGACGCCTCCTTGGCCTCGGTGATGGCGGCGAGGGTTTCGCCCTCCATGACCAGACGGCCATAGGCGCCCGGGTCGGCGGCCTCGAAGCCGATCACAGTGACGCCGTCGTGCGTCTCGAACACCGCCTCAATGTCGGCTGCGCGCAGCAGGGGTACGTCGCCGTAGGTGACCACGACCTGACCGATGAAGTCGCCCAGCACCGCCTCGGCGGCGCGGACGGCGTGGCCCGTGCCCATGGGCGGATCCTGGACCGCAACCGCGTCCTCGCCCAGACGCGCCACGACATGGGCGCGGACCTCCGGGGAGTGGGCGCCGACCACGACGACGATCCGCTCGCAATGCAGGGCCTCCGCCGCGTCGATGGCGTGGTCCAGCATGGCGCGATGGCCGATGGGATGCAGCACCTTGGGCAGGGGCGACTTCATCCGCGTGCCCTGGCCGGCGGCGAGGATGATGGCGGCTCTGGGATGAGGTGTGGTCATGAATCGGTCCGGGGTCTAGTCACGCGCCGTGGTCTAGCCCATCGGGACGGCCGACGGGAGACGACTGATGATCGAACGTGACCTCGAAGGCTGGACCCTCGCCTTCGACCTGGATGGGACCCTGGTCGAGACGCATAAGGACCTGGTCGGCACGCTGAACCGGATGCTGGACCTGAAAGGCCTGCCGCCCGCGCCGATGGAGAGCGCAAGGGAACTGATCGGCGGCGGGGCGCGCGCCTTGCTGGTCCACGGTTTCGAGCTGGCGGGAGCGCCCGTCGAGGCGGCGAACGACCCCGCCTTGTTCGACGCCTTCATCGCAGACTACATCGACCACATCGCCGACCACTCCAGGCCGTTCGAGGGCGTGGTCGAGACGCTGGAGACCCTGGCCGCGCGCGGCGCCACCCTGATCGTCGTGACCAACAAGCGGTCGGACCTTTCGGAACTGCTTCTGGGCAAGATCGACCTGACCAGGCATTTCGCCGCCATCGTCGGCCCGGACCGGGTCAGCCAACGCAAACCCTCGGGCACCCATGTGATCGAGGCGATCCGGTCCGTCGGCGGCGACCCGGCCCGCGCCGTCATGGTCGGCGACGCAGCGCCCGACATCGACTGTGCGCGCGACGCCCGCATCCCGTCGATCGGCGTGAGCTTCGGCTACACCCCCGTGCCCATTGAGGATCTGGAGCCCGATGTCATCGTCGACGCCTTCGAGGATATCGAGGAAGCCGTCGATATGATCGTGGTGGAGCATTATGTAACGCGGGCCCTGGCGGGCGCCCAACCCGATCTTTAGACCTCATTGTCAAGCTGCTCCTCCCGAAAAGGAGAAGCCTGTGTTCGGAGAAGTTCTCGCCTACCTGCATCGTCACAATCGCGTGGCGCTGACCGGCACGTTCATGGTCGTGTTCGTAGCCCTGGTCCAGCGGATCAGCTAGCCGGCCGCCTTCGCCGCGTCGATGCTCGGGCGAGGCGGAGCGCCGCGGGGACCATGCGACGGTGCATGCGGCGCTGAACGGGCATTGGTCCCCCTCCCACCGGTAGAGACAATCTATAGCGAACCTTAGAATTCCTGCGTCGCCATCGCGTTGCGGCGCAGGGCTGCGGCCAGCATCTTCAGAGGCTCCTCCCCGAAAGCCGCCTGTATGTTCGCCAGATTCGTCGCCATCCCGCTGTGGCAACGCACGGCCGCGGGGTTCGCCCTGGGCATCGTCGCCGGGCTGATCCTGAGGGAACAGGCGACCATCTGGCTCCAGCCGATCGGCGACATCTATCTGAACCTGATCCGGATGTTGGTGGCGCCCCTGGTGCTGTTCACCATCGCCTCGTCGATCGCCAGGCTCGGCGAAGGCGCGGGCGCGATCCGGCTGGGGGCGCGGACCATAATGTGGTTTGCGATCACCTCCTTGCTGGCCGTGCTGGTCGGGTTCGCCTTCGGACATCTGATCAATCCGGGCGTGGGGCTGGCCAACCTGCCGCTGGGCGAGGTGCGCGAGCGCGAGATTCCGACGCCGCTTGACGTGCTGATCGGCATCGTCCCGACCAACCCCTTCGCGGCTCTGGCCGAAGGCAGGGTGCTACAGATCATCTTCTTCTCGGCCCTGGTGGGCGCGGCTCTGGTGGCGCTGGGCGACCGGGCCCAGACGGCGCGACGGTTCGTCGACGAGGGCGCCGCCATCATCTTCCGCATCACCCGCTGGGTCATCCAGCTAACCCCGTTCGGAGTGTTCGGCCTGATCGGCTCGGTCGTCGGCGGCTATGGCTGGGAGGCGCTGCTGCCGCTCGGCAAGTTCATCATCGCCATCTATGCGGCCTGTCTGTTCCACATCCTGATCGTCTATTCGGGCCTGCTGAAGCTGCACGGGCTGAAGGCGACCAGCTTCTTCCGCGGCGCCTTCGCGGCCCAGCAGACGGCCTTCGCGACCTCGTCGTCGCTCGGGACCCTGCCCATCACCCTGCGTCAGACGGTCGAGCGGCTCGGCGTGCCCCAGGCCTACGCGGCCTTCGCCGTGCCCCTGGGCGCCAACGTCAAGATGGACGGCTGCGGCGCCATCTATCCGGCCATCGCGGCCATCTTCATCGCCCAGTATTTCCAGATCGAGCTATCGCTGACACAGTACGTCCTCATCGGGCTGACGGCGATCCTCGGGTCGCTGGGCACGGCGGGCGTGCCCGGAACCAGCATCGTCATGCTGACCCTGACCCTGTCGACGGCCGGCCTGCCGCTGGAGGGGATCGGCTATATCGTCGCCATCGACCGGATCATCGACATGATGCGCACCGCGACCAACGTCACGGGCCAGATGCTGGTCCCCGTGCTGGTGGCCAGGGAGGAAGGCATCCTCAACGAGGGCATCTATGACGGCCACGTCGCCTGGCTGCCGGGCGACCCGGACGCGGAGACGCCGGAGGGGGTGCGGGCGGCCGGCATCTGAGGCTTGCCTCTGATCGGGGAGCGGGCTATGTCCGCGCCTCCCCGCTTTGGCGCCTTGCCTGCGGGGCCCGAGATGGATGCTTAGCTCAGCGGGAGAGCACCTCGTTCACACCGAGGGGGTCGCAGGTTCAATCCCTGCAGCATCCACCAATTTTCCTATTAAATACTGAGAGTTACGGCTTGGCCGGCTCGATGGCTGACAAAGCCCCTAACCTTCCGACACCAAATAGATACCAGCCTGTCGGAACCGCGGTATCGGTAGAGCTACCTCGGGCTCTCACAGGTCTCACTCTCGTCGCTCGCTCGGTCCGCCAAGTTCCTGTCGATAAATGGAACATTTAGAGAACATTTTCTTGCCCTCTCCCCGCTCAATGGGCCAAATCGCCCGCGAGAGGCCGGAGCTGGAGCGAGACGATGAACGAACGGTCCCTTGCCGATTTGCTCGACCAGATCGACGCAGCGCTTGCGAGAAAGAACGATGCCCAAGGGCCGGCCAGCGAGATCCTGGCTTAGGCTCAGGACCCATTGATGTGATGCGCTCGATCTGATTCAGGCTCTGCGAGGAGTCTGGATATGAGCGACCTTTATTGGCTGACGGACGAGCAGATTGTGGATCGGCGTCGAAATCGGACCCCATCGAGAGGCAGCCTAGGTAGTTGAATTCGCTATGTAATAACACGTTGGCGCGCGTGCTGACAGGCGTCTGTAGGGACCCCGTCTCGCCCCGAGATATTGAGCTCATTCAATGTGTTACCTCATATCGGGTGGGGTCCCGCCTTCAACGCCGATCAACAGGCTTGGCCTGTGGTAGGCGCCGAACCGTTCCGTCGCCGGAACCGCTCACACGCTTCACCGTTCGCTTCCCGGAAGGAGAACGAAATGACCGACGAAAATCCAAACCCGGGGACCTCCAATGGCGGCCAGCAGGACGGCAGCAGTCACGGGACGACACGGCCCGATCAGAGCGGCACGAGCCAGCAGGCGCAAAAGCGAGAAGGCTCAGCTAGCGGGGGGGAGGGTGCATTCGAGGCGGGTGGTCCCAAGGGCTTTGGGGCCGGCGAATGACGATGCGGTTCTACACGGTCACGCTCGAACGGAACGGCGAGCACCGCGATGTTCGGGTTCCTTCCCCGACGGATGTGCAGGCCGCTGATGCTGCCGCGCCGCTGATGAAGGCCGGCGAGTCCATTATATCTATCACGGAGGTAGAGGACGACGGTTTGCAACAGGCCGACGCACTGCCGCCCAAGTCACAAGCCGCTGAGTTCGCTCCGGTCACGCCCGGCGCGGCCGCCGCCCCAGATCGGTGAGCAGAACCCCAGTGGCCAGTGCCGGAACTCTTCGACCCGAGAAAAGCTTGGACAGGCCCCGCAGTCTTTGGAAGGGCAAAACATGACCGACTACCTCGAGCGATCCTCTCACACTCACCCTCTTCACGTATTGGTCTCGTGGCCAGCCGTCATCGCGGGGGCGGTCGTCGCCGTAGCTGTCGGAGCTATGCTGAACCTACTGGGCGTCGCTCTCGGAGCGGGGGCCTTCAATCCGTACGATCTCGACGGCGGCGACGCCGAAAGCTTCGCGGCGGCAGCCGGGATGTGGGCCGTGGTCGCAAACTGCATGGCGCTGTTTGTGGGTGGAGCTGTGGCGAGCCGCGCAGCCAAGTACGCGGATCATCATAAGGGCGCGCTCCACGGCCTCAGCGTCTGGGCCGTCGCTTTCCTGCTTGCGATCCTGATTGCGTCGGGTTCTGCCGCCGTAAACACCGCCGGCATCGCAGGCGGTGAGGCGACCAGGACGACTGCGGGTGAGACGGTGATCGGCGACGCCTTGGCGCCTGACTCGCGAGTAGTTGAGGGAACTTTGATCGTTTCTCTCTCACAGCGCGTCGAAGCGGAAAGCACGGCTGACAGCACCGCGACGCTCGCTCTTTGGGGCTTCCTGACGATGCTTCTCAGCGGCATCGCCGCAGTGTTCGGCGGCCTGTACGGCTCGCGCAATCATCGCTGGATGGCGAAGGCGGGACTGGAGGGTCGCCCGGCTCCCGAGGTATCACGCGATGCTGCTCGAGAAGTGAGCGAACCACACAAAGTCTATCCGACGCCGAGGAGCTGAAAGCGTAGGGAACGAAGCAAACGAACGCCAGTTTCTGACGGGGCTGGTGTCCTGCTATCCGCAGGCTGGGCCGCTTTATGGGCGCGTCGTCGCGTGATCCTGACTACGGATTGTGGGCGACCTTGGCTCAGATCACCAAGCCGGGCCCGGACGCGGAATGTGATCATCGTTGACAGGTCCGGTATCGCCCCGATGAACGTCCCTTATTTGCATGGCTCGTTCGCGAAGTGCCTGATCCCGAAGGGAGTCAGCCGCCTTACGTTCAGCCGCCTTTCGAGCTTCGACCTTCCTGTGGGCTTGCAGGATAGGGTTCGTCATATCGCGTCCCTCTCGTTGGTCTGGACGGGGAACGCACGATCCGACGAAGTGTTGCCGAGTTCGCTAGGAGTGCGGCCTGGACAAAGATGTCATGAGGTCTAGCGCGAGCTTTTGCTGTGGATCGGCGTAGAAAAGGGACCCCGTTAGGGGGGTGATCGGCGTCGCAAAAGGACCCCTCACCCCTGAGATCTAATGGTGCTACTTGACGAACGTACAACAAACACTTCTCAGAACGGCGTGCGTTGTTATGGTCAGGCGATGCGCCTCGCACCGCTTGCCGCCATCGCCTTAGCCTCATGCACCGCCGCCCCCGCTGCTGTGCCTGTCGCCGCTAACACGCCTTCCACTCGTGGGCGCTGTCGGGATAACGAAGCCGGGTTGAGAAGCGCCCTACCCTGCCGAAATCAGGCGACCGCAGCCGCCCAGGCGGTCGCCGCTTCGGCGCGGATGCGGCGAAGAGTGGCTCTGCTGATCAGATGGCGTTGGATGTTGAATGTGTTGTAGGTCGCCGCGTGGGTGGTAAGGAATCTCTGAGCTGAGGCTTGGGATTTGAACCGCTGCTGCCGCTCCTGTCGTCGGATCGGAAGGTGGGAATTCTCCGCCCTATTGTTTTCCCGAAGCCGACCCGGTCGATGCCTCAGATCCAGCGGATCCAGAGCCGCGCCGTATGAGGCCAGGCCGTCGGTCGTGATCGTCTGGGGCTCGACCGGCTGATTGTGAAGGAGACGCCTGAGCAGTCTCAACGCGGCCTCCGTGTCCCGCCGGCGCTGGACAACGAGGTCGAGGACTTCGCCTTCGTCATCGACAGCCGGCCACAGATAGATCCGCTTTCCGCCGATCAAACAGATCATCTCGTCCTGATGCCAGCGAGGCGAAGGCACAGGCCGGCGGCGCTTCAGTCGCCTCGCGATCAGCGGTCCGAACTTGATCGTCCAGCAGCGGATTGTCTGGTAGCTGACGTCGATCCCGCGCTGCGCCAAGAGCTCCTCGACGTCACGAAAACTGAGGCTGAAACGGAAGTACAGCCGCACGGCATGGCGGATGACGTCCGCCGTAAACCGGTGGCGCTTGAACGAAATCGGTTTCACGAATTATCATCCTCGCCAGCGGCTTACGCCGCCTGCAGTGAAGACAAATTTGCATTAAAGTGACGACACCGACGGCGGCTATGCCGGCGACAAGCTGCGCGGCGCCATGGCTGAACTGGGCCGCTGGAAGATCGAGATCATCAAACGCTCGGACCGGGCCAAGGGCTTCGAGGTGCTTCCCCGCCGATGGGTCGCGGAACGGACCTTCGCCTGGCCAAGGACTTCGAGGCCACCATCGCCTCCGCCACCGCCTGGGTCTTCGTCGCCCATATCCGACTGCTCACCCGCAGACTGGCAAGGCCTTGAAAACCATGAGACCATTCTGAGTCAGACCTTGAGACTGACAGCACCCTATCGCTGTATAATTGTTAGACTTCCCGGAACAAAAACAGGCCAGAATGGTTCGGCGATGGGGGCTTATAACAAACCCTTAATTTTACTGTCTTGTTAACATTTGAGATCACGGGGTCCTTATTTTCGGTAGCTCGAGGTTAGTCCGCTAATGTGGACGAAATCCCCGAGAATTGTGCCGACCAGATCGATCATTCGAGCCTTTTCTACGTGCGTGGCCTCCGCTGCGTGAGAGCCGCTACGCTCTGATACCGCGGCGGCACTTCGAGGTAGCTATGTTGAGATCGAGCCTGATAGCGGCTGCTCTGCTGGCCGTCAGCCAGAACGCTGCTGCCCAGGAGCCGCCCGGCGCGGGTACCCAGCTGCAGCAGATTCCGCCCGTAGCACTCCCCGGCCGAATGGCTCCGGATATTCGCATCGAGCGTCCGGAAGTCGCGTCGGATGCGGCGGCCGATGGGGTTCAAATCCGGGTCAATGCGCTGCGGATCACGGGTGCGACCCTGTTCTCCGAATCGGAGCTTGTCGCGGCCACCGGCTTCGTGCCGGAAAGTGAATTGACCCTGCCCGAGCTGCGCAACGCCGCGGCGGCGATCACACGCTTCTACAACAGCCGTGGCTACCTTCTGGCCCAGGCCTATCTGCCGGCGCAGGACGTCCTTGAGGGGACCGTGACCATCGCCGTGATCGAAGGCCGTTATGGCGCGATCGAATTGCGTAACCAGACCCGACTGTCTGACGGCGTGGCCCGCCGCATCCTCGACGGTCTCGACCCGGCCGATCCGGTCGCCATCGCTCCGCTCGAGCGGAGGCTGCTGCTGCTTTCCGATATCCCGGGCGTCATCGTCCGTTCGACGCTGTCTCCGGGCGCCCAGGTCGGCGCCTCGGACCTGACGGTCGATCTTGCCCCCGGCCCGCTCATCTCGGGCAGCCTTGAGGCCGACAACGCCGGCAATTACTACACCGGCGCTTACCGGTTCGGCGGCTCCATCAACCTGAACAATCCGACCGGCCTGGGCGATCTGCTCAGCCTGCGTCTGCTCGTCTCCACCGAAGGGCTTGCGTACGGCCGGGTCGCCTACCAGGCGCCGATCGGCGCCGCCACTGTCGGGGTCGCCTATACGCACATGCGCTATGATCTCGGGCGTGAGTTCTCGGCCCTCGACGCCGGCGGCACGGCCGACATCGTCAGCGTCTTCGCCAGCTATCCGCTGATCCGCTCGCGCAACGCCAACCTCCAGGTCTTCGCCAGCGCGGACGCCAAATTCCTCACCGATGAAATCGGCCTCGTCTCGCAGGTCTCCGACAAGACCATCCGGTCGCTGACCGCAGGCCTGCGGTGTGGATCGGCGTCGAAATCGGACCCCATCGAGAGGCAGCCTAGGTGGTTGAATTCGCTATATAATAACACGTTGGCGCGCGTGCTGACAGGCGTCTGTAGGGACTCCGTCTCGCCCCGAGATATTGAGCTCATTCAATGTGTTACCTCATATCGGGTGGGGTCCCGCCTTCAACGCCGATCAACATCCTTGGCCTGGCTTGTGCCCTGGCCGGTGCCGCGCCACCTTGAGCTGATGAAATAACTTCTGATCAGCGCCTCGGCCGCTACCGCCCGCAGCACCTCGCACGCGACAACACAGCCACCGCCCGCAGCTCTGGCGTCACGTCCGCGCCGGGATACGGGACGGGCGTATCGAACCCTACCCAAGGCCGGCCTTACGGGTTCGAACGCGGCTGGCGTGAGCCCCACCGAGGCGGCAGCACGCCCGACGCCGCCCTGGCCTGCCCGTCTACGTCCAGCAGAAGACGGGCTGCGTCGGTGCCGTCGGCGCGAACGCGGTCAAGTTCGGCGCGCGACACGCCGCCAATCGCAAGCCAGCGTTCCAGCACAGCCTGTTGACTTGCCCGAAGATCTGCGAAGTCCTGAAAGGCGGCGACACGCCGCTCCGCGATCAGCCGCCCGGCGATCGCCCGCCTTATGCCCATACGCGCCCGCCAAAGGGCGTCAGCATAGTCATAGCACGCCACGGTGAACCGCCAGGTCCGCGTTAGTCAGTCTCGCACGGCGAAGCACGCCCCGGTCGATCGGAATATCGTGTGCCGCGCCGAACAGCCCTGGCGACGTTTCCGTGGCGCCGACGCGTATTCCGACGTCAACGTCAGGGTTGCTGCAGGCCCGACGCGCACCGCGCGCCCTGCCGCGACGGTTGTCTCAACAGCGGATTTCGCAGCAGCCACATCTCCGTTTAACCGTCGCGCTGCCGCGAATAGCGCCAGCCGATCCCATGTACTGCGCGCCGGGCGCAATCTCAGCGAGGCTGGAGCGGACGTCGTTAGGCTAAAGGGTCTCAAGCGAGCGGGCTCCAACGGGGTCGGCGCAATCCACCGGCTGCACAGCTGGTGCATCACGCAGGAGAGAGCGCCAGGTCAGTCGAGAACAGCGTCAGCCATATTAGTTTCGTATCGCTACTAGTTTGCGCAAGTGGTTCGTCCACGCTACGGTCGCCTCCGAGCTGTGGAGCCGAGGATGGATAGTCGCGTCATCGCGGAGATGATCTTGCACTTGGGGCACATCACGTCCCGTGAGGCTCCGGTGCTTGGACTGACTCCTGCCCAGTGGGCAGCGCTTAGATACTTCGCGCGGGCCAATCGCTTCTCGCGAACCCCGTCTGCCTTCGCCGCGTTCCAAGGCACGACCCGGGGCACAGCCTCTCAGACGATTAAAAGCCTCGAAGCCCAAACCTATCTTACGCGCATGCGATCAGAGGCGGACGGCCGAAGCGCCCGGCTCGATTTGACCGAAAAGGCCAAGGCCATTCTTGCGCACGACCCCCTCGAAGCTCTGGTTCGCGCAGCTGACGGGCTCTCCCGGAGTGGCCGCGGTCATTTCGCCAGTGGCCTGCAGCTTATGCTTGGCGAAGTCGCGAGGGAGAGAGGAAAGCCTACCTTTGGCAACTGCGCGTCGTGTGAGCGTCTGGAAGGCGACGGCTGCCGCCGGGTCGGCCAAGCCCATTACGCGTGCGGGTTCATGAGCGAACCGCTGGTTCTAAAAGAACTCGACGGTCTCTGCATCAACTTCGTTCAGGGCGCGCCCTTGAGAAGGACGGGCTCTTTCGCCGGGGCCACACCGCGATGAACTCTGTTCCAAGATCAGCGATTTCCATCGAAGACGGCGAGATCACCATCGATGCCGAGCTGGTCGCGTACAAGCTCGGTGTCTCCACCGCGTTACTTCAGGCCGGAATGCCCAAGGGCGTCGTGTCCAGCGTCGCCGAGACCGGCATTGATGAGGACGTCGGACGTACACGTCTTACTTTCAGGTACCGCTCGCGAACCTGGAGGGTGGTGGTCGAGTCTGACGGCAGCTTGGTCGAAAGCATGGAGCCGGCCCCCAAGGCTTTGCCGGCGAGCACCGGTCGCTTGGGTCCGAGCGATTTGGCCAGGCGCGGCCCATGACTGCATTAGATTGGGATTCTGCCGCGACGACGACGGTTGAGGACAACACGGGTGAAACGCTCGCCCGCCGGCTTCGAGCGCATCTTCAAGCGCTTGCCCCACTGCGTCTACCGATCACCTATCGGGAAGCGGCCAAAGGGCTGCTGCTCTCACCTCCGAACACCATTCATCAAGTCACGCAGGCGTTGGAGCAGATCATGACCGAGGACGCAGCGGCGGACCGCCCCTTCATCGCGGCCATGGTCATCAGCAAGATGCGCGGCGGCTTGCCGGCACCGGGGTTCTTCGACTGCGCGGCAAGGCTGGGACGGTTTGCCGAAGATGCAACGTGTCTGGACGCTTGGGCCTTTCACTCGGTCGAGATCGAAACGGCGTTCGCCTTCTGGGGGCCGCCGAGTGGACCCGCGCGAGAGTAAACGAAAACTGATGGCTCCTTATTCGGCGCAGTCCCTTAAGGAACGTCGACTTGATCTGGTGCCAGGCACCGGCGTGGGTGTCCAGCGCTCACGCGTGGTCATTGTCGGCGCCGGATTCGCCGGCCTTACCGTGGCAAAGCGGCTTGCCGAGGTGCCGGTGGACGTCATCCTGATCGACCGGGAGAACCATCACCTCTTTCAGCCGCTGCTTTACCAGGTAGCGACGGCCGGACTGTCGCCAGCCGACATCGCCTGGCCCATTCGAAGTCTGGTCCGGGACCAGCGCAACACAAGCGTGTTGTTGGGCGAGGTCACCGGCGTCGATCATGCGCTTAAACGTGTGAACATGGGCGACCGCAACATTGCCTACGACCTTCTGGTGCTCGCGACCGGGGCGACCCATGGCTATTTTGGCAATGACAGTTGGGCGGCCCATGCGCCCGGCCTGAAAACAATCGACGACGCCACGGAAATCCGCCGTCGTTTGCTGCTCGCGTTCGAGCGCGCGGAGATGGAATCCGATGCGCGCGAGCACGAACGTCTCCTCACCATCGTCATCGTTGGCGGCGGGCCGACCGGGGTCGAGATGGCCGGCGCCGTCGTCGAACTTGCGCGCCAGGCGCTCGCGACCGACTTTCGCGCCATTGATCCGCGGCAGACGCGGGTTCTGCTGCTCGAAGCCGGACCCAGGTTGCTGCCAAGCTTTCCGGAAGCGTTATCGCGCTATGCCGAGAAGACGCTTCGGCGCCTCGGCGTAGATGTCCGCCTCGAACACGCTGTCACACGCTGTGAGGCGACCGGGGTCACGGTGGGCGACGAGGACGTGGCCGCAGGCACGGTCATCTGGGCGGCCGGGGTCGCCGCCTCGCCGGCCGCCGACTGGCTCTCTGTAGCGAGCGATCGCGCCGGCCGTGTGTTGGTAGGACCTGATTTGCGGCCACCTGGATTGGGCGACGTTTTCATCATCGGCGACACCGCGCTTGCCCGTGACGTTGCCGGCGCGCCACTTCCCGGCATCGCCCCGGTCGCCAAACAGCAGGGTGTCTATGTGGCCGACGTGATCAAAGCGCACCTTGACGGCAAGCCCGAGCCGCCACCCTTTCGCTATCGTGACCGGGGGCAACTCGCCACGGTAGGCCGCAAGACCGCCGTCATCGCGTTTGGGCACCTGCGGATCAACGGATGGCTTGCGTGGTGGGTGTGGGGAATCGCTCACATCTACTTCCTGATCAGCCTGCGCAACCGGCTGGTCGTCATGACGCAATGGCTCTGGTCCTACGTCACGTTCGAGCGCGGCGCGCGGCTCATCACCGGCAGGCTGACCGACCTCAAGCCTGAATGGCTGGGAAGTCGAGGCGAAGATGGTGCCGCGGCAAGCCCAAGGGACGAAGAGCGGCTTGAATAATCGACGGCGTCACGGGAGGGCGTGTCCAAAATCATCCGAAGACGAGATCCGAAACATATTAATTCAAACGGTAACGACTGATGGCCGCCCCCGGAACTGGTCATGGTCGCCGTCCGCCGGTCAACGCGTCTCACTTCGGGATGAACCGTGTTTCGTAAAAAACGCAGAGGCTGTTGAGAGAAAATATGATGACTGAATCTTTCGCCGAGACAATGCGGCTGGAGTGCTCCGCGATCTGGGACGCGCAACTGACGCACCCTTTCGTGGTCGCGCTTTCCGACGGAACACTGCCGCAGGCGACGTTCCAGTTCTATATCTTGCAGGACGCCCGCTTCCTGACCGACCTTGCGAAGACGTTTGCCTTCGCCGCGACGAAAACAGACGACCGCGACCGTATCCTGAGGTTCGGCGAATTCCTCATCGACACGGTGCGGGTGGAGCGCGCCCTCCACGAGATGTACGCTGAACGTTTCGGTTTGACGATGGCCCAGATGGCTGCCACGCCCATGGCACCGACGAACTATGCCTATACCCGCCACATGCTCCAGGTCGCCGCGACGGGGTCACTCGCGGAGGTCGTTACCGTGATGCTCCCCTGCGCGTGGATCTACGCGGTCATCGGGGAGCATTTTACCGCATTGGGGGAGCCGCCTACCGACCACCCGTATTGCGACTGGCTGTTGATGTACGCGAATCCGGAATTCGCGGCAGTGGGCGCGTGGTTGCTCGCAGTTGTTGATGACGAGGCCGAGCGAATGGACGATCGCGGCCGCCAGCGGCTTCGCGACATCTTCCGCACCAGCAGCGAGTACGAGTGGCTCTTCTGGCAGATGGCGTGGACACACGAAGCGCGGCTTTTCTGAACCAAGCGCCGGAGGAAACGGTACTGACGGGTTAAAACCGGAATTCGCCTTAGAGACGAAATCCTACTTGTTTTTGCCCTTTTTCAAGATCGAAGTCAGGCCGACTCGCCTCATCTGTCCCGCGTGTGAATCGGCGTCCAAAGCGTGACGGTGCCGTCAGGTGAACGATAAAAGATCTCCGGTATTTGTGACGTAAGCCACTGACGGGGATCATATTTCGTGAAGCCGATTTCGTTTAAGCGCCACCGGTTTCCGGCGGAGGTAATCCGCCACGCCGTTTGGCTGTATTTCCGGTTTAGCCTGAGTTTTCGGGACGTCGAGGAGCTTCTCGCGCAGCGGGGGATCGACGTCAGTTACGAGACGATCCGGTGCTGGACCATCAAGTTTGGCCCTCTGATCGCCAGGCGTCTGAAACATCGGCGGCCTGTGCCTTCGCCCCGCTGGCATCTCGACGAGATGGTCTGCTGGATCGGCGGCAAGCGGATGTACCTGTGGCGCGCCGTCGACGACGAAGGCGAGGTTCTTGACCTCGTGGTCCAGCGCCGGCGGGACACAGAGGCTGCGATGAAGCTGCTGAAACGCCTGCTACACAACCAGCCGGTGGAGCCGACATCGATCACCACCGACGGCTTTGCGTCTTACGGAGCCGCTCTGGATCAGCTGGATCTGAGGCATTTGCACCGGCCGGGCCGGCTGCGGGAAAACAACCGCGTCGAGAACTCCCACCTACCGATCCGGCGACGAGAACGGCAGCAGCAGCGGTTCAAATCCCAAGGTTCTGCTCAGCGATTCCTCACCACCCACGGAGCGATTTACAACACCTTCAACATCCAGCGTCATCTGATCAGCAGACCAACCCTTCGGCTCTTCCGAGCCGAAGCGGCGACCGCTTGGGCGGCTGCGGTTGCCTGAATCGAAACAGGGAGGGCGCTTTTCGACTTCGGCCGATTAACTTGTCAGCACCCGTCTAACCACCCTCAACAGCCCCTCGGGGCGTCCGGTTTGCGACGGTAACACCAATGTCTGGTTTGGCGCAGATCGCCAACCGCCGAGTCCGACCCCTTGCGGCTGTTAACGACGTCAGCTTTGCGGAATGTGTCGGGTCAAAAGCCCGGTAGTTCCTTTCCTGCCACGGCCCGATGTACAACACCTTCAAGCTGCAGCCCCTTCTGATTTCCTGCCCTGGACTCCGCACCTTGCGGGCGAAGATAACCGGCGCATTTGGCCTTGGCGGACCTGGCTTGTCAGCCCTCATCGACGAACTGCTCGCGCCATGCCCGTAGTCCAAGCCAGACCCCCGCCAACACAAACGGGGTGAGCAAGCCCGCGCCGAGCGTGGCGTCGAATTGGGTCCATATGCGCTCCAGCCCCTTCAAAGGTAACTCCATCAGGCCAACGGTATAATAGGCGATGGCCACCGTCGACAGACCCTCGACTGCCTGTTGCAGCCTTAGCTGAGCACCGGCGCGGCGGTCCATCGACGCCAGCAGGGCGGCGCTCGTAGCTTCGGCGGCGACTTCGACCCGGGTGTTGAGCATCTGTGTCATCCGGGCGATCCGGGCGATGGCTGCGCGCTGCCGTTCCGCCACCGCGTCGCAGGTCCGCATCGCCGGGTCTAAACGACGCTGCATGAACTCGCCCAGCGTCAGAAGACCCTCGATGTGCTGTTCGCGCAGCTGCTCGATCCGCTCGCGAACGAGGCGGTGATAGGCCGCGGCTGCGTCAAAGCGGAAATTCGTACGACTGATCAGCGCCTCGGTTTCGCCGGCAACAGCCGCCAGTCGATCCAGTAACAGCCGGTCGGCATCTGGATCGGCATCCTCGGCGAGTTGGTGAGCGAGGTCCGCCGCCGTG
>NZ_JAFCWQ010000023.1:0-45617 GCF_049897665.1 Brevundimonas sp. TWP2-3-4b1 | reverse complement strand
GATCCACCGAAAGCGCCTTGCTCATTCATGCTGGCCTCCGCCTCCAGCAGGAATGTTGAATCAGAACCCGGCTCCCTTGGGAATCCCCGGAGATTCAATCAGGTCGCAAAGTGCTCTAGACAACAGATACTGGGTCATCTGCGTTGGCCGCTTCCCAAGGGGGGCGGGCCTTCGGTCGCCTAAAACTTCACACGATCGGTCTTCAATGCGTCTCCAGGTCGGCTTGAAGGATCGCGCAGGGCTGTGGCTGCAAAGTCCGAGTGATGCCAGCGCCCGGTCCGGGTATCGGGCGGAGGGCGTTCATCGTGGCGTTGCAATGCGCGTTCGTCTCTGTGGCGTCGATGCCGTGACTGGCGCAAGTGGGTTTGCCAGGACCGGCGGTGCGGCCGCTGTGACTGGATCGGGGACCACTGCCTCCGGCTCGCGTACAAGAACAATTTGAGGTGCGAGAGGCAAGCCGGGATCCTGATCGGATACTTGAGCGTCAATTGGGACTGATGGGGGAGATAGTTCGATAGTCGGCGAACCAACAAATTCAGGAGGCGGCGCTTCGACATAGGTGGCTAAAGCTGCCAGCTTTTCAATCACGGGCTCTTCCCCGAGATGTCGACCCGTAAAAGCTCCCGGGAGACCCCATCCGCCTGTCCAACGATAGAAGATGTGGGTCCCGATTTGACGCATCTTCACCAGACGCTCTGCCCAGTAGGGCGCGACCCAATCGGTGTGATAATGCGTCGCCATACCCACATCCGCAGCGACGAAACCATTCAGGGCTCCTGCCGCGACAGCGCGCGCCCTCGCCCAACCCGCCTCGGAAGGAACACGCGCTAAGGCGCCGTCGCAAGTAAAACTGAACTGGCAGCCCGTCGTCCGCTCCTGACCTTGGAAGACGACGCCGCACACCGTCTTCGGAAAGGCCGGGTGTCGCATGCGGTTCAAGACCACCTGAGCAACAGCGGTTTGTCCGGCGTTCGTCTCCGATGCTGCCTCGTAATAGACAGCGGCCGTGAGGCAATCGAGCGCGCGCGCGTAGTCAGCCAGATTCTCCGGCGGCATGATGAAGGGTCGCGCCGCCAAGATTGGAAGCGTGGAGAACGGCAGGCCCGCGTTCCAGACCCGGGCTTCGTCCATCGAGATCGGCCTGACGGCTTCGGGCGCCAGTGTGAATTGTGTGGTCAAAGTCGTGTTAGGTTCCCCCGGAAGACTCTGCGCCGTAATCTCTGCGGATGACCCCAGCCCAGACGCCGATATCCAACGCGGGGCCAGGATCACTGCCGCACCTAGCACGAGAACCACAGCCGCAATGATGACCGGGGCCCAAACGCTCTCCTTGGCTCCGACGATCCACCGCTTCAACCTGTTCCGGAATCTCGGCCAGTCAGGCCTCATAGTGGTCAGCCTCGTCGCCATCTTCAGCCCTCTGCGCTCCTCTTGTGAGTTCGGGCGCCCTGGTGGCGACCAGTTCGGCACTGGCTCGCCAAACTCGTCCCAGCATCAGCCCCGCTCCTGACCGAACGCAAACTGTATGCCAAGGAGAAAAGCCCAAAAAGCAGCAATAGAGGGGGTCTGGAGCGCATAATCCGTGAGACCATGTGCCAGAACGACCAGATTGGCGCACACTAGGCCGTGTTGGACAGTCCGCATTGGCTTTCCGAGCGCTCGCGCGACACCAAATCCGAGGATGATCAAGATCAGCCCAAACATGGGCAGAGCGCCGAGCAGGCCAGCTTCCTCCAGCCACTGCAGGTAGACATTATGCGTCGCGCGAATGGCCCAAAGCGCCCCGGCGTTTTCCGCCGTCATGATCTGGAGGTTCACTGCATCAAAGCTGCCGAGGCCATAGCCGAGAAGAGGCGAGGCCAGAAACGCGTCCCAGTGCGCTGAGAAGATTTGCCCTCTGACCGCTAAGTCGGAGCCGACATCATCGACACGCGTAAGCAGCAAATCGTTGCCACCGAGCATCAAGACCAAGGCTAGGCCCAGGAAAAGCGCTGCTGCCACGATGATCCCCAATCGCTTGCCGGCGGAGCCTTTGGACTCCCACGCCATAAGGATTGCGACGCCGAGCAAGGTCGATGCACCGCCCATCCTCGAAGCCGTGAGCAGTAGACAAATTGCCGTCAGGGCAAAGCAGGACAGGGGCGCAGCCACCGCGGTCAGGCGTTCCGTTAAGCCAAGGCCCGCCTTTCGTCGCCAGGTGCGCAAGAACACGGCCAGTCCCAAGACGGTGAGCACGCCAAAAACTGTCGCCCCGTTGTTGAAACTCAGGAAGCCTCCCGAGAGGCGCCCTCCCTGGGCGACCTGAAGACCGGATAGGAAAGTCAGCAGCGAGATCGCCGCGTATATGCCGCCCGTCCAGACAACGGCATCGATCGTCGCCTGTCCCCGATCTTTGCGGACCCCGTGAAACGCGCCCGCCAAGAACACGGCGGCCAGGCCACACAGCTTGACCAGCTCGAGCAGGGTCCCACTGCGATCGATTGTTGTCGCCGCAGGCGAAGCGTCCGCCCAGGCCCACAGCGGGTGCGTCCCGCCCGGGGCCAACGCTGTCAGCGACCAAATGCTCACCCCCAACACTGCGATGAACAGGATCGCCACAGGGGCGAGTGGTCCAATATCGTAAACGCCGCGGCGCCACGGGCTGGCGAGGCACACCAGTAGCGACACACCGAGAACGGCGGTGAGCCACAGCGCAGCCGTCGTCTGGTTGGCTCCGAAGGCCAAGTGAGCCAGAGCCAAACCGATTGGAACCAGCGCCACGCTGATCCGCGTCGACAAGGGTACCGCCGGGCGGCGCAAACTCTTTGGCGCGAATGTCGAACCACCGCTCCGACGGCTTGCGGAGGCCGATGTAGTCATGTCAGGCCGCGTAGTATTTTTTGTAATCGCCGTAATAGTAGCCGGCGTCGCCATAACCATAGCGGGCCTGTGCCTTCATATCGACCTGGGTCATGGCGATGCCAGCGATATGGGCACCGGACTGATCCAGAATCTTGAGCGCGCCCGCGATCGCCTTCTCTGGCGTCCCGCGCCAGCGGGTCAGGAACACCACGGCGTCCGACTTGGCCGCAACAAGCCGCGTATCGGAAACCGCCAGTACCGGCGCCGTATCCATGATCACGAGGTCGAAATCGCGTCGCAGGTGCTCAATCAACTGATCCATGGCTTGGGTGCCAAGAACATCTTTCGGCGTAAAACTGTTCTTCGCCAGCGGGAGGACATAGGCCCCCGACCGCTCGTCCAGAATCGCGGCTTGGTCGAGCGAAACCGTGCGGTTGAGAACTTCGACTAGACCCGACTCGGGCTCCACGCCCAAAAGGCGATTGACGTTCCGTCGGCGTAAATCGCAATCCACCAAAATGACCCGCAGGCCCGCCTGCGCGGCCACGCGCGTCAGGCAGAGCGCCGTTGTGGTCTTACCCTCCCCCGGCAACGCCGACGTCAAGGTGATGACCTTCACGGTATGGCCGATGCGAGAGAACTGAATCGACGCGCGAAGAGCCCGCACGGACTCTGCGAAGCTGGAGAGGGGCTTGGAGATGACATAGTCCGCAGGAGCATCATCGCGATCCTTAGGATCGGCGACCGACGACAGAAGAGGCACCGAACCCAGGTGCGGCAGGCCGAACTTATGCTCAATGTCCTCGCCAGTGATCACGCCCGTGTCGAGCATGATGGCCAAGACCACGGCCACAAAGCCCGCACCGATCGCGAGAACAAGCCCCAAAGTCAGATTGAGCGGCACATTAGGCGAGCTGGCGCTGGTTGGGATTGCGGCTGGCGAAACGATGCGCGCATCGGACTCTTCAAGTCCTTCAGTGCCAGACGTTTCCTGGAATCGGGCAAGGAAGCTCTCGTAAAGAGCCTTCACGGACTCGGCGTTGCGCGACAGCTCGTTTAGGCGAACGCCGGCGGCATTATTGGCAGCTAAGGTTCCCCGGGCGGACCCAAGGCTTCCCGCCATGGAGCCCGTGCGCTCACGGGCGACCTGCACTTGGGCTTCAAGATTGGAGATAATGCGGCGGATCTCGGCTTGGATCTGCCCATCGATATCCGCAAGTTCCCGTTCCGCGCGGAGCATGTCGGGGTGGCGCGGGCCGTAACGGCTGGTCAGGTCGGCGACGCGACCAGAGACCTCGGCACGGCGTGCCCGTAGTTGCTGCACAACTTGCGATCCCAAGGCTTCACCGACGTCGTCGCCGCTGGAACCGGCTGCAAGCTGGGCGCGCGCCGTCCGCAGTCGCGCCTCGGCTTCAGCTTGGGTCGCACGAACGCCTGCCAGTTGCTGGTTATAAGCGGAGATTTCCTGCTCGGTGAGGGTCGCGCCCGAGGCGCTGAGAAGGTTGTTTGCGGTCCGATACTGTTCGACCGCTGCCTCCGCCTGCTGCACTTCAGTCCTCAATTCCCCCAGACGCGAATTGAGCCAACTGTTGGCTTGACGGGTGGCGTCGAACTTGGCCTCAAGCTGCTCCAGCAAATACCGCTCGGCAAACGCGTTAGCGATCCGCGAAGCCTTCGCCGGATCTTCAGAGGTGAAGCCGACATTCATCACGTAGGTCAGTCCGGAACGGCGGACTGACAGTCTCGCGAGGACCGCACTGACGACCCTCTCTTTCTGCTTCTGCGCCTGCACGGCCGTCAGGCGCTCCCGCGCTGCGTCAGGTGCTGCGGCACCGAACAGGCTAGCGACGCCCCTTATGACTGCCTTGACCGGCCCGGGCTCCGCAAGCGCGGCGTTAAACTCTGGATCTTCTTCCAGATCCAACGCCTCGACCACACGCTGGGCCAGCTGACGCGACTTCAGAATTTCGATCTCGGTGTCGACCACCGAAGATTCCGCCGACAGGCCAGACAGCACCGCCTGAGCGTCAACGACGTTCTCGGTACGCGTGTTAATCATCAGGCTGGATGTAGCCGTATAGAGCGGCGTCGCTTGGATCGTGAAGATGATGGCACCGACAAAGACTAACAGCGCCACCGCCAGGAAAAGCGGCAGGCGGCGGCGAAAGAGCGCGATTAAGCGATGGAGATCGACTCCTTCGCCTCCCCCCTCCCCTTCCGATGAAGATCCTGGCTGCGCACCCAATGCGCGAAGGGGGGACAGATTGTTCATCATACTCTCACGCGTAGCGTCTAGCCGGCGTATTGATCTAGAACTGGGCGACTAGCGACACCGCCAAGCGGTTGACGTCGAAGTCCGAACCGCCGTTCGCGCCGTCCGAGGATTGCTCGAAGTGGCTCGCCGTCACCGAAACGCCCAAGGTCCGGTTCAGAAGGTAGGTCCCGCCGACCGACATCTGAGTGCGGCCGTCTGTCCGATCGATGCCTTCGTACTCATCCTGTGACACGGTGAGGCCCGCATTGAGCAGAACATTTCGCATCAGCTCATGATCGATCTGCACGCCGATAGCGGAGGACAGGTAGCCCCCGGCGCCCGCGATGCCGGCATCTTCAATCGTCCGCGATCCCGTCGCCGTCACCGTGGTGAGCTGGGTGGGGAACCACTCCAGTTGAGCGCGCGCGCCAAACCCGTCGATCTTGTCGTAGACGGCCGCGTCGAATTCTTGGCTGATGTAGCCGACCGCGACTTCACCGCGCGCGACGGCACCCAGCTCAAAGTTTGAACCCGCAAGGATTTCGTATCCGTCAGAGTCACGCGCGGGCAGGAGCACCGAGGTCGCTGTGTCATAGTCGCGCTTATTCGTGGTGACCTGTGCGAACAACGCCGTCGCCGGGCTGATGGCGTAGTCACCCCGGCCCGTCAGGCTGGTGATCGTACGGTCGCGGTTGTCCTGGTCAACGACCACGCCGCCGAGGGTGATGCCATCCTCGTAGTCATAAGTACGAATGTCCCCCCGGGCCGAGAGTTTCAAGCGTCCGCCGACCCGCGAACCGGCGATAAAGCCGGAAGTCATATCGTAGGAGATGGGCTCTCGCGTCGAAGCCGGTGCGTTGGACGACGTGCGGGGCTCGGTGATGCTGGCGTAGTCCACACCCGCCGCTAGGTTCGCCGCGCGGGTGATGTCGATCCGGCCCGAAGCGCCGACGCCGTAGTCCTCGTAGTTCTCACCTTCAAAATCGTTATAGCGGGCGATGTCGGCGCGCGCATAGGCCGCCAGGGCGTGCCGCGACCAGCCGGATTCAAGCTCGATCATCGGCTTAATGTGAACGATGACGTCGCTGTCCGCGCCGCTCGACACGGCGAAAACGTTGTCGTTGTATTCCGCGTCGAGCTGCAAGCTGGGGAAGGCCATGAAGGTCCCGGCCGGAACCCCGAGCGCCTCATACTCAGGCCGCGGCCGCTGACGAACCGGAATGCTTCGATCCCGCGCGAACAGATCGCCCGACTGGGCCTGTGCCTGGCTCAAGGATCCTGACGTAGATTGAGCGTGGACTCCCGCCGCAGCGGCGGAGGCGCCTAGCGCAATTAGGCAGGCCAAACGGGTTTTGAGCTTAGACATACATCCCCCATCCGCCGACGGGCGGCGCGATCGATCAACAGTTCATAGACTCGAAAGGATCAGGTGACGGGACGGTAGTCCGAGCCACCGCCACCGCCACCGCCCGACGAAGCCGGCGCGCCCAGCGGCGCACCGCCGGTTTGACCACCGGACGAGGGCGCGCCGCCCGAGTTGGAGGCCGTGACCACCGACTGAACGCTCGAGACAGCCGAGGAGGCCGCTGCGGAGAGTTGGCCGTTGGCCGCCAAGGTTGCACGGGCGTTGGCCAGCGCCTGGGTCACCACCGCGGGGCTCGCGCCACTGGCGGCGATCACGGCTTGGACCGCGGCTTCGATCGATTCAGCGGCTTCATCACCGGTGAGTCCGGTCGCCGTCGCGTTTGTTTGCGCGGTCAGGATTGCCGCCTGAATGTCCGCCGACAGTTCGGCTGCGGCGTCCTGCGCAACGGCGGCGGCCGCGACAGCAGGCGCAAGCGTCAGGGTGGAGACGGCACCGAAAGCAACCGCAGCGCGGCAAACGGCGACGAGCACGGTCATCTTCAACATGTGATAGCCCTCCAAAATGTTGACGAACTCTTACATTGCACAGCAGCAAAATCAAATACGTCAGCGTTATTTGAACGATGGACGTGGAGTTTCACCGCCGGCCTGTGCCTTAAGAGTAACTCACGAGCCCATCGGGAACCCGCATCGCGCGAATTCAGGATCTCGGTGTGGCGTTCCGGCGGCCCATCACGAACGCCAACCGCCCGGCAGGATCCGAAATGTCCGCCTCGGCGGCATTTACCAAATCCGTGCGGGTCCGAACGGTGACCGCAAGCTCTTCAGACGCATGCTGGCGAAGCTCGGGCGTCAGTTCTGTCCAGCGTCCGTAGGCAAAGCGCAGACGCCATGCCGTCACATCCGGGCCATAGGGGGCCACGGTGTAGCTTCGGTCTAGGGCGTCCAGCATGTCTGCGCGCCGCCCTTCCTCAGCCGCGACCCAAGCCAGCCGGCACCAGGCCGCCGCGTCGCCCGGCCGGCTGTTCAGCGTTCGTCGGGTTTCTGCGTCAACACGCCGCAGGTCTGGACGGGAGGTTTCAGCCGCCGCCACGGCGTGCGCTTCGGAGACTACTGCCAGCGGAAAGCCGGCAGCGAACTCAGACATCGGAAAGCTATAGACGACCGCTAAAGTCGTTGCGGCCACCGTCGTCATCAAGGCGAGCACGATCGCTCCAGTGAGACGGAGCCTGTAGGTCAATCTTGCAGAAATCATGGAGGCCCTCCTCGCCGCCACGACTAGATCTCCGCAGTCACCCAGTCAAAGGGGCGGCCGGGTCGCTGGCGTTCCTTCCAAGCGTAGTCGACCCGATCCCACCGGGACACCCATGGGCTCAGGCTGTCGAGAACATATTCACCGCGATCGGTGGCCAGGAGCAGAACCGCATGGCTTTCGCCCCAGCGGGTCTCGACAATGGCGATTGACAGGGCCTCGGGCGGCACGCCTGCTGCCGTGAGGGCCTCGCGCTTGGCCAGAACAAAATCTTCGCAGTCCCCGCGACCTGCGCTCGGCAGAGTCCAGAAATCTTCGACCCCGTAGAGCCTGCTGTCGGCGGTCTGGCGGATGGCACGGTTGATACGGCGATTGACGCCATTGACCAGTTTCCAGCCCGCGCGATCGAGCGCAAAGGCGGGAACGACGGGGGGATCGGTTTCTGCAACCTCGACCACCACCGAGGATTCCACCGCCGACACGGCCTCCCCGGCCGCACTCGCGGCGAACTCCACCATCGCTCCCGCTTCCGTCTCGACGGCCGATCCAGCGGCGTCACTTGCAGCGACAGCTGTCGTCGCATCGGCCACTTCAGTAGATCGGATCGCCAGCGTTGTGATCGCGGGCTCAACCGGTTCGGCACTGCCTGGACCCGTGGCATCCGCCGAAGCCCTCGCGACGGCCGGTCGAACGGCGAGCGGCCTCTCCCGACGCGCGTTGGCGAAGACCCTGGACCAATCCACCCGGCTTTCCGCCACAGCGGCCGGCGCCGCGCGACGCTGAGCGAAAGCATCAGCCCAATACTTGCCCATCGCCGCTGTGCGCAGGGCGGCCAGATCGACCGCGTCTATGTCTGCAGAGATGCAGGCCTCGGGCGTCCTTTGGCACAGATCAAGGAAGCCTAGGGGGGGAATAGTGGAGGCGCCCAGGGCCATGACCGGCGCGGCAGCGTCACGACGAGCGGATTGAGCGTGCGCAACGCCTGAATCGCACACCGTGAGTGCAATGGCGGCCAGAAGAGCGATGCGGCCACTCGGCGGAAGATCGAGCATGTCTGTTCCCTATGCTTGGGAACATCTTGCAGATGAGGCGGTAATATCGCTTGTACAGACGCGGTTGCTAAACGCTTTAGTGTTTTGGTTTGCGCATCGGTAAGGTTAACGTCAGATTACAGAACTCTAGTCGCATTCTGTCGGTAACGACGCTTGGATAGCGCTGGATTGTGCAATGCACTATGGGCTAGGCTGGTCCGGTAGTTTTCAGGGAGCGATCCATGTTCATCGGCTTGCAGCGGTTTATCGCGGGCCTCGTTCTCGCCCTGGCCGTGCTCGGCTGCGCCCAGCCCCCCCTCTCGATCGATCCGGCGACTGTCCAGGCGGACGGGGTCGTGCGGGTCGTCCCGGAGTATCGTCTCGGGCCGGCGGACAAGGTGCGGGTCAATGTCTTCGGCGAAGAAGCCCTGACCGGCGAGTTCACCGTCGGTGGATCAGGCCGCCTCTCCCTGCCGCTGATCGGCGAGGTACAGGCCGAGGGGCTGACGATCACCCAACTTCAGGAGAGTATCGCCCAGGCGCTTCGCCAGGGCTTCATCAATGAGCCCCGCGTGAACGCCGAGGTGCTCAACTACCGGCCGTTCTATATCCTGGGGGAGGTCAACAAACCGGGCGAGTATCCGTATACGGCGAACCTGTCAGTCCTCAACGCCGTCGCTACCGCTGAAGGGTTCACGTATCGCGCTGACACGCGTCGGGTTTATATCAAGCGGGCCGACGGTGCGTTCGAACAGGCCTACCCTCTGACGACGGCGACCCAAGTCGCGCCAGGCGATACGATCCGGATTGGGGAGCGGTTCTTCTAGGAGCTGAACCTACGAGGCCGCCACTGTCTGGCAGGCGGCCCAGAGTGTGGTCCAGAATGCAGCGGAGACCGCAGCTGCGAGGCCGAAACCAATGAGCCGTTCCCAAGCGATGGTTGCATGTCGCGCCCGGAGATCGGTCGTTGGCATTGTGGTTTGGGTCACACGGTAATCTCCTTCACCACCGAAGCTACCGCCCGCTGGATAAGCGCCGCCTAATCAATACGGTTAAAATTGCTTGGGTTAGCGCGGAGAGTGTTGCGCTGCAGAGACAGATCGCTGTTCGCAGAACGGGCGCGGACTTTGCGAGTTGCGCACAACTCCGGAAATAGGCTTACCTAATCCTTAATCTGGGCTCGAACGGGGGATCTGCGTTTTGTTTGACGGTGTCGTATCTCCGAACGCCCGCTCCGCCGTGGTTTTCGGCCCGGATGGGGCTGACTGGCGCCCGCGCTTTAGCAGGACGGCGCTCTGCGCGGCCCTCAAGCGGATGTTCGATGTCCTCGCGGCGGGTTCGCTACTGCTCGCGCTTTTGCCGGTCTACGCGATCATCTCGGCACTCATCGCGGCAGACAGCCCCGGTCCTGTCCTGTTCCGGCAGAAGCGTACCGGCCTGAACGGTCGTATCTTCGTCATTTACAAGTTTCGGACCATGCGGCTCGCAGGTACGGACGTCGAGGTTCGGCACGCCACTCAAGCGGATGATCGCGTGACGCGGATCGGCCGCCAACTCCGGCAGAGCAGTCTGGATGAAATCCCCCAACTGCTGAACGTCTTGAAGGGTGATATGTCGCTCGTCGGACCTCGACCTCACGCTGTCGAGCATGACATCCACTATGCGAACCTTCTGCCGAACTATCACGAGCGCTTCAGCGTCCGGCCTGGCCTGACGGGCCTGGCCCAGATTCAAGGCTTAAGGGGCGAGATCCGCGACCTGACGTGTATGGCGCACCGCGTTGACGCTGACGTGCTCTACGCCAAACACTGGAGCTTCCCGGCAGACCTCACGATCTTGTTGCGAACTGTCCCGCTGCTGCTTTGGCGGGTGAACGCCTACTAGGGCTACACACAGGCGCTGATTTGCCGCGAGCCTTCTCGCCGATCTTTTTCCAAACCACCTCCCTTCCCCTCGATGTCAGCGGCAGCCGACTGGCGAACTGCGGGTCAAGGTGCGAGCCGATGTCTCCAGCGAGTTGGTGTCCCCTTGCGTGAGCAGCGACGGTTTACCTCCCGGGCGTAGCCGTACTGCTCCAGACCGCGCGAGAGGCCAGAGCAGGTGAGGTGTCGCCTCACAGACCAGTGTGGATTACAGCCACAGGACGCAGAAAAGCGCCCTGAGGCTTGCGACCAGCTCCGGGGCAAGGCGCATCGCTACACCCGTCCGAAATGACTAAATTCGAGGTGCTCTCGGCCCAGATCTATGGCTTGGATATTCGTCTGACAGCATTCGTTTCGCCGCCATGAGTGCGCTTTGGACCACCTCGATATTGTTGCTGTGGCCGGCTCTCATCTCGACTGAATATCCGCCCCGATATCCATTGGCCCGCAGAGCCACAATGACAGACACAACGGCTGGGTCCTCAATGGGAAACCCGACCAATCCCGGTGCGCTTAGCTGCACGTGCGAGATCCGCCCCGCCTGCGTTTCGATCACTCCCAAGGTCGAGCTCAGATCGTCAGCGGCCAGCATCGCACCCGTATCGAGCGTCATCGCGACGGACGGGTGATCGACCATTTCGACGAAGTGCGCGACCTCGGACAACTTAGTCAGAAACACCGCGCCAGCGTCTCCCGCCATGGGTTCCAGGCCGAGGCGGCATCCGTGCTCACTACAGAGGCGAGCCAGCTTTCGAAACGTCTCGGCAGCGTATCCACCTGCCTCCGCTTGCGACACCTCCGCCGTAAGGGAGCGACTGGTCGGGCACCCAAAAGTCAGATGAGGTATTCCAAGTCGGCCAGCCAACCGAATGGCGGCGCCGATCCTGCTCAGAAACCTCTCCTGCTGAGGCGGGGAGCCGAAAATTCTCGCCTCGGCGTCACCGAACAACAAGGACTGCATCGAGCAGGCCCGGAGACCATGGACCGTCAGTGCCTCGGCCCAGCGTTCAACATCAGCCTCGGAAGGCGAAAGCGCGTCTTCGGCATCTGGAAAGGCCAGAGAGGGCGAAATCTCCAGATACCCGACGCCCAAGGACGAAATTGTCTCATAGACAGAGACTGTCTCGTCGGCGTGCCACGCGATGTTGGAAATACCCAGGCTCATCGCGATTTCCGGCTGCCGCCAGGATCCCCGCAGTCAATGTTGGAAAGCGCAAAACCGTCGAGGTGCGAAATGGCGCTCGCTGTCGCCAAACAACAGCACACACCTTGGCTCCGATTGTCCATGCAGGATGAGGAAACCGGACGCGCGAGTATTACGATGCATACCTCATCGAGACGCTCTCGAGGAAATACTCATAGGTTCGCTCGACGCCTTGATCCAGGCCGATCGTTGGAGTCCATCCAAGCGCCTTGATTTTGTCGCCGGACATGAGCTTGCGCAGAGTGCCATCCGGCTTCGAAGTATCGGTAACGATCTCCCCTTTGAATCCAACGACCTTGGCGACAAGCTTGGCAAGATCCAGGATCGCAAGGTCGGTGCCGGATCCCACGTTGACATGCTCTTCTTCGGAGTATGTCTTCATCAGGAAAACGCACGCATCGGCGCAGTCGTCGGAGTGAAGAAACTCCCGGCGGGGCGAGCCTGAGCCCCAGATTGTGATCTTGTCTGCTCCAGCCATCTTGGCATCGTGCGCCTTCCTCATCAGGGCGGGGAGGACATGACTGGAATTCAGGTCGAAATTGTCGCCCGGGCCGTAGAGGTTCGTCGGCATCGCGCTGATGAAATCAGCGCCATACTGCCGGCGGAAAGCCTGGGCGAGCTTGATCCCGGCGATCTTCGCAACCGCATACCATTCGTTGGTTGGCTCGAGCGGTCCGGTTAGCAGAGCGTTCTCAGGAATGGGCTGTGTAGCCTGTTTGGGATAGATGCAGCTTGATCCGAGAAACAGAAGCTTGGAGACACCGCTTCGGTAGGCTGAGTTGATGATATTGGTTTCGATGACCAGGTTATCGTAGATAAAGTCTGCCGGTTGCGTGTCGTTCGCCATGATGCCGCCGACCTTCGCTGCGGCGAAAAAGATCGCATCCGGCTTCTCGCGTTCCATGAACTTTTCCACGGCGTCCTGACGAATCAGGTCGACGACCTCTCGCCCTGCCAGGATCATCTCGCAGTTTTCGCTTTCGAGGCGTCTTGAGATGGCTGATCCCACCAGTCCACGGTGTCCGGCGACCCAGACGCGCTTGCCCTCCAACGGGAATATGACGGGACTAGACATTTTCGGCGCCCTCCAGATCCGCCGACCACCTGCACGGTCGACCAAAGACAACAAGTCGGACGTCGCGGCGGTAAGTCACCGATCTGACCGGACGGGAGCTACCATTATTTTTGGCCCGCCCCCGAGCATGGTAAGTAAAGCCTCAAGGTTGTCCTCGGGCAACCATAAACGACCCGCGTTCGATTGAGGTTTGCATTGCAGCACTCGCTTGTGGCCGCTGGAGCACGAACCCGCCGTGCGGCCATGGATTGCCAGCCGAGGCAGAGGATCAGAGATCGGGTCTCCACAGCCCTTTGGACCGCATTTGGAGGGCTCGCATCGGGGATGCCCAGGAGCGGCGGCGGTCGAGTGTGCAACCTCTGCGCATCCCACCCTTAAGGTCTCCAAAACCATGGCTGTGCACCCGGCATTCGTGGGTGGCTGGTATGACGAAAGGCTCAATGGAAGAGCCGCTCGCATGACGCCCCGCCGCCTGGTAAGCCTTCTCCGCATCACGGCCGGCGTGTGCGCTGTCGGCTTGACGGGTCTGTTGCTCGGTCCGTTCCAGGGCCTGGAGCAGGCGTTTCACCTGACCGACAAGGAAGCCCATGCCCTCGCCTTCTTCGGCGTGACGCTCGGGTTGTTCGCGATCGCACCCCGGTTTCGGAGAACGGACCTGGCGCTTGGCGCCCTGGCCTTCGGCGTGCTGATCGAACTGGCCCAAGGCCTCACTGGACGCAGCGTTTCTCTGATCGACCTGATGGCGGACGGCGTCGGCATCCTCGCGGCGCTCGCCCCCGGCATGGTGGAGCGGCTGAGACACCATGTGCGAACCTCGCCTGATGTCGATTTCGCCAGCATCCGGGCGAGGGACCGTCGCTCTGGGGCCGCCCCTGTCGCCGCCTCGCTCATCCAGGCCGAGACCGCACAGCCCGTAGCAGCGGCGGTCCGGACGCGCTGAGCCTTTGGTCCATCACGTCATCACCCGCGAGGCGCTTTACGAGCGGGTCTGGGCTCAGCCGGTCAGGACGGTGGCGCTGGAGCTGGGCGTTTCCGATGTCGGCCTCGGCAAGGCCTGCCGTTCGGCCGGCATTCCGACGCCGCCGCGCGGCTTCTGGACCCGGATCCATCATCGCAAACCGCCCCCGCCCCGTCCGCCGCTCGAGGCGCGGCCCGATCAACGCGACTGGGTGGTGATCGCGCCGGCGAGGTCGCGGGTCCGGGTCTCTCCCCTGCCCTCTGCAACTTTCCATCCGCCGCTGGACGGCCTCGACCTTGCGAGCCTCGTTGTGAGCCCGGTCGAGCGGATCCCGGACTGGCCTGTCCCGGCGCCTGTCCGAGGCCCGGTGTTCGCCGGCCGACCTCGCAGGCCCTGGGGCGACTGAGAGGTCCGGGTGGGCGGATCGCACCAGGAAACGAACCAAAGGCGCACATCAGGTCTTATCCGAAATCGAAAAACACCCCGTCTTGGGCCATACTCCATTACGGTGCCCCAGGTTGCGTGCCCATTTCCACCCTTTCGACGACGCCAGACAGGATCCCGCCCCTCCCATGCTGTCGCGCCTCTTTCCCAAACGCTCCGCCCGACCGGTGTCGCGCACGCCGCCCGACTGCGTCGTCTGGGCCGTGGGCGACATCCATGGGCGTTCAGATCTGTCCGACCGCCTGATCCAGGCCATTCGCGCCGACCTCCATGCCGCCGAGGCTTCGCGCAAGGTGGTGGTCATGCTCGGCGACTACGTCGATCGCGGGCCCGATTCAAAAGGGGTGCTGGATCAGCTGGTCAACCTGGCCGCCGATCCCGCGCTGGAGGTCCGGCTCCTGCGCGGCAATCACGAAGACCGGATGCAGGCCTTCCTTGACGATCCGCAGATTGGCCCGTCCTGGTGCGACTACGGCGGTCGCGAAGCGCTTGTCTCCTACGGCGTCAATCCGCCGCCGATGCGCGGCGACGAAGGCGCCTGGGCCGAGGCGTCGCTGGCGCTCGGCCAGGCCCTGCCGGCCTCGCATCGCGCCGTTCTCGCCAGGCTGGAGACCTCGGTCTCCATCGGCGACTATTTCTTCGCTCACGCCGGCGCACGCCCGGGCGTGGCGCTTGAGGCCCAGTCGCCCGACGACCTGATGTGGATCCGCCAGCCCTTCCTGGATCACCCCGCACTGTTCGAGCAGGTGGTCGTCCACGGCCACACCCCGGGCGAGGCTGTCTATTCCGACGCCCGACGCATCGGTGTCGACACCGGCGCCTATGCGACCAATGTCCTGTCGGCGGTCCGGCTCGAACACGAGACGCGGATCCTGCTGCAGGCAACGGGTCGGGCGGATCGCGTCGCGATCACGACCTCGGCCCTGGGCCCGGGCTCAAAAACCGGTTGAGCAGCGCCAGGCCTCGAACAGCGGCAAACCCTCGCGGGCCCACGGCCAAATGGGGACTGACGACGGCTCTTGGCGGTTCCCGTTCATTGATGCACACTCGGATCTCGTCACGAGCCGTCCGGTTCGGCGATCACTGGCCCGGCCCGCCCCCCATGCGGTCAAGCCCTGTTTTACCAGCTCGACCTCATGCCCGATTTAACTACGAAACAGGCCCGTCAGGCGACACGGCTCAAGATGGCCGTGGATCTCGCACGAGCCGATTATGACAGGGCTCAGGGTCCTGGATGGTCGGAGCGGGAGCTCCAGGCCGCCCTAGCCCACTACCGCCTGTGCGACAAAACATACCGGGCCTTCATGGCGCAAGGGCCCCATCAGGACGAGCCGGCGCTGTCAGGGAAACTTCCATCGGCTGAAAAGCGCCCCACCCGTCTAGATTCAGGCAACGGCAGCCGCCCAAGCGGTCATCGCATCGGCGCGGAAACGTCGAAGGGTGGGTCTGCTGATCAGATGACGTTGGATGTTGAAGGTGTTGTAGATCGCCGCGTGGGTGGTGAGGAATCTCTGGGCTGAGGCCTGGGATTTGAACCGCTGCTGCTGTCGTTCTCGTCGTCGGATCGGGAGGTGGGAGTTCTCCACTCGATTGTTCTCGCGGAGCCGACCTGGCCGGTGCAGATGCCTCAGATCCAGCTGATCCAGAGCGGCTCCGTAAGACGCCAGGCCGTCCGTCGTGATCGTCTTCGGCTCCACCGGCTGGTTGTGGAGAAGGCGTCGGAGAAGCCTCAACGCCGCCTCTGCGTCCCGCCGGCGCTGGACCACGAGGTCCAGGACTTCGCCTTCATCGTCGACAGCGCGCCACAGATACATCCGCTTCCCGCGATCCAGCAGACCATTTCATCCTGGTGCCAGCGCGGTGAAGGTATTGGCCGTCGCCGCTTCAACCGCCTGGCGATCAGCGGCCCGAACTTGATCGTCCAGCACCGGATCGTCTCGTAGCTCACCTCGACCCCGCGCTGCGCAAGCAGCTCCTCGACGTCGCGGAAATTGAGGCTGAAACGGAAGTACAGCCACACGGCATGGCGGATCACGTCCGCCGGAAACCGGTGGCGCTTGAACGAAATCGCGTCACGAAACATCATCCCCATCAGCGGTTTAGGCTGCGTTCAGTGGAGACATGTTCGCATTAAAGTGACAGCACCCACCGGGGAAAGCAGACATTCTGCGGATGCAAAAACTGAGTCGATGGCAAGCCACCTCAACAGCCGCGACATCCACCAAGACTGCGGAAGCGACGCGGGGCCCCTTGTGTATCAGGCCGCAACAACATTGTTCTTTGACTTATATGCCGGGTTAATATCGAAATGAGTCTTTTGGGGGGTAAAAGCGCATGATGCGAGACTCCGGATGGCTTGCGGCGGCCTTGATAGGCGTCGGCTTGGCCGGCCCGGCAGCCGCCCTCACTGCGACCACCATTTGCGAGACCACCGGGCCGTCGTCGGCCTATACCGTGAAGGTCACCGATATCGGCCCGACGGTCACCTATCCCCAGACCATCGTGGTCCCGGCCTACCAGATCAGGAACGGCGTCTGCCTGATGCCCCTGTCCCCGGCCGACCGCGCCCGCGTCGGCCGCGCCCGATAGCGGGCCGTCCCATCAACGATCGAACGGCCAAGGAGGCCAACAGATGATACCTATGTCAGAAGACCCAGCCCCTGCCGTCGCCCCGCGTCAAGGTATGGATTTCGTCGGCCTGGCCGCCGCCCTCGCCTTCATCGCCGTCAGCCCCTCCGCCGCCGGCGCCACTGAAAGAAGCGCCGATCAGTTCCGCCAAGACGCCTTTTCAGCCGCGGCGAGCCTGACTTCACCGTCCTTCGAGGCCGTCGCCCGGAACGCCGGGAGCTTCCGCCTGGCCCAAAGCACCGAGGGCGAAGACAACGGGGAGTGTGACGAATACGCCGGGGAGGATTGCAACTCCGACGATGAAAACCAGTTTGGCACCTTCCACTTCGATTACCTGCCGTCCGACCCAACTTTCCTGGAGTCCTGGTACGATTTCCAAAATGAAGTCGATGTGGACAACGTATTCAATCATTGGGGCCCTCCGTGGGCTCACCCGGGTAGGAGAAGTATGTATGGACCCGGGGGCCTGGGCGTCAGGTGCTTGGTCGGTGGCGGCGCGATCACGTTCATTGTCAGGACCCGCAGGATGGGCTGCTGGCGCCCTGCCAATGCACCGCCGGTTCGGGGCGTGAGAGTCCTCCCCCTCGGTCCGGCCGCCCAGCGCGTGCTGACCAGCTGCAGGCTCAGGACCGGTAGCGTCATCTTACGCAACGGCACCTTCGCCTGTATAGCCACGCCCAGGGTTGTGGTCCGCAGGGCGGCAAGTGGCCCGGTCCGCCCATTACGGGGGTGACGGACGGCGGCAAGCGAGCCCCGCAGGTGACCCCTGGCACCGCCGTCAGGGCGCCGACGCCAGCCCCTCGGCGGCCCGGATCTGTCGCAACAGCAACTGGTCGTAGTAGCGCTTCAATGACGTAAGGTCCGGTGCCCGGTCAGCATGGCCCCGGACCGATGTGTCCGCCGCCCCCAGCGGCCCGTTGCACTGCGCCGGGTCGTCCAACATCTGGTCCAGCACCGTCCCGGTTTGGGGCAAAAGGACGCCGAGCTTCAGACACAGGCAGCCATAGGCGAAGGCGAAGGCCGTGCGCCCATTGCCGTCGCGGAAGGGGTGGATCCAGGTGATGCGCCACAGGGCATAGGCCGCGACATCCAGGGCGTCGCCCTCGGTCCAGATCCGCTCCAGCTCGACGAAGAACGCCCCCATCAGCCCCGGAACCGAGTTCCAGGGCGGCGGCCGGAGCAGGGCGCCCCCCTCCTGCCGCAGCTTCACATTCGACTGGCGATAGGCACCCGGCCGCTCCAGCAGGAACACCGTCGCGGCGCGATGCAGGGCGCACAGCGCCTCCTCGTCGGGCATGGGAGGCAGGGCGTCGCCGTCGGCCTTGCGCCCCAGGGACGAGACGATGAGGGCGACCATCAAGCTCCTCAGCCCGACCAGGTTCAGCGCCTCGATCCTTCGGGCCAGCTCGCCGTCCGCCAGTTCCCAGTTGCTGACTCTACCCAACGGACTACCGCGCCCTTCCACGCCATCGCACCAGCGCCGAATGGTAGTGCAGTCCTGCCCCTTTGCAACGCAGCCGCCCGGCGGTGATCATCCTGGAACCGTCAACTCAACGGTGCTGAAGAGTTGAGTCGGTCCGGTCGGAAAGCCCACTCCCCAACCGCTGGATCAGGCGGCGACGGTCGCGGCCTCCCATGACGGAACTGTCAGGTTGAGTCGCCCAAGCCGCACCAGCCCCCGGCCCCACGGTGCGATCAGGCCGCGGCGGTCGCAGCCGCCCACATCCTGGCGACCGCAGCCGCCCGGACGGACGCTATCAGCGCGTTTCCAGGTCCGCGAGCGCGGAGGAAAAGTCCCCAAGGCCATTTCCGACGTAGAGGCGAAGCCACGGCGCATAAACTAACGGGGTTCTGGCGACACCGTTTGCCAGAGAATTGAGGCTCATTCAGCGCAGGCTGGCTACTTCGGCCTGATCAGGAGCGGGCGCTCCGGCAAGACGGCCGACCATCATGAGGACGAGCTCGTTTTCGATCAGGCCATTGTCGAGGTATGCCCGGTAACGAAAGAGGAAGCCCTCATGAAGGTCCGCAGCCAAACCAAGCTCCTCGCGCGTACGCCGCACTGCCGCCTCAACGGCCGGCAGCCGTCAGCCTTCCCGAGGCGGCATTTCCACCGACTACCGGGATCCAGATGCATTACTGTACCGGGGCGACTGGCGCTGCCCTTCTCGTGCGGGGGTCGATGGGCACGCATACGCCGCCGACGCGGTGATGAGGCCGAATGACTACGTTCTGACCATAGGCCCCCACGGGGGTGGAGTTGGGTAGCCTGTAGGTCAAACGATAACTTCCCGATGGTACCACAAACCTACGGGTGTGGCTGGTGGAGGTTGGGTTGACGATCCCGGCGAAGATGTAGTTGGGCCCGTTAGGAAGGCGTTCAAACGTGTATTCAAAGGTGTTGATCGACATGCTGACCACCTCCACAGTGTGTGGCGTGTCACAGCTGTTTCTGACGACCGTAATATCGGCACTAACCGGGCCGGCGACCGCCGCTAATGCGATCATCACGCCGAAAACTTTGAGCGTTTTCATTGTCTATCTCTCCCATACCAAGCGCGAGCGCAGTATATGCGGGCGTTCTGTCGCCCAAACCGATAGGACAAATCGCGAGATGCCTTTAAGCTCGAAGTCAGTATTTCAGGCAGGCACGTCAGTCCGCCTTCAGCACGTCCCCCCGCAACGGGATTTCGCCCTCGACCACGGAGGCGATGGAGAGGCGGTCGCGGACGCTCTCGACTCGGACCTGGCCGATGCGAGCCATCTCAACGTCAAGCACCTCGCCAGTCCGTGGATCTGTTAGGGTGCGACCGGGCCGCCAAACGCTGAGGGTCAAACCGGCCTGCACGTTCCGGTCTGCCCCCGCGTTCAAATAGACGCCGGTTTCCGACGCATCGACGACCACTGCCGACCAGGGCACATTGCGCATACCCGCGGCAATCTGATCCACCGCCCTCATAATGGCGTCCTCCCCGGCTTGGCCGATCGGGGTAGCTCGGAACATTTCGCCGCCGACGGTCGCCCCCGACCAGGTATTGACCAGTCCGGCGTCCGAGGTGCGCGACGAGGCGCTGCCTTGTGCGCTGGAAGTCGAGACGACTTGCCCGGTGGAGGTATTCACCAGCCGCAGCGATATTTCCATGACCGCCCGCTGACTGCGGGTTCCCGCCCGACCGCCCAGCAGAGATCCGAGCCCACCGCCGATGCTCAAGCTGCTGCCACCGGCGGCAGCCTCGTATTTTGTGACAACCCCACGAACGATGGCGCTGGCCTCAGACGCGCCCGCTCCCTCGATCACCACGAACCGCCCATCCCGAACCAGGGCCTGGATCAGCAAGGCGGTCATGCCATCCGCGGTGACCGCTCCTCCGACGGATTCCGTGGCCTGGAACGTGTCGACTGCGACGGTCTGCTTTAGCCCTTGGTAAGGGGCACGGTCCTGAGCAACGGCGGCGACAGGTAGGGTAATCGCGCCGGCAAAAAATAGGGCCGTCGCCGCCAACATCCGCCGGCGGCCAAAGAGCGCGTTAATCATGCTCATCGCGCCAGACGGACTGGGCCCGTGAAACCTAATCCTGACATCATGCCACTATCCCTCCTCGCTTGAAAAACATCGATTTTCAAGCTGGTCACGGACCGGTATAGCTGTCAAGCCGCAGTTGCATATGGACGATCGGTCACCGCTTAACACGAGCCTGCAAGCATCGGGTCGGCGCATGGCTGACCAGCATTCGCTTTGTTCGCCACTCCCGGCCGCGCTGTTGATATCCGCGACAAATCTTCAGGCCCGCATGTCTCAACGTTTACTTGATCGCAGTCTCTCACTGCTAACGAACTCGGAAGAAAAACCGTCAGTATTTTCTTTCTGAGGAAGTTTGACACACCGCTTCCAACGTGGGCACCTGCGTTCGCTCAAACGTTGATCGGGGAGAATTTGCGTGGATAGACGAGTGTTCCTGGCTCTTGGTGTTCTGGCTGCGGCAGCCGGCTCCCCCGCTTTTGCCCAACAGGTCCGCACCGCAGGCGAAAAGGGACAAATGCTGCATGTCCGCCCGGCTGAACTGATTCGGGCCATCTATCGTGTGGCCTTGTTACGCAACGGCGCGGCCGTCGGGACCCAGGCCTTGGTAAAACTGGGGCACAACCGCGCCGAAGCGAGCCAGATGACGGGTCTCGCGATCAGCATCGTCCGCAAATGCCGTTCGCTCGACAATTTCCTCAGGCTCGCGGACGGAAGCCGGCCGGAGGGCGTCATGCTAGATGATCGAGAAATCGCGTTGCTGCGCAGCGTCGGAGTGCCCCGTGGGGGTGCGGCTGGAGCGCGTGTTTGGGAAGGCAATTCGGGCCGGACTTGGGAAGGAAGCGAGATGATCGCCGCTCCTCGCCCCGGCGACAACCGACCACAGACGATTTGGGACGGCCGGACCTGGGAAGGCTCGGCGAGATGACAGCAGCGCCGGGTCGTTGACCCTGGCCGCGAGCGTGTCACCGTTATTGATCGACCATGACGCCCTGACCCAACTGCTCGGGGCGTCAGGTATTGTCGATCCTGCGCTTGCCCAACAAGTCGGCATCTTGGCCGGCCGCTTCCCGATGCCCGTGCAGCGCGATCTATTCCTCGAAATCGAGTTTGGGGACGAAGCGGTTCCGGCGGGTTTCGGGGTCGGTTTTCCGGCGGGCGCGCTCGATCGTTTCCGGGCGCTCCAACATCCGTTCCTGACGAGCGCGCTGGGACAATCACTTGAGGCGGCGTTCGCCGACGATCCATTCGCGGCCGACCACCGCGAACATCTCAACCTGTTCGGCGATCCTGATCCGGACTGGGTCGAATACGATGTCAGCAACGACCGCATCGACGCCACGCCATTCGTCTTCTTCCGCCTGCCGTCTCGCTTGCGTCGCCTGGCCAATGCGCAGGAGGTCCGCGCGCTTTGCGCCATCCTTCCCGGCGAGGCGGAGAACGGCGATTTCGAGCGTCTGCTCAACCGGATCGTGGCGTTGGGACCGGCCAGCCCCTACCGGATCGGCGTCGCCCGCAGTCGGGGTGCGGGTTGGTGGCGCGCCATCGTCACCGATCTGGATCGCGAGCAGGTCGTCGTCGCGCTTGAGGGTCTCGGCGCCTCTGATTATAAGGGGCCGCTGGGTCCGGCGTTGCGACTGTACGAACAGGGGATGGATCGGTCAGGGGCCCGCTTTGCGCTCTCCATCGACGTCCTGGACGACCGGATCACCGCCGTGGATGTCGAATGCCCGTTCCTGTTTCGCATCGCCAACCCCGAGGCTCGGGCGGGCCCGCTATCTAACTACGTCCGTGAAATTGCCGACCTTGGGATCGTGTCCGGGGCGACCGCCGCCTGGACCAGGGATAATGTGGTGCGCGACGTGAGACTGCCTCAAGGAGGGGCCAGCCTGAAAATCATGCTGCACCACCTCAAATTCCGCCTCTTTGGCCAACCTCATCTGAGGACCAAGGCCTATCTGCATCTGGGCCTGACGTCCGATCCCGCTACGGTCGCCGTGACATGACCGGCACCATGGTCATCAACATCGGTTGGGCCCGCGCCGCCTCGACCGCCCTGCGTCAGAACTTTCTGGCCCGGCATCCGGATATCGTCACCGCCGGCAGCGACCAGCGCGTCGACGAAGGGCCGGCCGCCACAATCCTGTCCGTCCTCAAGACCGCCGACGACGACGAATTTCGTCACCGGGCCCCGGCGCTGAGAGACCTCTGGGACGACTACCGACGCAAGACCGACGGGCCGGTCTGCCTCTCCGACGAGGAACTCTCCATCGGCCTGCCAGGCCGTACTCGTCCGGTGGTGGTTGCCCGTCGCTGCGCCGAACTGTTTCCAGAGGCCCGCATCCTCGCCGTGGTGCGCGAGCCCGTCGACGCCATCGGCAGCTTCTATGGCCTGGCCCAGCGCGAGACCTTCCGTGACCCGACGCCCTTTCCGGACTGGCTGGACCGCTACTTCCTCGCGCCGTCGGACGGCGCTGGCTTCGCCTATCTCTACGCCCACGGCGAGACGCTCACGGCTTGGGGCGCAGGTCGGCCTCAGGCGAACATGATGGTGCTCGACTATCGCCGCCTTCGGACGGACCCGACCGGTGCCTATGCCAACATCGCACGGTGGCTGGCGGTCTCCGAGGCGGCCTGCGAAGCCCTCCCCAATTCGATCGTTAATGCGTCGCCGGCGGGACCGCCGACGTGGCCAGCCGACCGCGCCGCAGCCATTCGGGCGCTCTATGACGCCGACAACCGGATTCTGGCGGAAACTTGGGGGGTGGACTTCAACCAGTCCGCGATTGGTGACGCGCTGTTGACCGATGCTGTCTGACTTCGGTGGATTCCCGCCCGGCACGCCACAGGCGGTCTGTCGCCCGACCAGCCTGTATGAGCTTCAAGCTGCCATGGCTGACTGCGCCGCCCGCCGTCGACAGATGCGGACCCGCTGCTTTGCCCATTCCATGAACGGCATGGCGGTGCCCCGCAGCGATGAGACCCTGATTGACCTGACCGGCGTTCGCCACATTGTCTGGAATGGGCGGGGCGCCATCACCGTCGGCGCCGGTCTGGCAGTCTGGGACCTGGACCAATATGTCCGCCGCTTCGGCTGGAAGCTGCCAGTGGTCAATGACGGCGGCGCCGCGGCCTCCTCGGTCGGGGGGCTGATCGCCGCCGGCGGCATCGGCGAGGGCTGTATGCTCCACGGGGGCTTCTGGGAGTCCGTCGCCAGCCTGGTTCTCGTTACCGCGGCCGGGGAAGTGCGGACAGTGACCCGCGACAACCCAGTGTTTCCCTGGCTGTTCGGCAGTTTCGGCGCTCTGGGCGTCGTCTATGAAGCCGTCATTGATCTGGTCCCCGCATCTTCGGCCCGGCCGAGGCGCGTCGTTGATACGCCCGCCCTGCCCGAGCAAGCCCGCACGGTCTGGCCGCCGCACCTGTGGTTGACCCTCTTCGTGACCGGGTCCCAGCTTGAGGACGCGATCGCCTGTCTTCATGACCTGGCTTCAGCCAATCCAGGGGTCTGGCGACCGCGCTCCGCCTATGAGTATTTTGTGCTGCACCGGCGCTTCAACCCGCCGCTGGTTTTCGAGGCGGGCCGGGACTTCATCGCAGTGGGCGTATGGGGCGACCGGTCGGGGGAAGACGCTGATTTGAGCGGATACCTAGCCATGGAAGCGGGGTTCCAGGCCCTCGTCGAGGCCCGCGGATGGCGGCGGTATTTCCAGTCGGAGCTGATCCGAGATCGCCGGCCGCTGGATCGTTATGTCGGATCCGACACCGCCGACGCCTTCCATGCGCTGAAGGCCGCATGGGACCCGGCGGGCTTGCTCAACGCCTTCATGGCGCCGGCCTGAACCTCTCTGCCGCCCAGAGCATGAGCAGTTTACGCCGGATTTGCCGGAGACCTTAGCGTTTGCCTGACAGCACCCGCCCATCCCAGTTCGGCGGACCTTGAACTACGGACCGTCCAAAGCGTAGGCTGACCTGAGACAAGGCGGAGTGGCTTCGGCCTAAACGGAGCGGACACTGCCACTGCCGGAGTTTGACCTGTGACAACATCTATCTACCGCTCCTTGATGGTCCTCGTCGCCTGCGCGGCTCTGGGTCTGCCGCTTGCCGCACATGCACAGTCGAACCCTGTCACCACCGTGACGGCGCCGGCGGGCGGCATGATGGCCAGCGGCGCGCCATTCACGGTCCAGTGGACCAGTCCAGGGCAGGGCACGATTCACATAGAACTTGTACTGGCCAACGCCGTCAATCCTGTGGCAACTCTGGCAACCGGCCTCGCCAATACAGGCCAGACCCAAGTCTCCCTTCCAGCCACAGTGGAATGCAACCCTCAGCAGTTCTATAAAGTCAGGGTCACAAGATACTATACAACCAACAACGGCTACTATCACTACAATATCACCGGCGAGAGCCCGCCATTTAAGTTTACGTGCCCTATCACGGTTATCAAGCAGGTGGTCAACACAACCGGCCGGCCATCCTCCGGCGCCATCTTCCGGATCAGGGTCCAGTGCGAACCGGGGTCGCAGACCATGGTCGACATCCAGGCCTCAGGCAGCGGGCCGTTCACGCGCAAGGTTCACGTGCCGCCCAACAGCACCTGGTGCACCGTTCAGGAAATCTCCACGTCCATGACACCAGCCGGCTGCACCTGGCTGACCACTTATCCAAGCGGCCAGCAACGAACGCCCGGCGGGCCGCCCGTGACCATCGTGAACACGCTTCAGTGCAGTCCGCTCACCAATTCGGGGCCGCGGTGATCAATGCCGTCAGGGGGGGGCTGACAGGTTAACTGCGCCAAGTCGAAAAGCGCCCTCCCCGTCTCGATTCAGACAACAGCCGCGGCCCAAGCAGTCGCCGCTTCGGCGCGGAATCGGCGAAGTGTGGGTCTGCTGATCAGATGACGCTGGATGTTGAACGTGGGCGCTGTCAGGCTAACTTCCCCAAGGCGCAATGCGCCCTACCCTGGGCTCGATCAGGCAACGGCGGCCGCCCAAGCGGTCGCCGCTTCGGCGCGGAAGCGGCGAAGTATGGGTCTGCTGATCAGATGGCGTTGAGTGTTGAAGGTGTTGTAGATCGCTGCGTGGCTGGTGAGGAATCTCTGGGCTGAGGCTTGGAATTTGAACCGCTGCTGCTGCCGTTCTCGTCGTCGGATCGGCAGGTGGGAGTTCTCAACGCGGTTGTTTTTTCGAAGCCGACCGGGCCGGTGCAGGTGCCTTAAGTCCAACCGATCGAGCGCTGCGCCGTAGGACAAGAGACCGTCTGTCGTGATCGTCTCCGGCTCGACCGGCTGGTTGTGTAGCAGGCGTCGCAGAAGCCTCAACGCCGCCTCTGTGTCCCGCCGGCGCTGGACCACGAGGTCAAGGACTTCGCCTTCATCGTCGACAGCGCGCCAGAGATACATCCGCTTGCCGCCGATCCAGCAGACCATCTCGTCCAGGCGCCAGCGCGGCGACGGGGCCCCTCGCCGCTTCTTCAGCCGCCGGGCGATCAAGGGGCCGAACTTGATGGTCCAGCACCGGATCGTCTCGTAGCTGACGTCCACACCGCGGGCCGCCATCAGTTCCTCAACGTCACGGAAACTGAAGCTGAAACGAAAGTACAGCCAAACGGCATGGCGGATAACATCTGCCGGAAACCGGTGACGCTTGAACGAAATCGGCTTCACGAAATATGATCCCCATCAGCGGCTTACGCTGCGTTCAGTGGAGACAAGTTCGCATTAAAGTGACAGCACCGCCGCCGCCCAGACGGACACAGCCTCGGCGCGGAAGCAGCGAAGGGTGTGTCTACTGACCAGATGGCGCTGGTTGTTGAAGGTGTTATAGATCGCCCCGTGGGTGGTTAGGAATCTTTAGGCTGAAGCTTGGATTTGAACCGCTGCTGTTGGCGTTCTCGTCGTCGGATCTGTGGTGCTGTCAGGCTAGCTTTTGTCGGCGTTACTTAGAGCCAATCGACGCCTCTCGGGCTGGCAAAAAGCGCTGCGAATCCTAAGACGAGCAGCCTCGGTAGAGAGGTTTCAGTGTCGCCTCTAAGGTGCAAAATTCAACCCCGGCCACCGATTGTCGCTTTAACCTGACAGCCCCCGCTATCGGTATCTCGCAGCCACCAACATGAACCCTAGTAATCGTCCGGCTTCGCGCGATCGCAACGGGCGACTGATGGTTCCATGTCAAACAACGATATGTATTCCAAAAGTACGACAGCTGACTTAAGAACGAATTTCTGCGGTCGAAGCGGAAAAGTTGACCGGCTACGCTTGACCTCGCGGATTGAGAGCCGTTTGTGTCCGCTTCCAGGCTGTTTTCGGGCACTCGCCGGCAGCTGAATTCTCTCAGGCTCATCAATGATTGTTATGCGTACGTATCTGCTGGCGTCGTCCATTCTCGTCGGCAGCCTGAGTTTCGCTGCACCGACCTTCGCCCAGGACGCGCAACTTCCCCCTGCCGCCGGCACCCAGACACCGGCCCAAAATGACACCCGCGTCGCCGACGTTGACGTCAATCAGGACGAGGCGACTGAGGTTGACGAGATCGTCGTCACCGGTTCGCGCATTCGTCGCGACCCGACCAACGCCCCCACGCCGTTGATCCAGGTCTCGCGCGAGCAGCTGCTGACCACCGGCCAGTCGACGGTCATCGATTACTTGGCCACCATCCCGGCGCTGTCGAACTCACAAGTGCCGTCCGACACCACTGGCGTCTTGGGCATCGGCGGCCTGTCGTTCGCCAACCTTCGCTCGCTTGGATCGGGCCGGACACTCACGCTGGTGGACGGCCGCCGCCATGTCGGTTCGGCCGGCGGGTCGTTGTCGGTGGACGTGGACACGATCCCGCGCCTGCTGATCCAGGACATCGAGATCGTCACCGGCGGCGCGTCCTCGATCTACGGTGCCGACGCAGTCTCGGGTGTGCTCAACTTCGTCCTGCGCAAGGATTTCGAAGGGCTCGAGATCGACGCCAACTACGGCCAGATCAATCAGGACGGCGAGGCCAGCCAGCGCATCTCCGCCTTGCTGGGCCACAATTTCTTCGACGACCGTCTGAACCTCTACGCCTTCGCCGAATATGAGACGCTCGATGCGGTGAACTCGCTCGACATCGACTGGCTGCGCGAATCCCGCGGCCTCATCGGTGTTGACGCCGACCCCGCCGCGGCCCGCAACGATGGCATCCGAGACACCCGGCTGTTCACCAACTACGTCACGCTCCAGCGTCCGCGCTGGGGCCAGACGACCCTGGCCAACAACCAGCAGGCAAGCGCGCTCAATGATCCCGACGTCCCGTTCGCCAACTGCTCGCTAAGCATTTCCGGCCTGACGGCGGCCGCCTGCTACTCGGTCGAACCGGGCCGCACCTTCGTCTTCGACGGCACAACGGCGCGCCTAGCCAACTTCGGCACCCGCATCGGTGAGACTGGTGCCAACCGTCCGAACAACATTGGCGGCGATGGCGACAACCCCGCGACCTTCAGCACCATCACTCGCGTGCCCCAGTCGGAATCGCAGCGCTATCAGGTCGGGGCCAATTTCCAGCTGACCAGCGACATCTCCGCCTTCGCGGAAGCCAAATACGTGACCGAGGACACGGAGTTCTCGTCCCAGCCGGACTTCTACGACTTCATCATCCGCAACGGCGTCGTCGGGACCAATGAGGTCCAGCCGGCCTACGGCTTCAACGTCTTTGGTGTGAACCTGGGGGACAACGCCTACCTGCCGAGCAACCTGCGGACCGCGATCCTGGCCAACCGCATCACCACCTATGCGGCGCCCAGCTCGACCAACCGTGACGCCCCGAGCGTCGTGACCGGCACCGTCGCCGCACCCTATGCGCGTCACACCCTGTTCGGCGAAAACCGCGACCAGATCAGCACCCGCGAGCTGCAGCGCTACGTCGTCGGCCTGCAGGGCACCTACGACCAGTTGAGCTTCGTCAAGAACATCGACTGGAGCCTGTCCTACACCTACGGCCAGGTCGACGTCGAAGAGACCGAGACCGGCACCGACGCCCTGCGCGTCCTGCTCGCCTCCGACGCCATCGTCGACACCAACGGCGTCCTCGGCGCCCGGGGTGCGATCGTCTGCCGCTCGCGCGTCATCGCTGCCCAGGGCGGGATCGTCGACGACTACCTGATCGGCAACAACGACCTGCGCGATTCGGCCGTCGGCGCCGCCGCTGTGGCCCAGTGCCAGCCCCTCAACATCTTCGGCGTCGGCAACCAGAGCCAGGCCGCGCGCGACTACATCAACGCCGAGATCACCTACACCGAGCGCAACGAGCAGGAAGATTTCATCGGCTCGGTCGCCGGCCAGCTCTGGGACTTCTGGGGTGCCGGTCCTATCGGCGTGGCCCTCGGCTACGAGCATCGCCGCGAGTACACCGAAGCTGTGGGTCGCGACGCCTCCACGGCCGGTCGCGTCCTGTTCCTGAACGGCGGCCCGGACTTCCCGGGCGCGGAGTACAAGAGCGACGAGTTCTTCGCCGAGGCGTCCCTGCCGCTGTTCCGCGATTCCTTCATGGGCGAATACGCCGAGCTCAGCGGCTCGTACCGCTCGTTCGACTACACCACCGCCGGCAAGGGCGACGTCTACGGCGTGAACCTTGTCTACCGTCCGATCGAGGACATCACCTTCAAGACCAGCTTCAACACCTCGTTCCGCGCGCCGGATCTGGGTGAAAACTTCTCACCCCTGGGTGAGACCTTCGCCAACGGGTTCGTCGACCCGTGCGCCACGGCCAACATCATCCTTCAGAACGCCGACATCCGCGCTAACCGCGTCACCAACTGTACGGCCCTGGCGGCGCAGCAGGGCCGCACCTTCGACTTCAACGGCACCACCGCCACCAACACCGACGACTTCAATCCGCAGTACGACGGCGGAGGCGTATCTGGAGTCACGGGCGGCAACCCGTTCCTGACGCCTGAAGAATCGGAATCCTTCACCTTCTCGGCCGTCCTGCAGCCGCGCTTCATCCCGAACTTCACCTTGGTGCTCGACTACTACGAGATCGAGATCAACCAAGTCATCGCGTTCATCTCGGCCCAGACAGCGGCGAACAACTGCGTCAGCAGCGCCAGCCTGAACAGCGCAGCCTGCTCGGTCATCTTCCGCAACAACCCGGCCGTTCCGTTCGGCCTCGGCGCGCCGGCCAACGACCCGATCGGCGGCTTCATCGAAGGCGCCGGCAACTACGCCGCCCTGACCACGCGCGGTTTGGATTTCACCGCCCGCTACAGCTACGACTTCGACGAGATGATGGGTCGCACGTGGGGCCGCCTCGACTACTCGATCGCCGGCTCCTGGCTGATCGAGCAGGAGAATTTCCTCGATCCGGCGGTACCGTCCAACTTCACCAGCGATCGGGGCAACCTGTTCTTCCCCAACGTCCGCTTCACCTCATCTTTGACCTATACGCCGAACGAGATCTGGAGCGTCAACTGGACGGCGGACTGGCAGTCGGCGAACAACATACAGCGCAACCGCGACTTCGTGCTGAACATCGACAACCGCGAGACCCAGTATAACGACACCGGCAACTTTGTGCGCAACGACTTCACGGTCCGCTACAAGGTCCGTGACGATCTCTCGGTACGAGTTGGCGTGGTCAACGCCTTTGACGAGGAACAGAGCCCGGCCCTAGCCCAGACCCTGTATTCCAACTTTGATCCCAATGGCCGCCGATTCTTCGTTGGCCTCAACTTCCGCCCGTTCTGACTGAATGACGCGGTGAACTGACGGGGGCGGCTCATGCGAGCCGCCCTTTTTTTGAGATGAATGCACCAGCCGGACTCTGCAGACGGGCGACATTGGTCAGGATCGGACTTCCCCTACCCGCTTTGCGCCTAAGCCCCATTCCGCGAAACGGCTCCGCCAGTTCGCTGACTGACAACACCATCTGCCCGCACCCGATAAATGGCGGGCCGTGGGACCCGACTATCACCGACGACTTGCATTCGAATGCAAAAGTCGTTCAATACGCAGATGTCCATGCGTGCAGATAATCAGCGGCTGGAGAGCCGTATCGTCCGGTACGGCGATCTCATTCCCTGTACCACCGCCTTCATCGATGCCCGGACCCCGGGCTCGGACGCGAAGGAAAACTTCACAATCATCGGTCCCGGGGTGGCGGAAAATCCGGACCAGCACGTCCACATCACCGAACCCCATGGGTTCAACATCGGCGGCGCGCGTCAGCCGCCGGGTTGCCTGAACTCCCAGCATTTCCATGAGACGGCAGAGGTCTTCTTCGTGCACTCGGGGCGCTGGGCGTTTCGGACCGGCGAGCATGCCGATGAGGGCGAGGTGGTGATGGAGCCAGGTGACACCATTTCCATCCCCGTGCATGTATTTCGCGGGTTCGAAAACGTCGGCGCCGAGCCCGGCTTCCTTTACGCCGTCCTGGGCGGCGACGATCCGGGCCGGGTCGTCTGGGCCCCTGATGTGCTTGAAAATGCGCGCGGTCATGGTCTGGTGCTTCTGGAAAGCGGCCGACTGATCGATACCCTTTCCCGTCACTCCGTGCCCAAAGACGATCCCGTGGTTCAGCCCGAGACTCGCGCGGCGCTGGAGCGCATCGTCCGACAGATCGACACCACGACGCTCGGGACCGTCGTGGTGCGGGGCGGATCCCGGCTAGGTACGGTGCCGGGCGCGCCCGCCGGCGTGGTCGAGCAGACGGTTCTGGGCGAGGCGAACCTATCGGAGCCCGCGCCCGCGTCGCCGCTGGCCTGGTCACATGGCTTCGTCTGCCGGCGCGTGCGCCTGGCGCCCGGTTCGCGAACGCCGGCGCTCAGGCGCCAGGACGCCGAGGTCATCTTCGTGCATGCTGGCGGGCTGGAGCTTGAGGTCGAGGGCGAGCATGCGCATCTGGCGCCGGGCGACACAGTGACCATCCCCGTCGGGGCGGTCCGCCGCTTGAGCTCGCGGACAGGGGCCGACCTGTTCGTGACGCGGGCGGGCAATGCGCCTCAGCCGGCGGAACTCCTCGACGAGGCCACCTCTTGACCGGACCTCCTCGTGACCTGGAACGCTGATCCCCATGCCCCCTCCCCGGCCGGACGGTCGATCGAGGATCTGCTGAGCCCACACCCGCTCCGCCAGGCGCTGACCGGATTCGACCCGGACTACAGCGACATCGTCGATTACATCATCCGCTGCACCCACCGGATCTGGGAAGAGAAGAACGTCGGGCTATGCCGCTCGCACTATGGTGCGGACTGCCGCATCCATACCCTGGCCGGGCCGGTGCGGGGGGTGGAGGCCGTCGTCGCCAATACCTTGGCGACACTGGCGGCCTTTCCCGACCGCTGCCTGATCGGCGAGGATGTGATCTGGAGCGAGGACGCACCCGGACTGTTTCACACCTCGCACCGTATCGTCAGCCTGATGAGCCATCTGGGCGACGACGCCTTCGGGCCCGCGACCGGGCTGCGCGCTCAGGTCACGACCATCGCCGACTGTATGGTGCGCGAGAACCGGATCGTCGAGGAGTGGCTGGTCCGCGACAATGCCCAGCTCGCGCGCCAGCTCGGCCTCGACCCGTGGACTGTGGCGCGTGCCCAGGCCGAGGCGGATCAGGCCCTGGACCCGGAGGTTCACGCCTGGCGCGGTCTCGAAATCGAACGGGTCCGCTCGGGCCGTGGGCTTGTCGATGCCGTGCCGGATGACCACCCGGCGATGCCGCTGACAGCCATGCTGACCACCGCCGTAAATGAGGGCGACCTGGGTCGCGCGGCCGAGAGTCTGTCCGTGGCGGTCGAGGGCGTCTGGCCCTCGGGGCGGCGGTGGTTCGGGCGCGGCGGCTGGATCGGAGCGATGAACCAGGTGACCGCCCAACTCGAAGCCCCCCGTCTGGTCATCGACCACTGGGCCGCGACCGGCCTGCCCGACGATGACATCGCCGTCGCCCTGCGCTGGTCGTTGGCGGGCCGCCATGTTCGGGGTGGCGTCCATGGCCGGGCGACCGGACGCGACCTGCTGATCCTGGGCGTCAGCCACTATCGAGTGAGGGACGGCAGGGTGGTCGAGGACGTCACCGTATTCGACGAACTGGCCCTGCTGCGTCAGCTGGCCGGAGGCCTGGGCGCATGACGGTCCTGGGCACATTGCTGCACGGCGAAGGCCCCCCCGTCCTCCAGACCTGTCGGTTCGAGGGCCGGGGCGGACAGGTCTATGGACGTGAGGCGATCGGCGGGCTTCTGGCGGCGCTGAGACCCTCTCTGGCGGTCGCCGATCTGGATATCGAAACCGATCGCCTGGGCCTCTGGATGGATGCGGACCACGCGGTCGTTGCGGATCTTGGCCGGGGCCTGGTGCAGAGGTTGTGGATCCTGGGCGAACAGGAAACGCTCGATCCGCCCTCGGTACTGAACATTCCGGTCGACCCGGACCTGAATCAGGCAGGCGGATCGGTGCGGTTCGAACCCGCTGATCACCCCGACCTTCGCCCCGAGCACCGCGACGACCTGGCGACTGCCGTGGGCGACTGGCCGGGGCTGGATCTTGCCCGGTTCAGACCCGTGGTGTTGCGCGCCGCGTCGATGGGCGGGCGGGTCATCGGCTTGACGCGGCTGGAAGGCGAAGCGACCAAGGGTCGGCCTGTCCCGATTGCATTCAACGGGCTGGTCGTCGTCGATGAGGCCGCCACCCTGTACCGCACAGATGGTGCGGGTCGCGCGGCTGGGCAGCGTCGCGGCTGGACGCCGCGCCTCTAGTTCCGGGCTTGCACCCTACACTGTGCTTCTTTTGCGACACGCTCTCTGCATTCGAATGCAAAACCCGTGGACAAGACAAGCATTCGAATGCAGTCTTCAGTTCAGTGATCCGGAGACGGACGGCAATGGGGGTTAGAACAATGGCGAACAAGTACGGTTTGGCGGGTGTTTCGATCGCGGTTCTGACCTTGGCGGCGGGTCATCCCGCCCTGGCCCAGACCGCGCGCGCTTCTCAGACGGGCGACCAGGCCTCGGCCGTCGACGACATCGTCGTGACGGCGCAGCGACGGGCCGAGAACCTGCAGGACGTGCCGGTCGCGGTGACCGCACTGACGTCCGAAACCCTGCGGGACAACGACATCCGCGATCTGTCGCGCGTCGAGATCCTGACGCCCGGCTTCACCTTCGGCAAGTCCGGATCGGACGCCCGCCCGGCCATCCGCGGCGTCCGGACCGAAAACGTCGGCGTCTCGGGTGATCCGTCGATCGGCTACTTCACCGACAACGTCTATCGCAGCCGCGCCTCCCAGGCGAACGAGCCGTTCGTCGACGTGGCGCGGGTCGAGATTCAGCGCGGGCCCCAGGGCACCCTGTATGGACGCAACACCTTCGGCGGCAACATTGCCATCGCCACCAATGAGCCGGGTCAGGACTTCGACGCCGGGGCCAGCTTGACGCTTGGCAGCTTCGACCGCCAGTCGGTCGAAGGGTTCGTGAACGTCCCGGTCAACGACATGCTGTCGTTCCGGATCGCGGCCCTGCGCGAGACGATGGACGGCTATGTGAAGGGCGTCACCTCCGATCTCGACATCTTCAACCGCGACACCAGCTATGCCCGCATCGGCGTCCGCTTCGCGCCGACGCCGCAGTTTGAGGCCGTCCTGCGCTACAGTCACTGGAACGAACAAGGCACGGGCGGCGCGGCCTTCGGCTATCGGGTCGGCGGCATCTTCGTGAACCCGACAACGGGCGCGTTCGACCTGAACGGCCGGCCGTATCTGCTGCGCTACGATATTCCCCGCACCGGCCAACCTCTGGTCGAGGGTATTCCGATCAACCCCGATCCGCTGTTTTACGGCGGCGACACCAAGCTGGTGCAGGATCTCGAGCAGGATGCCTGGAGCGCCAACATCTCTTACGATTTCGGCCCGGTGATAGTCCGCTCGATCACCGGCCATACGGATTTCTCGGTGTTCCGTAACGCCGACAACGACTTCTCGCTGCGGCTGGGTGCCGTGGACGCGCAGGAGGATGTGCTCGAAAGCTTCAGCCAAGAGCTGCAGATCGCCTCCAACGGCGAGGGCCGGCTGGACTGGATTGCGGGCTATTTCTACTTCAACGAAGACGTGACGGCCTCGTTCTTCTCCAGCTGTCCGACGCTGGCGCGCAACACAGCCGGCTGCGCCTTCGCGGCAGGCCTACCCGAGACGACCTCCAACGCCGTATTTGGTCAGGCGTCCTACTGGGTCATCCCGGACCGCCTGCGGGTTACGGGTGGCGTGCGCTACACAGAAGACCAGAAGGTCATCCGCCGCGCCAACGCCACCACCAATGGCACCCAGCGCCTGACCTCCGTCACCCCGACGGGTCAGGAATTCGACTTTACCTTCAGCGAGACGACTTGGCGCGCCAACGCCGAATACCATCTGGCTACCGGCAACATGCTTTACGCCACCGTTTCGACCGGCTTCCGCTCGGGCGGCTTCAACTCCGGCTTCTTCACCAATCCGGCGCTGCCAGGGGCCTTCGGACCGGAAACGGTCACGGCCTATGAGGTCGGGTCCAAGAACCGGTTCTGGGACGACCGGCTCCAGATCAACCTGTCGGCCTATCGCAACGAATTCGAAGACCTGCAGGTCCAGAACCAGTTCCTGATCGTCACCGGGACCGGCACCACGACCACCTCGGTGATCCTGAATGCCGCCAAGGCGCACAGCCAGGGCTTGGAAATCGAGGTTCAGGCCGTGCCGATCGACAACCTGAACATCGCCTTCTCAGCCACCCTGATGGAGGCGAAGTACGACGACTATCGCAACGTCCCGGCCCCCTCGAACTACACGGGCTTCCTGAACTACTCCGGCAACGACGTTCCCTACAGCCCCAGCATCAAGCTTACGGGACAGGTGGGATACGACTTTGTGCTTGGGGATGGGTCGGTCATCACGCCCTCGGCGACGTTGCTGTATTCAGACGCCTACTACCTAACCGACACCAACACCTCGCTGGACCTTCAGGACGCCTTCGCCAAAGTCGATCTGCGCGTCAGCTGGGTCGACGCCAGCGAGAAGTATCGCGTCGATGTCTTCGCCAACAACGTGGGCGACGAGGTCACACTGAACCGGGCCACCTTCGGCTCGCGGGGCCTGAACCAGAGCTACGATGCGCCCCGCATGTACGGGGTCCGCCTGAGCGCGGCCTACTGATCGACGCGACCCCAATCGAGCCTTGCGGGGGCGGCTTCGGCCGCCCCCTTTTTACCCGGTTCAGAAGCCGACGTCGGACCGAAGCAGGGCCGCGCCGGCGCGGATGAAGCCGTGGTCGGCCCCCAGCAGGAACAGGCTGGCGCCCCGCTCTCGCCAATTCGGCACCTCGCCCAGATCGGGGGTGAACATGCCGACAGTGCGACGCGCTGCACAACAGGCCGCCACAATGTCCGATACGGCCGTCATGACCCTGGCCGCCTTTGGATCGGTCTCGCCCAAGGCCACCGTCAGGTCGATGCGGCCGATGAAGACCGCGTCCACGCCAGGAACCGCCGCGATGGCGTCAAGGTGATCCAGCGCCTCGATGTCCTCGATCTGCAGGATGACGCTGGTCTCGGTCCGCGTCCGCGCAAGCCGCTCGCCAATCGGCGGACTCACATAGCCGGACGCCCGCGTACCGCCTGCATAGCCCCGCCCGCCGGCACCGTAGTGACAGGCCCGCACGACGCCCTCAGCCTCCGCCGCTGAGCGGACATGTGGCACCACGACCCCCGCCGCGCCCAGATCCAGGGCGTTCAGGATATCGTGCGGCTGGCCCGATGCGACGCGGACCAGGGCGGCGATGCCCCCGGCGCGCGCCGCCAGCAGACCCCGATCCAGATCGACCCGGTCGAAGGGCGCATGCTCGGCGTCCAGGCACAGGCAATCCAGCCCGGTCTGGGCCAGAACCTCGACGACAGAGGGATGCGGGGTCTTGACGAAGGTGCCCAGCAGAGGCTCTCCCGCCAGAAGCCGACGCTTGAAGTCGGCGGCGACGTTCACCGCGCCTTCCACAGACGGTCCGAGGCGATAGCGGCCCCCTCGACCAAGGCTCCCAGCTTGGCCCAGGCGATGTCCGGATCGACCGGTCCGAACCCGGCGAAAGTACCGAAGCCGCAGTCTGCGCCCGCGATCACACGCTCCCGGCCGACCAGGTGCGCATACTGCTCAATCCGCTGCGCCACCAGTTCGGGATGCTCGATGAAGTTCGTCGTAGAATCGATCACGCCGGGGATGATGACCAGGTCGTCGGGCAGGTTGTTGTCCCGGAACCAGGTCCATTCGTGGCCGTGACGCGGGTTCGCCGCCTCGAACAGGATGGCTCCGACCTTGGCCTTGCGCGCCAGCCCGAACACCGTGTCGAACGGCGCGTCGCAGTGGTGCGGGCCTTCATAATTGCCCCAGCAGACGTGCATTCGGACCCGCTCCCTTGGGACATTCGCGAGCGCCTCGTTCAGGGCCTCCAGATGGCCCTCGCAGGCCTTCACATAGTCGGCCTCGGGCAGGTCCTTGAACATCATGTGTCGGCCGACGCCCAGGTCGGGGCTGTCAATCTGCAGCAGAAAGCCCGCCCCCACGATCGCCTCGTATTCCGATCGCATCGCCGCCGAAAGGGCCTCCAGATAGGCGTCCTGCGTCAGATAGTGGCCGTTGGGCTGAAACAGGGCGATCACCCCGGGCGACGCCGCGTTCAGGAAGGCCTCGGTCGGCCGGGCTGCCGTGACGGCGTTGGTCATGTTGGCGATGTCAGCATCCAGCGGCCCGTCGTCGACGACCGCGATGGGGCCGACGCACATGGGCCGGCGATAGGTCGGGGTGCCACCACCCGACGCCTGACGTGCCAGGAATCCCGGAAACTGTTCGAGATCCTGCGGGGCCCGGCGCGGGCTGTCGCCGCCGAAGCCGCTGAGCCGGTCCTTCACATAGGTGGCGTAGGAGATCTTGCTCATCTCCCCGTCCGAGACGACGTCCAGCCCGATCTCGACCTGACGCGCGACGGCCGCGGCCACGGCGTTCGAGACGACCGGCGCGAAGGCGGCGGCGTTAAACGCCGGATCCTCGTCCTCGCGCGCGAACAGGCCGTCGGCGACGGCGGCGGGGCGCGGCAGGCTGCCGACATGGGTTGTCAGGATACGGTCGGTCGAGGTCTTCATGCGAACTCCGGCTGGCGACACAGGCGATTGATCTCTGCCGCGACGACGGCCGGGGCTTCCAGCGGGGCCATGTGGCCGCAGTCGGGGATCAGAACGAGACGCGCGTCCGGCAGACGGTCGACCAGGTGTCGCGCGGCAGACGGCGGCGCCAGTCCATCGGCCTCGCCGGTCAGGACAGTGACCGGCATGGTCAGGGCCTCCAGCAGGGTCGCCGGATCGGGTCGCGTCATCAGCGCCTGGACGTGACGCCGGAACTGCAGGGCGCCGGCCTCCAGCGCCATGTCGGACACCAGCTTGCGCGCGCCCTCATGATCGTCCGGGGCGGCGAAATAGTGGGGCTTAAGCTCCTCGCGCACCAGCCTGGAGAAACCGCCGGCGTCGGCGGTGGCGATCTGGCGGGCACGGCGTTCGGAGCGATCCGGTGTCTCGGGTTCGGCGTGGGTGTCAATCAAGACCAGTCCCGCGATCCGTTCCGGCGACCAGGCCGCCGCCGTCATCGCGGCCATGCCGCCCATCGAAAAGCCGGCCAGCACGAACCGGAGGGGAGCCTCCGCCAGAATCCGCATGGCCATGGCCTGGATCGAGTCGTCGTCGGCGAAATCGACGCTGATGATGTCGCCGAGCAGATCCGGCCGCATCGCTGACCACAGCCGACCATCGCACAGCAGCCCCGGGGCCAGGACGACCGGGATCATCCGCCGCTGTTCGGTGCCAGCCGGGCCGACCGCCCCGGCACGATCTCGCCGCTGAACAGTCGGCGTTCTGGGGCGGTATCGGGATCCTCGATCCGCGCGAACAGCATCTCGACCGCCGCCGCCGCCAGAGCGCCGATCGGCTGGCGAACGGTTGTCAGCTGATAGGCCAGCCAGCGACCGGCGTTGAAGCCGTCGAACCCGGCCACCGACACGTCCTCGGGAATGCGCAGGCCATGCTTCAGCCTCGCGGCGTCCATCGCCCCGAGGGCCATGGCATCGTTCGCACAAAGGACGACGTCGAACCGCTCACTACCAGTCCACAGCCGACCGAAGGCTTCGATCCCGCTCTCATAGCGATAGTCTCCGGGCGTCACGGCGGTGATGCATCCCCCCAGCCGTTCCAGGGTGGCGCGGGCACCTGCGGCGCGTTGCTGGGCCACTTCGGACTCGTCCGGACCGGTGATCATGGCGAACCGCCGATGCCCAGCCTGCCACAGCCTCTCGACCAGCCGCCCCTCACCGTCCGCGTGATCGACAGCGACCGAATTGCCCGCATGGTGCGGCGGCGCCCGATTGTAGAAGATCACCGGCGTCCGGTGCAGTTCGAAGTCCTCGAGCTGCACCGCCGTCATCGCCGTGGCGGCGATCACCCCGTCGACCTGGAAGCTCCAGAGCCCCTCCAGCGCCGCCCCGACCTCGGCGGCCGTATCGACGGTGATCAGCAGGACACGAGCCCCGCGCCGGGCAACCTCGGCGGTGATCTCCACCATGATCTCGGGATAATACAGGCTGGCCATCGACGGCAGGATCAGGCCCACCAGGTTCGACCGCCGCGTGATCAGTCCGCGCGCGATGGCATTGGGCCGGTACCCCAGGCTGCGGGCGGCTTCCACAATGCGCTCGCGCGTCTCGTCCGACACGCTTCCGCCGGGCGAGAAGGCGCGGCTGACGGCGGACTGGGACACGCCTGCGACCCTGGCCACGTCATAGCTGGTGGCGCGTCCTGCGCGGCGATCGGGGTCGCGTGGGGCCATGGATCAGGCGGCGTCCTTCTGGCCATACCGGCGGACACGAATATCGGCCTGTTCCTTGTGTCCTGCAAACCCTTCGATGGCGCACAGGCGCGAACAGTATTCACCCACCATGACGCTGGCGGCCGGTGTGAGGATCTTCTGATAGGTGCACGTTTTCATGAACTTACCCACCCACAGTCCGCCCGTATAACGCGCCGAACGCATGGTCGGCAGGGTGTGATTGGTGCCGATCACCTTGTCGCCATAGCTGACGTTGGTCAGGTGCCCGAGGAACAGAGCCCCGTAGTTGGTCATGTTGGCGAGGAAATAGTCCGGGTCGCGGGTCATGACCTGGACGTGTTCGGACGCGATCCGATCGGCGATCTCGACCATCTCCGCATCGCTGTCGGCCAGGATGATCTGGCCATAGTCGCGCCAGGCGACCGAGGCGATCGGGGCAGTGGGAAGCCACTCCAGCTGGCGCTCGATAGCGGCGACCGTGTCGCGCGCCAGTTTCTCGGAGGTGGTCAGCAGGATGGCCGGACTGTTGGGTCCATGCTCGGCCTGGCCCAGCAGGTCGGCGGCGCACAACTCTCCGTCCACGCTGTCGTCGGCGATGACCAGGGTCTCGGTCGGTCCGGCCAGCAGGTCGATGCCGACCCGGCCGAACAGCTGGCGCTTGGCCTCGGCGACATAGGCATTGCCCGGCCCGACCAGCATGTCGACCGGCTCGATATCGCCACCCGCGCCACCCTTGGCCCCCAGCGCCATCAGGCCGATGGCCTGAACACCGCCGAGCGCCAGGATGGCGTCGGCCCCGGCCATGTGCTGGGCCACAACAATCGCCGGATTGGCCTGGCCGTCGTAAGGCGGCGCGGCCGACAGGATACGCTTCACCCCTGCCACCTTGGCTGTGACGACGCCCATGTGGGCCGAGGCGACCAACGGATATTTGCCGCCGGGCACATAGGCCCCGACCGCGTTCACCGGGGTATTCCTGTGACCCAGGATCACGCCGGGCAGGGTCTCGACCTCGACGTCGCGCAACGCATCCTTCTGGATCTGGGCGAAGTTGCGGACCTGGGCCTGGGCGAAGCGGATGTCGTCGACCGTGCGCTCGGACAGGGCGGCATAGGCGGCGCGAATCTCGTCCTCACTGAGCCGAAAATCCTCGCGGTCCCATTTGTCGAGGCCGCGGGAATAGCGACGGACGGCCTCCAACCCCTCGGCCTCGATGTCGCCCAGCATCCGCTCGACGGTTTCGCGCACACGCGCGCCATCGGCCTTCACGGCCTCGACCGAGCGACCTTCCTTCAGCCAACGGACCATCTAGACTTCCTCCCGGATCGCTGTGGGCGCTTGCGCACCGCTTCGAATTGAGGTCAGTCTAGATTTGTTGCATTCGAATGCAAGAGGCGTTGGAATACACGGAGGGTGCGATGAGCCGGCTTCTGCCAACAGTGTCCCGACAACCGGACATGGCCACCGGCCGGACGGGTAGCGCGATGGCAAGCAGCAGCGCTCGCGCGCTCGCCCCCACCGCGTGAGCGACCTGACAGGCCTTCGCGTCTTGATCACCGGCGCCGGCCGGGGCCTGGGTCGCGCCTGCGCCGAAGCGGTCGTGGACTCGGGCGGCGACGTCATCGCGGTCGCTCGCTCTGAAAGCGACCTGACCGACCTCGCGAACAGCCGCCCCGGCCGGATCGAGCCCTGGATCATGGACGCGACCGACCCCGCCTTCCACGCCCGCGTCGCAGCCCTGCACCGGCTGGACGGCCTGATAAACAACGCGGGGTTCAACCGACCGCAACCCTTCACCGAGGTCGACATCGAGACCCTGGACGCCATGCTGGCCCTCAACGTCCGCGCTGCCTTTTTGACGGCCCAGGCGGCGGCGAAGGTGATGGTGGCGCAAGGATCCGGCGTGATCGTCAACATGACGTCCCAGATGGGCCACGTCGGCTCCCCGGGTCGCACGGTCTACTGCCTGACCAAACACGCGCTGGAGGGCCTGACCAAGGCCGCCGCCGTCGAACTGGCCCCGCACGGCATTCGCATGGTCAGCCTGGCCCCGACGTTCATCGAGACGCCCATGACCGCCCCCATGCTGGCCGATGCGGCTTTCGGCAAGTTCGTGCTGGACCGCATCCCGCTGGGTCGCGTCGGCACGGCGGCAGAGGTAGCGGCTGCCTGCATCTTCCTGCTGTCGCCTGCCGCCTCGCTGATCACCGGTTCCAGCCTGCTGGCAGATGGTGGATGGACCGCCCAATGACCCGAGACCTCGCATGACCGATGCCGACCGCAAGCGCCTGATCTGGAAGCTGTTCCAGCGCCTCGACGCCGCCGATCCGATAGAGGCGGCGGCCCTTTGGCGCGCGGCGCTGACGCCCGATGCCGTCTTTCACGCCGTCCACCCGATGAACGAGCTTCAGGGCGCCGAGGGCCTGATCGCCGGTCTGGTCGGTCCGCTCCGTGCCGCTATCCCCGACCTTCAGCGCAGGACCTATGCCCTGATGGCGGGCCGTTTCAAGGATGCCGACTGGGTCTGCGCGCTCGGCGTGATCGAAGGGACCATGACAGGCCCCTGGCTCGGCATCCCTGCCACGGACGGTCTGGTCAATATGCGCTTTGGCGAATTTTATCGGATCGAGGGCGACCAGATCGCCGAGGTCTTCGCAATCCACGACCTGATTGACCTGATGCGCCAGGCCGGGATCAGCCCCCTGCCCGCCCTGCCCGCAGGCGTCCCCGACATCTTCCCCGCCCCCATCACCCAGGACGGCGTCCGCTTCGACCCGGCCCCGCATTCAGAAACCGAGGCGTCGCTCGCCCTCGTCGAAGCCATGATCTTCGGCCTGCACAAATACGTCGAGGGAGACCTTAAGCGGATGGGGATGGAACAATACTGGAGCCTCAACATGCTGTGGTACGGCCCCGGCGGCATCGGCTCGAACCGGGGCGTCACCGGTTTTCAGCGCTATCACCAGAAGCCCTTTCTGACCGCTTTCCCCGACCGGGTAGGCGGCAATCACAAGGCGCGCTTCGCCGACGGGACCTATGTCGCCTCGACCGGCTGGCCCAGCATCACCGCCACACACGCCGGACCCTGGCTGGGCGTACCGGGCACAGGACGTCAGATCACCATGCGGGTCATGGACTGGTGGCGCCGCGAGGGTGACGTGCTGAAGGAAAACTGGGTCTTCATCGACGTGCCTCACGTCATGCTGCAATCCGGCCACGACATCTTCGGAGAACTCGGATGACCTTTTCCCCGCTGGACTGGGGCATCGTCCTAGTCTTCATCGCCGCCAACCTGGTCATGGGCTTCTTGCTCGGCCGCAATGTGAAGACCGCCAAGGAGTTCAACGTCGGCAGCGGCAAGACGCCTTGGTGGGCGATTGGCGTGTCTGTGATCGCCACTTACATCAGCGCGCTGTCCTTCCTGGGCGCGCCTGCCTGGGCCTATTCCGATGGTCTGGCGGCTCTCGCCATCCACCTGAACTATCCGATCGTCATCTTGGGGGTGACCGCGTTTTTCCTGCCCTTCTTCTACAACTCAGGCGTCGCTTCGATCTATGAGTACCAAGAGAGGCGCTTTGGAACGACATCGCGGGCGGTCATGTCGACCATCTTCCTCGTTACCCAGGGTCTTTCGACCGGCGCAATCCTCTATGCTACCGCCTTGGTGCTTCAGTTCATCACCGGGATCCCGATCCCCTGGGCGATCGTCGCCATCACCATTCTGGCACTGATTTATACGACCATGGGCGGCATGCTGGCGGTGATCTGGACCGACGTCTTTCAGGCCGCCGTCCTGTTCGGAGGAGCCATCGTCATCATGGTGGCGATGATCGTCCTGATGCCGGAACCGATTGGCGACGTGCTGGCAAACCTAAAGGCCGCCGGCCGCCTTAGCGCCATCGACCCAACGCTGGACGCAACCATTCCGACCACCATCTGGTCAGGCCTAATCGGCATGACCTTGTTCCACGTCACCGTCTATGGTGCCAACCAGATGATGGTGCAGCGGACGCTCGGCGCGAAATCCATCGGCGACGCCAAGAAGTCCTATCTGCTGATGGGCTATGCCGCCTTCCCGATCTATTTCCTTTTCTTCTTCATCGGGGTTCTGGCCTGGGGCTATTATCAGGGGCGTCCGTTCGAGAACACGAACGAGATCATCCTGCAGTTCGCGCTGGATTCGAAGATTCCGGGCCTGCTGGGAATTCTGGCGGCGGCGGTGCTGGCAGCATCGATGTCCACTCTCAGCTCGGCCTTTAACAGCATGGCGACCGCCAGCGTCGTCGACTTCTACGAGCGGTATTTCAAAAAGGGCGCCAGCGACGCCCACTATCTGGCGGCCACGCGCTGGATGACCCTGGTCTGGGGCGCGGTCATCATAATCCCGGCCATTCTCTATGCCCATTCCAGCGGTTCGATCCTGGAAGTGCTGTCCAAGATCGGAAGCTATTTCGTCGGGGCCAAGCTGGGTATGTACGGCCTCGGCTTCTTCTCAAAGCACACCACTGAAAAAGGGCTTTTGGTCGGCGTGGCAGTGGGCTTCGGCGTAATCTGGGCGGTGGCGACGAAGACCGAAATCGCCTGGCCGTGGTACTGTCTGATCGGCGGGGGCACGACGATGGCGGTCGGCTGGATCGCAAGCCTAATCCTGTCAGGCAGACAGCCGGACTGGTCGCCGTATTCCATCCCAGGTCAGCGCGCCCGGTTTGCGGCCAGCGGAGCCCCCCAGTCGATCGACGGCTGGAGCACGGTTCCCGGCCAAATCGATCCTCAAAGTCTATGGCTTGTGGTCTATCTGGCGGCCACGATCGGCGGTCTGATCGCCTTCGAGAGCTTCGTCGCTTGAAGTGAGTCCTCGCAGCGCCCCCGTGGACAAAACCGAGAGTTATTGCGCCAGCGTAGCGCTATCGAGACAAGGTCGAATAGGTTCGAGCCGTTTACTCAAGCCTCGGACCGAATAGGTGGCATGCAACGCATCGCGCTATCCGGCGTCGACTAATCAGTTACCTGACGGTTTCAGCGGTTCAAAGCAGGCGGAATGCTGGGTTGAGCGTTTCGATTTTTGCTACTGATCATGTCCACCGAAATGGTTCGCGATAAAGGGTTTGATCCAAACCCTAAAGTGACCGTCTGGTCGCCATAGGTGCAATGAACGTTTTCCTCGCCCGCGATCGTGACGACAGGTCGAGGCCCGAAGACTTCGAGCGGCAGGAAAAGCTCCGTCAGTCCGACGACACCGGGATCGACCCGAAACTCGAACGAGAACCAGCCCTCGCCGGCATTGAAAAGTTGACAGAGCAACTCGCCCTGGGCACTGCCCTATCTGGCGTCTTTCATGGTTCGGCTGCAGCGTCCGCTTTTGGAGGGAAAGGCAAAGACAGGATTCGACCCATAGCGGCGGTCAGGAACGTCCGCTGTAGACCGCGATCAGAGCCAAAAGCACTCAGAATTGGTGTCCAAAAACCGGGTGCAACTCACCCGGCGGAGTCAGTCTTCAATGGTTTGCGTCCCCAGCCATAGGTGGCGGAGCGCCAGAGGGCCTCGGCAGGCCCTTGCTCGTAACGGTCCAACCACCAACGGGAGAACAGCATCTGCCCGCCGAATATCAGGAGCGCGACACCATAAAAGAAGGGAGGGCTGAGCGTCCCGGCCAGTCCAAAGCCAATTCCGTAGAAGAAGATCAAGCCAATCATGGAGTGGGTCAGGTAGTTGGTTAAGGCCATCCGCCCCACCGGGACAAGGTGGCGAAGAACGGGTTGAGCGCGGGGCCAGACAAGGACGAAAGCCGCCGCGAGGGTCAGCGCAAGTGGGACGGTGCCGATCAGCGAAGACCAGCTGGCCTGACCTTGGCCTGGCACGAAGGCATAGACGGCGGTGGCCGGAACGCCGACCGCGAGACCTGCCACAAGGACCTTGCCAAAAAGCTTTCGGTTCTCGAAGAATCCACCCGCCGCGAGCCTTCGCCCAACGGCTATGCCGACGAGCATGATTCCGAGGACTTTTGGGATGCGCCAGGTCTGAACACGCAGTGCCCAGGAGTAGGGCGTCCCGCTCATCGCCCAGGAGGCCCATCCTGCGAAATCGTCCCGCCGGAACCATTTAAGCGCCTTGTCCGGTGCCGTGTCTGCGCCAAGTCTCTCCGCAATCCAGTTGCTTAGGTGGTGCGGACAAAGTGTCTGATCCACAGTCGGATGGATGCGACGACGACGAAGCCGAGGAAGCTGTCGGCGGTCTTGTCGTATCGGGTAGCCAGTCGTCGGCTGTGTTTGAGCTTTGAGAAACAT